>JAJYAE010000333.1 GCA_021779695.1 Acidobacteriota bacterium | reverse complement strand
CGCGCCACCCCGGACGCAAGAGATTGGGCGGCCGCATCAAGAGCGTCGGCTCCACCACATCGGCGACGCGCTCCAGCATCGCCTCGTATTTGGGATAGTTCTCGGCGTCGCGCGCGCTGAACTTGGCGATCTCCCGGCGATTGAACGCGCCGTCGGAGCCAAGAAGCAGATAACGGCCATCGGCAAAGGGGGAAAAAGAGGCGGGGTTGCGCTCCAACAGCTCGAAGCCGTATTCCTTCAGGCGCAGATCGCGGGTAATTTCTTTGCGGAAGAGACTGTTGACGTAGGCGGCCGTGGACACTTTGAAGCCGGGAAAGACCTCCTCGGTGACGCACGCCCCGCCAACGACGGGCCGTCGTTCCAGAACGAGAACCTTCCATCCGGCGCGAGCCAAGTAGCACGCCGTTACCAATCCATTGTGTCCCGCTCCCACAATAATCGCATCGTAGCTGCCTGCCATGTTGTGCATCCTCTCCGGGCGATACCCACGGTTATTGTACCGCGGACCCGAAGGACCGGCAGGGTAAGCTGTCTGGTATCGCAATCTACCGAGGCAGACGTTGGAACCTGGCAATGCCCGCTGTTGGTTCTTCCTCGTTCTCAAGCTCCGCCCGTTGCCGTGCTGGATGCGAAGGCAGAAGCGCTTGGCGGCGCGTGACCGGGCAGAACCCGCGTATGGGAAGTGCTTACCATCACCGTTCACAATCCGAGAGTGGTAAATGGATAACGGCACCAAAGCCTGGGCCGTCCCACGTCGAAATACGAGTGCCGGTCAATACCTCGGTCGTTAATTCTTCCGCGCCTCACAGGCTGATGCGAGCGTGCGCAGGCGCGTCCGACCGAAGTGTGTGAGGCTTCAGAACGAAGAAGGAATGGAGTCGCTTGATAGCATCATAACTTACCCTTTCGAGCGGATAAGCCCTCCGGTCGCAATGGCCATTTCATGCATCAATTCCGGTTTATACCAGCGACAAGTTGATAGCCCTTAATAGACGCAACATGCATCACGGATTCGGAAGCGATTCTTGAGCGAAAGTCATTGCTTTGTCGAACAGCTTAGCAAGCAGTGACGTGCCGGGATCCTCAGATGGCAGCGCGTGCATGAACGCAAAAACGTCGAAGTTTGCGATAGGATCATCGCGGTGGGTGCTTGCATAATCGGCATACTCGCCAATCATTTTGGCCCAACTCGTTTTATGGGTTAGCGCTTCCAATCGCTCGAGATCATGTATACTAAGGATCAGCAGCTGACTAATCCGATCAGGATCCACTCCGTGTTCCTCGAGCGCGCTACATAGGCGCGCATTTGCCCACTGTCGGACGGCACCGAGCGAGACCGCATCCTCGTATACCACCAAAGCGGGAATCACCTTCATCGTACTCGTCAGCGTGAAGTTCGCACCTCCTGAATGGATAGTTTCTCCTTTCAGCATACGTGCGAGGCTCTTTGCCAGCTGGTAAACTCCTTTCGGGCCAGCCTTATTTGTTCCGGGCTTACCGACGATGTCCTGTGCGCCCCGCCAGGTGATCTCCGGGATCCCGCCGTATTTCTCCTGATGCATCAGAAGGCGGGCCTTGTTCTCCATGACCAGTGCTATTTGGCCATCGCTCAATAGGCCGTCACATGCTTCGGCAGTCGAGCCGACGAACTTAGGAGAACGCCAGTAGTTTCGAAACGTGTCGTTCTCAATGCCAAACTCTCCGACAAAAGTTGCAATGTACGCCTCGAAAACATATCCAAATACCTCCTGAAAAGCGTTTCCAGGGTAGGCTTCCTTCAGCAGGAAATATACGCGCTCAGTTAAAAACCTGTAAAGACCTGCCATATCGGGGCAGGCATACCGACCTGGAAACACTTCGAGTAACGGACGGGACATCAGTGGAGACGCATCGTCGATCCAACTATTCGCTGGCTTACCGGCGACCGCTTGTGCAAGCATCTCAGGCGTCTGAGCCAAGAGCTGCATGGCACGACAGACATCTCCTCTGCCAAAATGTGGAACGAGATACTGGTCAGCGTCCACTAGTGTCGCCACGGCTTTGCCACCAGCCTCACTTTGGTAGTGAGACCACAGACTCACGGTGATCAGAAAGAAGCGTTCCAACGACAGTCCGTGCTTCTTCTCAAAGGCAGGTCCAAAGGCAGGCAGGTGCCGGCGGCGGAGTTCTCTTGCGATGATTGGCTGGTTCGGCAGTTCGAACCACAACATGTAGGCTCGCGCCAGGATTTCCATGCGGGGCGTCTGGTCAAGAACGCGAATGATGCTGGGTACGAAACAGAAGTTGTAGTCTCGTTTCCATTGCTCGGCGTCCAGGACTGGCTCATGAGCGTGGAGGAGGGTGTTGGCCATGAGGCACATGCGGCCGACTGCGTGCGCCATGGTCCTGCTGTCCTGAACGCCGGATTCCTCCCGACAGGCCCCAACTGCGACTTGCAAAAGCAAAGACAGTTGCCTGCGGTGAAAGATGGTCCATGCCCATTCCATGGTTGGAGCAAGTCTCTTCAGCGCGGTTAGTGCATCCGGCGGTAGCAACTCGGTTGCCAGAGCCCATTGGAGTTGCTCATGCTGGCCGGCTGGACTGGCGAGCTGTGAAGAGATCGCCACGATGCAGCGGATTACCTCCGAGCGTTTCAGCTTCGCCAGCTCGGCGATCAAATCCGCCATCAATATCGGGGAGCCACCGAGATACTCTGAGGTTATGTACACTTCCATCCGAACTGGTCGCGTATTTGCTCGGTTCAGATATCTCGGCACAAGTAGTGGCATACATGGCTCGCAGGAAACAGGCTCACATCGATTAGATCATCAGAGTGTCGGCACAGGAAGATCAGTTGTCCATAAGGGACGGATACTGACGCAAGGCCACGGGTTCACGCTGTCTGGCCGTTGCAACGTCGAGCGCACCAAGAAGCGGACCCTCCCCGCTCTGGTCCTCTCGGCCTCCGTGCGCAGGCCGAGGTTTGCAGCGCGTTCCGGACTGACGCACCGCGTTCAGGAGTTGCTTCAATGCGGTGTTCAATTGATTATCGCGACGGCTCTGCTTCCGGAACGTTCGAGCGAGCGATCGAATGGCCGAGCGGCCGTTGCTGCGTTCTGCCAGCGAAATGATAATGGAGACGCTATTGCTCTCCCACGGTTCGTTTCTTCTCTCCGTGGATGGAGAGCATGGGGACATTGGTTTGTCCGGAAGATTGCTCGGCCTGGAGAGGTGAATTCGGGTCGCCTTCTTGGGGATAGGCGGGGGAGACCGGCGCGATGAGGTCGGGCAGGGCGGCGGTTTGGCCTTGGACCAGACGGGACAGGACTTCGGGGCCGAAACGCTGTGTGAAAAGGCTGGCCCCCTTGCGATAGAGATGATGGCTATCGCCAAAGTATTTATCTTGCATCCACAGCCGCGCATCGACGACCGGCGTGCGGCATTCGACGCTGATGCGGCTCAAGTGATCGTGCAGGGCGGCGGATGTGGCGGGGGCGTACCAGCTGCGGAAAATGTCGCCTTCGGGCATGAGATACAACAGCGCCGGTATGTTCTCTTGCCGACACAGAGCGAGTAGATCGCGCAGGGCGCGATCTTGCACCGACGAAAGGCGAAAATGTTGCAGCCCCTCCTGATAGGTCATCCGCGACACTTCGAGCGCGGCGGGAACGAGAACGAGCGGCTGCGAATCGACGCCGATGTCCGACCAACCCCAAGGGTCCAACGATTTCCAATGATCCAGGCGCAATCGCCAGGGAACCCAATCGGAGGCATAGTGATTCATGAACGAGAAGCGATGTGCGTGCCAGGGATAGAGTTGCGTCTTGTACCAACGGTTTTTCAGATTTTGCGTATCGGGTAAGTAGTTGCAAAGAAGTTGAAGATCGTCCCAGTTGGTCCGGCTGATGCAGTTGCCGGTGTCGCTGAAGGCATCGACGTTTTTACCGAGCAGGGCGGGGAGAATCTCGATGGCCAGCCAATTGGGTCGAATGCCGGCGCGGAGCAGACGGCGCAGCGCCACCAATTCGGAGAGCGGGCCGGAGCCGACTTGGCTGAAGTTGAACACCAACGTCGTCCGACCGTCGGGCGTCTGAATGTCGGGCATCACACCGGGGCGCAAGCCTTGGCCGGTGCGCGACGAACCCAGGAGGACGAGCAACGGTCGTTCCGGTTCGGCGGCCATCCGCCTTTTCAGCAGGTTGAGTTTATAGCCGAACTCCGGATCGCGCAAGTGGGGCATAAAGGTCTGGGTGGCGATCCACATGCCGAGATTCGCCGTCAGAAAGACGCCTAAACCCCACAACACGCAGGCGCGCGTTTGAGCGATGAGACGGCGGCGGCGCGAAGATGGAATGCGTTCCGAGGTCATATATGTTCTCTTCCAACCGAGCCGTTAAAATTGAAAATAGATGAATACCTTGCCGGCATCCGGGGCGAGAACCTGGGCCAATATAAGAGCCGAGGCGAAGCCGAACCCTTGAATCGGCGCGGGCAGACGCCACATCTTGCGCCACGGCGTCCAATGGGCGACGATATGACAGATGGCCACGAATAATAAAATGCTCATCAGGCTTTGCCGAGGGATCGGCGTGCCTAATCCCGAACTCCATACGGCCACCCGTCGCAGCAGGGTCCAGGCGGCATCGAACGTCGTCGCTCGAAAGAATATCCAACCGAAGATCACGCACAGGAACGTCAGCACCGTTCGCAACACCGTACCAACCGCGCTTTGCAACGCGTTATCCCAATGGGGACGCGCCTTGCACCAATCGCGGAAATAGCGATGGACGACGAGATACGTTCCATGCAGC
>JAJYAE010000332.1 GCA_021779695.1 Acidobacteriota bacterium | reverse complement strand
AGGGAGCAGTCCTTGTCGAAGGAAGACTGCGACGAAGGTGCACGGGTTCTTGCCCTTTAGGCGTAGTGGGCGCACCTCTTGGATGAAGAGGGTTATTCTTCCAGGTAATAGGCCATTGTCCAGTTTCCCGCCACGTTCAGGAAGCTCACTTTGACGCGAATGCTGGTAGGGAGAGTCTTTTCCGCACATGCTGCGCTCTGAGTTGCGTTGTATGTCAGGAGCAGCGATGTTTGGTTGGGCTTCTTAACATGAAAATCGTTTAGCTTGAAGCTGCTCACCTTGCAGACCTTTGTCTCGATCTGATCGACAAACTGTTTGCCGTTGCTCGCTCCAGTGAAACTGCTGACGGTCAGCGTGCTGGCAATGATCTTCTTTGCAGAACGAGCGTCTCCATTCTTGCGAGCCAGCCAGAGGTCTTTTTGCTTCTTTACCAGGCTATTGAACGATGGTGGCGGCGTACTCAAGCGTGTTGCGTCGAATCCTTCGATACCGACTCTTGCATCCGGTGGAGGATTCTGGGCATATCCGCATGCAGGGACGAGAGCGAAGAGAGCGAGGCAACAGGTGAATCGCATGGGGCACAGATCCCAGGACAGGGAGTCCACAATCTAGCGCGACCAGTATATGCCCGCGACCGGGCAAGTCGAGACTGCAGCCTGTAGTGGCCTCCTACGCGTGTTAGCGACTCGCGCACGCAGGCAGAATTCGAAGTTAGCGCATGTGCAGGTAGTTATCCACGAAGAAATAACCGGCGGTGACGAAGCCGATGACGACAACGGTCCAGCGCATGGCACGCTGATTGACCTTGCGGCTGTAGTGCGCGCCGAGGTAGCCGCCGACGGCAGCGAGGATGGCCATGACGAGGCAGAACTGCCAGGCGACGCGACGGGCGAGGATGAAGTTGGCAGTGGGGATGCCGATGGAGACGGCGGCGGTGAGGACCTTGAGGGCGTTCATCTCGTGGATGTCGTGGACGCCGCAGAAGCCGAAGAGGGCCATGACGAGGAAGCCGCCGCCGGCACCGAAGTAGCCGACATAGATACTGACGATGACCATGCCGATGAGGAGCCAGGTGTTGTAGCGGCGGCCGCCGGAGAGCGTCTGGAGCCAGCGGCCAAGCGGGAAGCTGATGGCGAACATGACGGCGGCAAAGAGCAGGAGCCAGGGCAGCAGCTCGCGGAAGCGGCGGTTGCCGGTGTGGAGGAGCAGCCAGCCGCCGATTTCACCGCCAAACCCGGAGGCAAGACCGATGGGAAGGAGGCTCCAGCCGTATTGGCGGAGGAGCTGGCGGTATGCAACGAGGGATGTGAGCTGGCCGGGCCAGAGGGCGACGGTGTTGGTGGCCTGGGCGGTAATGGCGCCGACGCCAATGGCGGTGGTGCTGGCAAGCAGCGCGGGCAGGGACAGGAACGAACCGCCGCCGGCGATGGTGTTGAGCACACCGGCGAAGAATGAGGCCGACGGCAGCCAGATAGCGTGGAAGAGATGAAGGAAATAGGGCTCCATGTCCCACTCTATTCTGAGGCGGCGTAAAGACCCATAAAGGATCAGGCCTTTTTGTTGTACGCCGCGTCACAGGGCGACGGCCGGGACCGGCTGGTACACTCGCGAAGAGAAACACCATGGAGTGATAGGCATGCGGGGAACGGCTTTCTTTTTGAGTTTGACGATGGGCGCGATGCTGGCGCAGGCGCAGGGTACGGCGAAGCCGGCGACGGGTGCGAAGACTGCGGTGCATCATGCGGCGACAACGGCGACGAAGCTGCCGCCGGGCGTGCCGCCGGTGCATGCGGTGACGAAGACGGCGTTTGCGCTGCGGTATCAGGACATCAAGGTGGGCACGGGCGAGCTGGCGCAGCCGAACTGGATCTACAAGGTGCACTACACGGGCTGGCTGGCGGCGGACGGGCACAAGTTCGACTCGTCGTATGACCACCCGGGGGAACCGGTGATGGACAAAGACGGCAAGCTGGAGCGGGACGCGAACGGGCAGGTAAAGCTGAGCGGTCCGCAGCCGATTGCGTTTCCCGAGGGATACGGGCGAGTGATTCCGGGGTTTGACCAGGGCTTTGAAGGGATGCACGTGGGCGGCAAGCGGCGGCTGTTCATCCCGTGGCAACTGGCGTATGGCGCAAAGGGACGTCCGGGACCGGACGCGGCGCATCCGGGGATTCCCCCGAAGGCGGATCTGATATTTGATGTGGAGCTGGTGGATGAGAAGGAAATGAATCTGCCGATGGGGCATCCGGGGATGATGGGCGGAATGCCGATGCATCCGGGCGCGCCGATGCCGCCGGGACATCCGCCGGTGACGCCGGGAACGGCAACGCCTGCGCAACCGGCGACGCCGCCCAAGCCCGCTGAGCCTGCGACGGCGCCGAATCCGGCGCAGCCGCAACAGTAAGGGCGGCGCGAGACGCGGAAGAAATTGCGGCCGGAGGCGATGCCGCCTCCGGCCGCAGATGGACTGGTAATTGCGCCTTGCTCCGGGCAGCCGATGAATCCGGTTGCCGAAGAAAGGCCGCCCAGCGAGCGAGGATCAGGCCGGCTGGGCCATATCTGCGCTATTCGAACGTACGCGATATTTTGTGGAGGTAACGGTCAAGGTGCGCTCGATCTTCTTGAGGGCGTGCGCTTCGTCTGGCGCTGCGAAGGTGGAAGCCACACCGCGGCTTGCGGCCCGGCCGGTTCGCCCCACGCGATGGACGAAGTCTTCTGCTTCCCTGGGAAGGTCGTAGTTCACCACATGGGCCACGTCGGCGACATCAATCCCGCGCGCGACGACGTCAGTGGCTACCAGCACGCGATGACGACCCTCCGCAAAGCCGCGCAAGGCCGAACTGCGCTGGGACTGCGACCGGTCCCCGTGAATGGGAGCGGCGGCGAAGCCGGCCCGCGACAGGCGCCGAGCCACGCGGTCCGCTCCGTGCTTGGTCCTGACGAACACCATGAAGCTGCCCACATTCGTTCCCAGAAGGTGTTCCAGCAACTCCTGTTTCTTGTCGACGGGAACCTCAAAGGTTTGCAGCTTTACATTGGGCGAGGGCTTCAATTCCGTGCTGATATCGATGCGCACGGGATTGCTGAGATAGAGGCTGGCCACCTCTCGAATGGACGGACTGAGCGTCGCGGAGTAGCAGAGCGTCTGGCGATTCTGCGGCAGGATGGCCGCGATGCGCTTGATGGCCGGCTTGAAGCCCATGTCGAGCATGCGGTCTACTTCATCCAGCACCAGCATGTTCACGCTGCTGAGGTTGACCAGTTTGCGCGAGAGATAGTCTTCAAGACGCCCCGGCGTGGCGACGATCAGGCGCGCTCCTTTGCGAATCGCGGTCAACTGGGGGCCTTCTGCGAGGCCGCCGCAGACCAGCGCGGCTTTGCCCTGGCCTTGCGTCAGGGTGCGCCAGGCGTCGAGCACCTGCATGGCGAGCTCGCGCGTGGGGAGCAGAACAAGCGCCTTTGAGTCTTTCGGGCTGGTGGCCATGCGCTCGATGAGGGGGATGAGGAAGCTGAGGGTCTTGCCGGTGCCGGTCTGCGCGGTGGCCAGGACATCGCGGCCTTCAAGCGCAGGAGGCAGGGCTGCCGCCTGAACGGGTGTGGGATGAATGAATTTTGCCTGGGCCAGCTGCCGTTGCATGGCTTGAGAAAGTTGTAATTCTGAGAAAAGTTTCAATGGATTCCTATGCTGCACCTCGGCCTCGGGGATTCCATCCTCCAGAATCATTTCTGGAGTTCATCCATGGAACCCGCCGGGGCGGATGCAGAGACTGCATTCATCGCCGCCGCCCGAATATCGCTTCGAGCCGGGGCGAGCTTTGGATTTGCTATGCGGAAAATCCAGGGGCGATTGCCCCCTACGATTCGAGATTTGCCACACCGATCGCGTCTTCGACTGCGGCACGCCATCGCGGCGCAGTCTGGTCCGGCCCGTCACCCTGCGAGGTGAAACCTTGACTTCAATGGACCATTACGCTGAGGGGCCTGGGGAATTTATGTGGTGGACGATCTGGCGGATGCAGGCAAGAACGGCTCACAACCAAACAACTGAGCGTACTGCAAGGATAACACAGGGCGATATTTGCCGCCGGGACCGGGCTGTTGCGGAGCCTTTCGCCTGATGACCTGCGCGCTGCCGCGCGCGAGCCGAAGTGCGCTCGTGCGGCGATTTGATTGAGCTTATCCGCGGCTGGCTTCGATTAGCGTGTGCGCCGCCTGGAGCAGCAGCGGTGTGGCCTCGCCGGGGGTAAGAATCTGTGAACTCACAAATGCGCCGTTGATGAGCAGCGACAACTGCGCGGCAAGTTCATCGGGCCGAGCAACACCGATTCGCTCAGCGATGCCTCGCAACCGCGCGCGCATCTCACGCTTGTGCGCTGCGGCGACCTTGCGCGCCGGGTGGTCTGCATCAGGAAACTCCGCCGCAACGTTAATCTGCGGGCAGCCGCGATAATTGGCGCGTCCCACCCGTTCGCCAATCCAGGCCAGATGGGCGTCCAGTTCGCCGACCGCATCTGCGGCGTGCTCTCTGGCAACGCGGTCCCAGGTCCCCCAGAAGTCCTTGTCCTCTCGCTGCAAAAAAGCGGCAACCAAGTCGTCTTTCGTTCCAAAGTGCCGGTAGAGGCTGGTCTTTGCAACACCGGCCTCTTCGACGACCAGGTCGACCCCGACGGCTCGCACGCCACGCTCATAGAAGAGCCTGCACGCCGTATCCAGGATTCGGGCCCTCACCTCGTCATAGCTTTCCGCCGTCCGCATTGCATTCTCCCCATTTATCTTGACACGCTACAGACCTGTATGTATTGTAACAAATACAGACAG
>JAJYAE010000331.1 GCA_021779695.1 Acidobacteriota bacterium | reverse complement strand
AGGAAACAAGCCTGTGCGGGCTGGGCATGACGGCGCCCAATCCTGTCTTGAGCACGCTCAAGTATTTCCGCAATGAATACATCGAGCACATCGTGCACAAGCGTTGCCCGGCCGGAGTATGCAGCATTCAAGTGCCCGCGGAGGTTCTGGCATGAGCGAGAATGTAGAAGTCAAAACACTGGTCATCGATGGTCATGAAGTAAGCGCCCGCCGCGGCCAGACCATCCTCGATGTGGCGCGGGAAAACAACATCGACATCCCCACGCTCTGCCACCTCGACGGATTGAGCGACGTCGGCGCATGCCGCATGTGTCTCGTTGAGATAGCCGGCAGCAACAAGCTGCTGCCCTCCTGCGTCGCCACCGTGTCGGAAGGCATGCAGGTCAGCACCAGCTCCGAGCGGTTGCAAAAGCATCGCCGCACCATCCTCGAACTGCTCTTCGCCGAGCGCAATCATGTCTGCTCTGTCTGTGTGGCGAATGGCCACTGCGAGCTCCAATCGCTGGGTCAGTCGCAAGGCCTCACGCATGTTCGCCTCCCCTACTGCAATCCCGAACTCACCGTGGACGCATCACACGAGCGTTTCACCCTCGACCACAACCGCTGCATCCTCTGCACCCGCTGTGTGCGCGTCTGCGCTGAGGTTGAAGGCGCGCACGTGTGGGATGTCATGGGCCGCGGTATCAAGTCAATGATCATCAGCGATCTGCACGAGGACTGGGGAAACTCCAGTTGCACCCGCTGCGGCAAGTGCGTGCAGGTCTGCCCCACCGGAGCGCTCTTCGACAAGAGCAAAGTTGGCTCCGAACATCCCAAGTATCCCGATTTCCTGCCTTACCTGAACCTGATGAGGGAAGCGCGATGAGCAAACTGAAACTGGCAACGGTCTGGCTCGACGGATGTTCCGGCTGCCACATGTCCTTCCTTGATATGGATGAACGGCTTCTCGCGCTGGCGGAACTCGTCGATGTGGTCTACAGCCCGCTTGTCGACACGAAGAGATACCCCGACGAAGTAGATATCGCACTCGTGGAAGGTGCCGTGGCCTCGGTGGACGATGAGAAGAAAATCAAAAAGATTCGCGCTCATACCAGAACGCTTGTAGCAATGGGCGATTGCGCGGTCACCGGCAACGTGCCCTCCATGCGCAATCCCATCGGGCCTGAAGCAATTCTGAACCGCGCCTACATCGAAAATGCCAGCGCGCAGCCGCAGATTCCCTGCGTGGTTGTGCCCAGGCTGCTCCAGGTGGTGCGCCCCATTCACGAGTTCGTGAAAGTCGACGTATTCCTTCCCGGCTGCCCGCCCTCGGCCGACACATTTCACACGGCGCTTACAGCGCTGGCAACCGGTGCGCCGCTGGATGTTTCAGCACTCACCCGATTTGGAGCCTAAAGCTTCGGAGCCTGCCCCATGAGCCAGACAATCACCATCGATCCTGTAACGCGTCTCGAAGGCCACGGCAAAATTACCATCCAGCTCAATGGTCAGGGCGAGGTGGAAGACGCGCACTTCCACGTAACGCAGGTGCGGGGCTTCGAGCGTTTCGCTCAGGGCCGGCCGTTCTATGAGATGCCCAGCCTCATGGCGCGGATCTGCGGCATCTGCCCGGTCTCGCACCTCATCGCCTCGGCCAAAGCCTGCGAGGCCATCATGTCCGTGCGCATCCCGCACACCGCCGCGCAATTGCGCCGCATGCTGAACCTAGCGCAGATGGTGCAGTCGCATGCGCTCAGTTTTTTCTATCTCGCCTCGCCGGACCTGCTGCTCGGCATGGAGTCTGACCCGGCCGCGCGCCACATCTTTGGCGTCGTCGGCGCAAAGCCTGAACTCGGCCGCGCAGGCATCGCGCTGCGCCGCTTCGGCCAGCACATCATTGAACTGCTCGGCAACAAGCGCATCCATCCCGGATGGGTTGTGCCCGGCGGCGTGACTGAGCCGCTGAACCAGGCCAAGCGCGATGAAATCCTGAGAATGATTCCTGAGGCCTATGCCAACGTCACGCTGGCGCTTGCCGAGTACAAACAAATCGCCGGCAGCTTCAAGCCGGAAATAGAAGTCTTCGCCAACTTCCCGTCACTCTTCATGGGCCTCATCAATGAAGATGAATCAGTGGAGTTCACCGACGGCGCGCTGCGACTCATCGACGCCGACGGCAACATCCTCGACGATGGCATTACCGCGACAAAGTTCACTGAGGTCATCGGCGAAGCCGTCGAGCCTTACAGCTACACCAAATTCGCATACTACAAGCCGCTTGGCTATCCTGAAGGCTGCTATCGCGTGGGCCCGCTGGCGCGCCTCAACATCGCCAGGTCCATGGGCACACCACTGGCGGACAAGGAGCTTATCGAGTTCAAGCAGTTGGCCGACGGACCTGTGCAAGGCTCCTTCCACTACCATCACGCGCGGCTCATCGACATGCTCTACGGCATCGAGAAAATTGAGCAGATCCTCTCCGATCCCCTCATCCTCGATACACACGTACGCGCCACAGCAGGGGTCAATCGCCTGGAGGGAGCAGGCCAGGCCGAAGCACCGCGCGGCACCTTGATGCACAACTACAAAGTGGACGAGAACGGCCTCATCACCTGGGCCAACCTCGTCATCGCCACCGGCCAGAACAACAACGCCATGAACAAAGGCGTGTTGCAGGCCGCAAAGCATTACATCAAGGAAGGCAAGTTCAGCGAGGGCATTCTCAATCGCATTGAGGCTGTCGTCCGCACCTTCGACCCATGCCTCAGTTGCTCCACCCACGCCTTTGGACAGATGCCGCTTGAAGTCACGCTCGTCTCATCCGATGGCAACATAGTCGACAGGGTTGTGCGCTGACCGCCTGACCCGTCATCACAAGGGTGCAACCATGACGTCACTTCCGGCCCGCTGCGTTATCCTCGCCTGCGGCAATTCGTTACGCGAGGATGATGGCGTGGGGCCGTGGCTTGCTGCATGGGCTGAAGCCAGATTCCAATCCGTGCCCGGCCTCCGCATCCTCTCGTGCCAGCAGTGGACCCCCGAGCTGGCGGAGGATGCTGTCCACGCTCAATCGGTCATCTTCATTGATTGCTCGGCAGAGTCCGCTCCCGGCCAGATCAAGCTCTGCCCCGTCGCGCCTGCCGATAACGCGCCGAGTCTCGCCACCCACCACATGGGCGCTCCTCAGCTCCTCTCTCTCGGCTCACAACTTTACAACTCCCTGCCCCGCACCGCGCTCCAGTTGACTGTGGGCGCGGGCTCAATGGAGTTGCGTGAAGGATTCAGCGACGCCGTGCGTGCCGCCCTGCCTCGCGCCTGCCGGGTGCTTGAAGAGGCAGTACTCGATCAACTCGGACTAGCGCATCCATCTTCGTGCTTAGAGCAGAATCAAGATCGCTATACCCAGACATCGGTGATCCCTGCGATCCTGGTTTTCTCTGGCGAAGTGACCGCGATAACGAGAATGGGACGAGCCTATTCGGACGATCTGCGGGTGAGGATATTGGAAGCCGATGAGCGCGGCGAGGGCAGTTGCCGTGTGCTCGCCAAGCGCTTTGGCGTCAGTTGGGAGTATGTGCGCAAGCTGCGCCGGCAGCAGGCTGCGACTGGGCAAAAGGCGCGAGTTGCCCAGTCGCGGTATGGAGTCCGGAGCAAGGTGACCGAATCGGTCAAGACGCACATGCTCGGCTTGGTCAAGTCGCAGCCCGACCTGACTCTGGCCGAGCTGCGGGAGCGCATCCGTTCGGACAAAGGTGTTTCGATGAGTTGGGGGCTGGTGCACCTGTGGGTCGTCCGGCTGGGTCTGCGGCTGAAAAAAAGTCGCTCCACGCCGTCGAACGAGACACCGAAGCCAACCGTATCCGTCGCGCCGAGTTCCACCAGCGCATCCTCGCGATCGATCCGAAAAGGCTCGTCTTCCTTGACGAAAGCGGCATCTCGACCACGATGACGCGGCGCTTTGCGCGCTGCCTCGGCGGGGCACGCATCCATGAAGGGACGCCGGAGGGAAACTGGCAGATCGTCACCATCCTGGGCGCGATGAGCCTGGGCGGCATGATCGCTACGATGACCGTCGCCGCGGCCACCGATACGGACATCTTCCTGGCCTACCTGGACCATTTCCTCTGCCCGGCCCTCACTCCAGGAGACGTGGTGGTGATGGACAACCTCAGTTCGCACAAGGTCGACGGCGTGCGGCAGCGGATCGAGGCCGCAGGTGCGCAACTGCTTTACTTGCCGCCTTACTCGCCCGACCTGAACCCCATCGAAAAGGCCTGGTCAAAGTTCAAACAACTGCTACGCTCCGCCAAAGCTCGCACTGAACAAGCCCTCGACCAAGCAATCACAGAAGCCCTTCAGGAAATATCTGCAGACAACGCACAAGCATGGTTCAGGCTCACGCTCAACTGGGTACAGCTATGATGAAAATGCTCTAGTACAGGGGGGTGACAGATTGCGGGCTCGAAATATTTTGCAATCCTGGGGCAAGGTCCTTCGGGGCCATACCCCGCTTCTCTCGATTGAAATCACGCGCGAGTGCCCGCTTCGGTGCCCTGGCTGCTACGCATACGGGGCCAACCATCTGGGCGGCGAGCTGACGCTGCGCGAACTGAGCGACAAACGCGGCGACGACCTTGTGCGCGGCGTGCTGGATCTGGCGGATATACACAAGCCGCTGCAAGTGTCGCTGGTGGGCGGCGAGCCCATGCTGCGCCATCGCGAGTTGAGCCGCATCCTGCCGGAGCTGTGCGGGCGCGGCATCTACACCATGGTCGTCACCAGCGGCGTGATCCCCATTCCAGCCGAATGGATGGAGCTGCCGCACTTCACGCTGGCCGTG
>JAJYAE010000330.1 GCA_021779695.1 Acidobacteriota bacterium | reverse complement strand
GTCACCCTGGAACCGCTCGACGCGGCCCGCCATGCCGCCGACCTGTGGAACAGCGTGCGGGGACACGATGACGTGTGGACATGGCTCTTTGACGGCCCCTACGGCTCGGAGGCAGGGCTGCGCGACGCCATCGCCCGTAAGCAGTCCAGCCCGGATACCGTCTTCTTTGCGATCATTCCGGCTGGCTCGGGAACGCCTGCAGGCTGGGCCAGCTATCTTCGCATGGAACCAACTCACGGCGTCATTGAGGTCGGGAACATTCTCCTCGCTCCGGCTTTACAGCGCACCACAGCCGCAACCGAGGCCATGTACCTAATGGCCCGCCACGTGTTTGAAGACCTCGGCTACCGGCGCTACGAATGGAAGTGCAACGCGCTGAACGCGCCCAGTCGCCGTGCCGCGCTGCGACTGGGATTCACTTTCGAAGGCATCTTCCACCAGCACATGGTGGTCAAAGGCCACAGCCGCGATACGGCATGGTTCGCCATGCTGGACCACGAGTGGCCCGCGCGCAAAGCAGCCTTCGAAGCATGGCTGGACCCCTCCAACTTCGACGCGGAGGGGCGGCAGCGAACGCAGTTGCGCTGTCTACCCGCGGCAAGCCACACTTTAGCACCGTAAGAGAAATCGCCGCCCGCGGCCATTGGCGCACGGGCGGCCGATTGAGCGATTCGAACAAACGAGCTACTTGCCTGCGCCGGTGTCAATCCTCATTCCGTAGAAGGATTTCCGCACGAAGAACATCGACACCAGGAAGAACACCACCGCCAGTGCGTGCGCCAGCAGCGAGTTGCCCGCAGTGAGCGTCACAGCAAGCTCGACCGCAAGCAGCCCGAACAGCGTTGTGAATTTGATCACCGGGTTCAATGCCACCGACGAGGTGTCTTTGAACGGGTCGCCGACGGTGTCTCCGACCACGGTCGCATCGTGCAGAGGCGTTCCTTTCTGTTTCAAATCAACCTCGACGACTTTCTTTGCGTTATCCCAAGCGCCCCCGGCATTGGCCATGAAAATCGCCTGATACAGGCCGAAGATCGCAATCGAGATCAGATAGCCGATAAAGAAGAACGGCTCAACGAACGCAAACGCAAGGGTAGCGAAAAAGACCGCGAGAAAGATATTGAACATTCCCTTCTGCGCATACACTGTGCAGATCTCGACGACCTTCTTGCTGTCCGAGACAGAGGCCTTTTCCACGCCCTCCAGCTTGATGTTCTTCTTGATGAACTCCACCGCTCGGTAGGCACCAGTAGAGACGGCCTGAGTGGAGGCTCCGGTGAACCAGTAGATCATGGCGCCGCCGCTGATCAGACCGAGCATGAAGGGCGCGTGGAGCAGCGAGAGGCTCTGCACGGCCACGGAGTCGGTGAGCCCGTGGGTCAGGGCCATGATGATCGAGAAGATCATCGTGGTTGCACCGACCACGGCAGTGCCGATGAGCACCGGCTTTGCTGTTGCTTTGAATGTATTGCCCGCGCCGTCGTTGGCTTCCAGCCAGTGCTTGGCAGCCTCAAAGTTGGCATCGAATCCGAAGTCCTTCTTCAGCTCGGCTTCGATGTTCGGCACGGTCTCAATCAACGACAGTTCATAAATCGACTGCGCATTGTCGGTGACCGGACCATACGAGTCCACGGCGATTGTGACCGGACCCATGCCCAGAAAGCCGAATGCAACCAGGCCGAACGCGAAGACGGCCGGAGCCAGCATCAGCCCGGTTGGCCCGGACGGAATTCCGGTTGAGAAGTAGTAACCCGTACCCATCAGGGCGACCATGCAGAAGCCGAGCCAGTAGCCGGAGAAGTTGCCGGCCACGAAGCCCGACAGGATGCCCAGCGACGCGCCGCCCTCTTTGGCGGAGGTGACGATTTCCTGCACATGGGCCGAGTTGGTCGAAGTAAACACCTTGACGAACTCGGGGATCAGCGCACCGGCCAGTGTGCCGCACGAGATGATGGAAGCCAGCCTCCACCAGATAGATCCATCCCCCATGTCGTGGATGAGCAGATTGGAAACAATAAATGTCAGCACGATGGAGAGGATGGAGGTAATCCACACCAGCGAGGTCAGAGGCTTCTCAAAGTCCATCTCATCGGCATTGTGGTACCTCGCCTTCGCGATGGCGCCATTCAGGAAGTACGCGCCGGCGCTCGAAAGAAGCATGGCCACGCGCATCACAAAGATCCACACCAGCAGTTGAACCTGCGTCTTGGGATCGTGCACGGCGAGCAGGATAAAGGTGATCAAGGCCACGCCCGTCACGCCGTAGGTCTCAAATCCGTCCGCGCTCGGCCCAACTGAGTCGCCCGCGTTGTCGCCCGTGCAGTCGGCAATCACGCCGGGATTGCGCGCGTCGTCTTCCTTGATCTTGAAGACGATCTTCATCAGGTCGGAGCCGATATCGGCGATCTTGGTGAAGATGCCGCCGGCAATACGCAGCGCGGCTGCACCCAGCGACTCGCCGATGGCGAAGCCGATGAAGCAGGGTCCGGCGTAGGCGCCTGGAATGAATAGCAGAATGAAGAGCATGATCAGCAGCTCAACCGAAATGAGCGCCATGCCGATGCTCATGCCTGCCTGCAGCGGAATGGCGTAACACGGATACGGCTTGCCGCGCAGTCCGGCAAAGGCTGTCCGCGAGTTCGCGAACGTGTTCACGCGAATGCCAAACCATGCCACGCCGTAGCTGCCAGCGATGCCCACCAGCGAGAACAGAAGAATAATCGGCAAGGTGAGAGCAACATTGCCCACCGGAGCCAGAACGCCGAAATACAGCGCAATAATCACAGCGATGAATGCCCACAGCAACAGAATGAACTTGCCCTGCGTCAGCAGGTAGGTCTTGCAAGTCTCATAAATCAGCTCGCTCATTTCGCGCATGGTGCGGTGCACGGGCAGGTTCTTCAAATGCCGGTAGATGGCTAAACCGAACAACAGTCCGCCGACGCAGAACAGCAGTCCGAACAGCAGCAGTTCGTGCCCGTTCACGCCGAGAAACTTCACGCTTGACAGGTCGGGCAGCACAAGGCTGGCTTCTCCGCCGCCTTGCTCCGTCTGGCCATGCGCGAATGCAGGCAACACCATCCCCGCGATGGCCGCCATCGCGCCATAGCGGAATCGATTCAGCCCTCGTGCGCCTTCCATCGCGCCGCCGGCGAGCCGCCGCACCGCGCCAATACCAGCCTTCGAGACCAGCCATCCCCGCGTAAAGAGGCTGGCGACAAGGAGCGAAAAGACGCTCACTCCGAGAGAAAAAGACACTAATCCGTAAACCGTCACATGTCCTCCCGACATAACGTTTGAAGCCGTACCATGCAAAACGGCGGATAACACGACCCCCAGATCTTCCGGGTAAAAGTCACCGGAAGCCTATCATCCGAGTCAAGCACTGTCGAGTGATTGCAATCACACCCTTGGCCGGGCCATACTCCTGCTGCTAAGCCATTCTCTTCACAAGGGCTTCTGGATTCTGCTATTCGATTGGAATGTCGATTTTGTCGCCCGGTAGCGGATGCCGCAGATTCATGTCCCCCTGGTCCCGCACAATCCCCGGCGCCAGCGGGTGCAGCTTGAAGAGCACTAGATCATTCCGTTCCGGATCATCCAGCGCAGGAAAGCTCGCCACCTGCTCCAGGCTGTAGCGCGTATGCAGATCTGCTAGCGTGCCCGGATCCAGATCATTCCACGAGGCATACCACCCCGGTCGATATACACCCAGCTTGGCTGGCAGGTCTGGCATGTTCGCGGATGGCGTATCAAAGTCGTCGCACAGCGTCGGCATGTGCGTCATGAGCGTGATCTCGTCGCCGCTGATTGACACCAGCAGGCGCCGTCCATTCGGATGCTCGTCGATATACTGCGTCAGTTGCCGCGCCGCCTGCTCATAGGTGTACTCGGGATGCAGGGCATAGCTCGTCGTCCATGCGGCATTGACGATCGCAGCCCCCACGGCCAGCGCGGTCACACTCCATCCCACCGTTCGCGCCCGGTAGCCTGCATCTGCCAGCGCCCCCGCACCCCGCGCAATCACAAGGACACAAAAGACGAAAACCACCGTATAGTACCGCGGCTGCGGGTGGTCCTGATAGGTCATGAACAGGATGTAGCCCGCCACCGCCGCCACGGACGCGCCAAAGACCGGATCCTCCACAAGCGCCCGTCCCCACGCCGTCCGCCGGCCCACCCAGGCAGACGCAACCACGACTCCCGCCAATGGCACCAGGATGTGATCCACCCACAGTCCACCGTGAAAGGACCACCAGAGACTCACAAGCGGCCACCAAAGGTCATGCGGCTTGGGATACGTATTGATGAAGAAAAGATAGCGATAGTCCGTCAACAAGCCACGCGCCGCCACAATCGCCATCCAGGCGCCGAACGTCAGGGCGCTCATTGCCCCGGCCATCAGCCCGTAGCGCGCAGCGGCTCCTTTGCTTCTCCGGTTCGGCAGCCAGATCGCCCATCCCAGTGCTGGCAGCAGAAACACCGCCGTAGTCTTGGTCAGAAGCATCAGCGTAAAAAGCACCCCGATGATCGCCGCCCCGCCTGTCGGCCGTCGCATCCCTGGCAGCCGCACCGCAAGGTTCAAGGCGGCCAGGGTAAGCGTCAGCAGCATCGGTTCCAGGATGGCCAGCCGGCTGAAGCAATAGAAATACGGGCTCGTCACCAGCAGCGTCAGTGCCAGGAGCGCCGTCCATCGCGGTCCTCGTCCGCGCAGCAGCAGATAGCTGAGCCCCAGATTGCAAAAGAAGAATGCCACCGCCAGGCCGCGCGCCGCACTCAGTGAAACGCCCGTAGCAAAAAATACCAGCCACACAAGAAAGGGCCATACGGGC
>JAJYAE010000329.1 GCA_021779695.1 Acidobacteriota bacterium | reverse complement strand
TGCAACTAAGGAACTATGTCGATGTGCTCAACCTGCCCGTTCCTCCAGCACGGGAGATGGTGGAGACCACGCCCGTGTGGCCAATGCTGGCAAATGACCGCTTCAACTGCTGCACCTCTGCGGCCGCCGGCCATATGATCCATCATTGGACAGCCGCGAACCAGCATGGAGTTTTTCTCACAGACAACGACATTATTCTGGCTCAGGCACAGCTGACCGGTGATCGCCTGATGAGCTGCGTTTCCATGCTGGATGCCCTGCGATACTGGCGCGGGCAGGGCATTGGCGGGCATAAGATCCACTCATACGTCAGGGGAGAAAAGGCCAACGCATTGGATTTGCGATGCATCATTCATCTCTTTGGCTGCGCCTATGTGGGGCTTGATCTTCCCGCTTTTGCTTGCGTCGGTGATCCGAAAGGGTGGCCGAACATTCCGTGGGAGATTCCCAGGAATGCCCCCTGCGACGCTACCGCTCCGAATCCCAATCAAGGGCATTGTGTCGCCGTGGTGGGATACGACGAGCAGTCACTCTATGCCGTGAGTTGGGGTCAGCTGAAGAACATGAGCTGGGATTTCTTCCAACGCTATGCGGAAGAGATCTATGCCGTACTCAGCTTCGACTGGGTCGTAGAGAATGCCAGGTGTCCAACAGGTTTCGATACCGCAACACTGGAAATGGATTTGACTTTGATCCATGCGCATCCAAACAGAACAACTGCCTGAAGCGATCTTTTATCTCCTTCAACTCGTCGGCCCTGCGCGGCCGAAGAGGAGTAGCTCTTCGTGAGCCCGCTGCGCTTCGAATCAGAACGGTAAGCAGGCGATCTCTTTGGCAGAGACAAAGCGTTCCGACTGACTTCTCACCTTGTTCTCGTTGGCATGGGCGAGCCTACGCCCCAGGTGCCCGTTGACGTTTGGAGCGTCGCCCGCGATGCGTCAATCTCGCTCAGTCGAGCATCGGCAGGCGAAGGCTTCTGTTCTACGCTCCACCATGATTATTTGCTCAACGACCAGGACCACTTGCTGCCTCTGGCTGAGGATCTCGCATGCCTCGACAACGATTCCGCGGCTTGGCCTTTTGCGCGCAATCAGCTTCTTCATGGCGGTCACGATCTCATGAATCGTGTTGCCGGTGAGAACGGGAAGATTAGACCGCAATCGTTCATAGCCAAAGGACATCGCGCAAGGAAGAT
Source organism: Acidobacteriota bacterium (assembly GCA_021779695.1). The sequence goes on along the minus strand of JAJYAE010000329.1, from coordinate 3,651 downwards.
GAATGAACAGGAACTGCACAGAGGAGCTGGAGATTCACTCGTGCTGGTCGCGCGATTCCGGCGGCGCAGATGCGAATCCGAAGTGCTTCTTTTGCGTGTCAGGTTTTGCGGACCCGGTGACGCCTTACCTCGGCGGCCGCGGACTCCATCGCGTCAGGTTGAAGGAATCGACTCGTTGCAGGGAAGTCTGTGCGCGGGTAAATGCCCGCATCAGAAAGCCGGATCAGCCCCTCTCGATTCTTCGAACCAACATGAACCTTGCGGTGGTGTCAGAAGCTGATACCTAATGGATCTGAGATGCAGCGAGCCGTCAACCACCCCCTAAAGGAAGAGGACCTGCTTGGATTCGCTAATCATCTGAATGAAAGAGCCGACACCCACGTAGTCGATGCCGGGATACTCGATCATCTCCTCTTCCTTGAGGCCCATGACGCCCATCGACATCTCGCAGACGTGGATTCGCACGCCGAATTCCGCGGCCTCCTTCATCAGTTGCTCCAGCGACTTGACCCCTCTGGACTTCATGACAGACCGAATCATTTTGGGCCCGATCCCGGCCATTTGCATCTTTGAAAGCGGCAAAGAATGCGAGCTTCTCGGCAGCATCCATCCAAACATCTTGTCGAGAAATCGCTTCCGTGGCGATTTCTTTGGGTCGCGCAGAGCTGCCGTGGCCCAGAAGGTAAAGAACATATCCACCTCCAGATCGTAAGCAACGGCACCCAGCGCAATGATGAATGCAGCAATGGTAGTGTCCAGGTTGCCGCTCATCACTCCGATGGAGAGGCGACCGTTTCCCGCGCTCTGTTCTAATGCGTCAACGCGCGCCGTCAGTTCCTGAATGACCTTTTGAAGGTCGAGTTCCGGAGTTACCGAAGAGGTCGTCATCATTGCAGTTCCTTTCCTTGATTGAGAGATGGAATCATGCCCGGGCTTCAACTGAGGCAGTGTCTTTAGCCGGGGCATGCCGCAGGGCGTAAAGAGTCAGAGCTAAAGTTCGATAGAGCACGTGGGCAAACTTTGTGAGCGGCATCATCGCTACCAGATCCATGGCAAGCACCACATGAGCAAAGAAGATGCTGTGCCCGATGGCTGTGGGCGAAGGAAGGTAGACTACGATCTCGCAGAGCAGCCCTGTCAGCACGGTACAAAACAGGAGAACCGGGAAAAACAAGTCTGCGAAGCTGCTGTTGTCATAGGGCGCCTGACCACCTTTGGCTCGGCGCACAAGAACAACTGAAACACCGTAGAGGCACACGAGCCCGCCGATCAATCCAAGAAGGCGCATCGGGTACCACGGAGGAACCGGCGAACCAATGGGCTTGAGTACGTAGTCAAGCGTCGTGGCCAGAAGCATCGCGAGGAATCCGCTCATAACCGCAAGGTGCACGGCCCACGGTCGCAGGTACCATGGTTGATTGCTTTTTCCTAAAGCCTGTTCGTCATCGCAATTGCGGAAGCGGCGATGCAGTAGCGCATCCTCAAGTGCGGACACAATTGCACCGGGAATGGCAGAGACCCGAAGCTCGACGCCGTGGCTTCGTTGCATCGTCCAGAAACGCCAGGTCATGGAAGATAGACCGAGAAAGACGCTAAGACCAACCACTGCGAACAGAACGACGCCGATGTCGTGGATCCACTCGCCCGGCAAGAAATGAAAAAGAGGCAGCTCGGGATGTCCAAAGCTTCCCTTGCTGATCATGAGAAGCGAAAAGAAAGTTGAAAAGAAAAAGAAGACGAGAAGATTTCCGAAGACCGAACGATTTGCAAGGCCTGCAAGCCCGGTAAGGTCGAAGCGAGCAATCGCGTAGCTCCGGGCGGCCGCCATGAATCCTGCGGGGTCCGCCTTGCGCGGACACGTTTGGGTACACTCTCCGCATGCATAACAGCGCCAGAGCTCTTCGCTTGCGAGCATCTCACGTTCCATGCCCACCTGTGCCATGCGAATCATGCGACGAGGAAACCCTCCCGAGTCCTGTGCGAGGGGGCAGACTGCCGTGCAGTTTCCGCAGTTGAAGCAAGCGCTGACATCCAGCTTTCCGCTGGCGCCATGCCGCTTGATCTTCTGCAACAATTTCTCATCGACGATACGAGGCATACCGATTCCCTTCTTCAGCTAGTGAGCTGAATTTGCCTTCTCTTCACGGGCTGCGATTGCATAGAGCAGGTAGTCGCCGTCCTCTCCCGCTTCAATCACCTTGCCGTATTTGCGCATTCCGGTGACATGCCAGAGCGCCTCATCCGCAGGCATCTGCAAGGCTACCGCGATCTGAGGAACGGTTGCCGGTTGAGTTTCGAGGAGCTTCAGGACTGCCTTACGCGCTGCCAACAGATGCTTCTGCGCCTGCCGCTTTTCTTCACTGATGCCGTCGAGACTCTCGCGGAGCTTGGCCAGGGCCAGTTTTTGCTCAGCTGTGAGTGTCTTCAATCCCATGGTCTACGTCCTTTCTGCGCCAGTCGATATCAATGGATGCTGACCAGATCTGCGGCGCACGCATGGCCTGGAATCTCGGCTGCAATCCCATCAACCATGGCTTCAAACTGGTCAATCCTCCATCCGTTCACATCAATGGCGCGATGCGGGCAGACTGCAACGCACGCGCCACATCCCACGCATAACCCGGCGTTCACCTGCGCACGATCGACCGTCCTTCCGTCGACTTCCACCTGTACGATCCGCAGAGCGCCTTCATAGTCACACTCCGCGACACAGAGAGCCTCTCCTTCGCAGCGAGACTGATCCACCTCCGCAACAAAAGGATTGAGTTCGACTTCCTCCTTGGCGAACATCGCTGCTGCCTTCACTGCGGCCGCTCCGGCAGCAGCGAGTGTCTCCTGAATATTCATTGGCCCCTGAGCCGTCCCTGCCAGGAGCGCACCATTCACCGAAAGCTCCACGGGACGAAGCTTGGGGTGGACCTCTTGCAGAAAGCCGTCCTCGCCGGTTGCAAGCTTCATTTGTTCGATCAGTTCTGGAATCTCCCCGGGTATCATTCCAGTTCCAAGCACCAGAAGATCGGTCTGCACTGTCAGTTCCTCACCCCAGGTGAGCGCATCCTTCACCGTGATCGATATGGCGCCTGCCGCAGATAGCTCTGGAGGCGTCAGCTCGATTTGCGGCGGCTCCTCCCCGTTATAGCGAAAGAAGATGACTCCTGCCTTCGAGGCGCCAATGTAGTAGTCTTCTTCGCCTCGGCCATAGGTGCGGATGTCCCGATGGAAGTCAAAGACCCCAACAGCCGGGAAGCGCTTGCGCACCTCAAGGGCCTGTCGAAGGATGGTGGTGCAGCACGTTCTTGAGCAGTAGGTATTTAGTTTGCCTTCCGGTGAAGGCTGGTGGACTCCGTCCAATTGGCGGCTGCCGACACAATGCAGGAAGGCGATCTTGCGCACGACGCGATTCCCAAAGACCAGCTCCGATGCAGCAGGCTCAACAGTGCGCAGAAATCGGATGAATTCCGGCATGGTAAGCACCGCAGGCGAAGTGCGATAAAGAGACTCACCATCTTGCGGGACATAAGGACGGAAGCCTGTCGCAATGACGATTGCTCCTACAGTGAACGCAACATGGGGAGATTCATCTCCGGCAGTGCTTGCCACTTGCAGCGCAATTTTGAAATTGCCGATGAATCCGCTTACTGATTTGACTCT
>JAJYAE010000328.1 GCA_021779695.1 Acidobacteriota bacterium | reverse complement strand
GCTGGAGGCGGGTGACGTGGCCAAGGCGAGTGCGCTGGCAGACCAGGTATTGGCGGCGCATTCGGACTCGCTGCAATCGCTGCGGGATGAAGCGCGGGCGCATTTTATTCTGGCGCGGGCGGCGGTAATGCAGGGGCATCCTGAAGCGGCGATCGATAACTTCCAAGAGACGCTGACAATGAGCAAGGAGCCGCGGCTTCTGGCGTGGTCGCACATTTACCTGGGGCGGATGCTGGACCTGGACTGCAAGCGGGACCAGGCGCTGGCTGAATACAAGGAAGCGCTGGCCGTGCGCGATGGGGCGCAGGATACGCGTCTTGCCGCGGAACGAGGGGCCAAGGAGGCGTATGCCATCCCGGGCCACAGTTGCGAGGACGATGCGGATGATGGGGACGCCGCTCACTCACCGTCGCAGGCGGAAAAGCCAGCGGCGGGAGGGGCCATGGGCATGCCAAAGGTGCAGTAGGGGGACGCCGACAGGGGTTCTGATGCGTCCAAGGGAATGAAATGGTGAGAGATGCGGACGGTCTTGCCGGGAGAGTGCCAGGTCCGCACGGGGATCGAGTGAAGAAGGGGTCGAGCGAGCGGTGGAGGCTGCGTTAAAGGACTTGGAGGCTGCCCTGGGGCATCATTTTGCCCGGCCTGCGCTACTGGTGCGCGCACTGACGCACCGATCGCTGGCGAACCAGCAGGCGCAGGAGGCGGGGGGCGAAGCTCCCGGTCATCTGGAAGACAACGAGCGACTGGAGTTTCTGGGGGATGCAGTGCTGGGCCTGGTGGTGGGCGAGGCGCTTTTTCAGCTGCATCCGGAGTGGCAGGAAGGTGAGTTGACGCGGGTGCGGGCGCAACTGGTGAGCCGTCACCACATGGCCGAGGTGGCCCATGCGCTTCAATTGGGAAGTCATCTCAGATTAAGCCGGGGAGAGGACCGGTCGGGGTTACGGCGCAAGGGCACTGTGCTTTCCAACACGATGGAAGCGGTGATTGGAGCGCTTTATCTGGATGGGGGACTGGAGCCGGTGCGGGGGCTTGTGCGGCGGCATGTAATGGGCGCGGCCGCCGAGGAGCTGGCGAAGCAGTTGAAGTCGGGGGCAGCGCTTGGGAATTACAAATCGGCGCTCCAGGAGAGACTGCAGGCGGCACATACGGGGACGCCGGTGTACCGGCTGAAGAGCGAGAGCGGTCCAGACCACAAGAAGCGGTTTCTGGTGGAGGTTCGACTGAAGTCGGCGGGCGGCGAGGTGGACCAGCCGCTGGCCCGCGGAACCGGCAGCACCAAGAAGCATGCGGAGCAGGATGCAGCCCGACGGGCGCTGGGAAAACTGAAGACCGCGGCAGGGAAGGTGCTGGGCAGGAACGGCCTGGGGAGCGAGGTATCTGCGGCGGAATGAGCGCGCCGATGCAGACGAACCGGACAGAGGCGGCAGCGGGGCCGCATCTGGTCCCGACTTTTCCCGAAGCCGTGGCATCGATGTTGCGGACGGTGGTGGTCGCGCTTTTCCTGTTGAGCTTTGTGCTGCAACCATTTCTGATTCCCTCCGAGAGCATGGAGCGAACGCTTCTGGTCGGGGATTTTCTGCTGGTGAACAAGCAGGTTTTTGCGCCGGCGGGCGGGCCTCGCAACCTTGACCGGATGATTCTTCCGTATCGGGAGTTGCGCCGCGGCGACATTGTTGTGTTTCATCATGTGTCCCCGCCTTACCTGATCAAGCGGGTTCTGGGATTGCCGGGAGACCGCATCCGGATTGAAGGGGCGCGGGTGATGGTGAACGGTGTGGCGCTGACGGAGAGTTATGCCGTGTTCGAGCCGGCTGCACCGAATCCCTTTCGTGACAATTTCCCGGCCCAGTCGTATACGGATCCGAATGTGGATCCGGGCTGGTGGCAGCAGATGCAGAGCATGACGCGCGATGGCGCGCTGGTGATTCCGCCGGGCGAGTATTTCGTGATGGGGGACAATCGAAACCACAGCAAGGATTCGCGCTATTGGGGGCTGGTGCCGCGGGATGCGATTGTTGCGCGGCCGTTGGTGATTTACTTCTCCCTGCGGCGTCCATCGACGACGGATAGTGAAGAGGCGGCGGATGATAGACTCGGACACGGCGGGGGAATTGCGGCAAAGTTGAACGCCTTTGCCCGCTGGGACCGTATTTTCAAGGTAGTTCATTGAAGCATCGGGGAATGTTGGCCCGAGATGCATGAGTTTGAACTGCTGCCGATGAGAGAAGGAATGACGCCCAAGAATACGACGGCTTCGACCGCTCCAGCACAGCCGCCCGCAGCGGCAGAGGAGCATGTTGAGGAGACGCCCTTTGAAGCGGTTGCCAGCATTTGCAATGTCCTGGTGATCGGGCTTTTCATCCTGACCTTTCTGGCGCAAAACTTTGTGATCCCGTCCGGCTCGATGGAGAAGACGCTGCTGGTTGGCGATCATCTGGTGGTGGATCGGATTACGCTGGCGCCGCCGACAAAGTGGATGCCTTTGGTGCGGTATCGCGAACCACGGCGCGGCGACGTGGTGGTATTCCTGAAGCCGGTTCCGGATCTGGATGCGAACGGCCAGCCGCAGTATCTGTTTCTGGTGAAGCGGCTGATTGCGATTCCAGGGGACCACATTCATCTTCGGAACGGCGTGCCGATTATTAACGGAGTGGCACAGGCGGAGCCTCATGCTCAGCCGACGACACCGGACAATTACCGCGAGTATCTGGATGATTTTCCATCCGTGCCGATGACGCCGGACATGGGAGCGACAGAAGCGTGGTCCGTGGCGCTGCCGAATTACATCCAGGGCGCGGATCTTGTGGTACCAGCGGGGATGTACTTCATGATGGGCGACAACCGCCATAACAGCCTGGACTCGCGTTATTGGGGCTTTGTGCCGCGTGCGAATATTATTGGGCGGCCGTTGTTCAACTACTGGTCATTCCGCACGCCGGAGACGGAGTACGAGAAGACAGACATGGGGAGCAGCGTGCACTGGCTGGCCCATGTGGCGCTGCACTTCTTTACGGAGACGCGCTGGAGCCGGACGCTGCACATGATCCGCTGACGTCAGCGCGACGCGGGCGATTACGATAGAAGACCATGACGGACGACGGGCAACGGCGGCGAGGACGAAAAAGACTGTTGGGCATTGCAGCCGCAGTGCTGGTGCTGCTGGCGTGCCTGATGGTGCCTCCGTGGGTGAGCATCAGCCGGTATCAGAGCCGCATTACGGCGGCGGTTTCAGCCTCTTTGGGCCGGCCGGTTCATCTATCTTCCGTCGAGTTGAGATTGCTTCCGCGACCGGGGTTTGTGCTGACGAACCTGACGGTGGATGAAGACTCTTTGTTTGGGACGGAGCCCGTACTGCACGCAAACACGGTCACAGCGGCGATCCGGCTGCTTTCGCTGTGGCGGGGCCGGCTGGAGATCAGCAGCATCAGCGTGGACGAGGCGAGCCTGAACCTGGTGCGCTCAAGCAGCGGGCACTGGAATGTGGAGACGCTTTTCCGGAGCGCAGCGCAATCGTCGGGTGGCCAGGCGGGCCGATTGTTTAGGTTGCCGAACCTGGAGGCGACGGAATCGCGAATCAACGTCAAGAATGGCTTGGAAAAGCTGCCATTTTCACTGGTGGACGCGGACCTGTCGTTCTCACAGAGCGGGCCTGGGGTGTGGCACGTATCGCTGCGTGGCCAGCCTGCGCGCACAGACGTGAGCCTGGACCTGGCGGACACGGGGATTGTGGAGATGCAGGGCGACCTGCACCAGGCGGCAGCGTTGCACGATATGCCGATGCACATCGCGATGGAGTGGCGGGATGCGCAACTGGGGCAGCTGAGCCGGCTGATGATTGGATCGGATCCGGGATGGCGCGGGGATCTGCGGGGCAATCTGCAATTGGACGGCACGGTGGAGGCGGCGCAAGTGAAGATGCGGTTGCGCGCCACCGGCGTGCATCGGGCGGAGTTTGCGCCGGCGGCGCCGCTGGATTTCGATGCGAATTGCAATTTCATGTATCACTACTCTGCGCGAGCCGTGGAGCAGATGGCCTGCGATTCTCCGCTGGGGGACGGGCATGTTCACATCGCAGGTTCTCTTCCGGGAGACCATCCTCCGCAGTTGAAAGTGCAGATTCAACGCATTCCCGTGCAGGCCGGTCTGGATATGCTGCGGACGATGCGGAGCGGGATCGACGGGACCCTGCAGGCTGCGGGCACGGTGAGTGGCGAGCTTTCTTATGACGGTGCCGCGGGGGCGGCCGCTGGAAGCGCACGGGAGCCTGCGAAGGGCCTGAAGGCTACGGCCGCGCGGAAGCATGCCAAGGCTGCGCCTGCTGCTGCGTTGAGCGGGAGCCTGACGGTGGAAGGACTGAAGCTGACGGGCGATGCGCTGACCCAGCCGATCGAGGTGTCGAAGGCGGTGCTGGAGCCATTTGCGGGGCCGCCGGAAGGGCTGACGACGACGGTTGACCTGCCCTCCGGCGGTGCGACGCCGCTGGCGCTTGGCATGAGGCTGACGTTGACGGGGTATGTGGCGACGCTGCAGGGGCCCGCGTCGTTTGCGCGCCTGCGGGAACTGGCCCACGCTGCGGGGGCAGAGCAGTTTGCAGCGTTGGATGGGCTGGCCGGGGATGCGCCGATGCTGGATGTGATGGCCTCGGGTCCGTGGCTGCCGGGTGAAGATGGGCGGGTGCGTACGATGAGCGGCGAGGAGCCCAGCTTTGAAGAAGCGGCTGCCCGGCCGGTGGAAGATGTGCGGCGGGATGAGCTGACCGGTACGGTGACGCTGCATGACGCCAACTGGAAGAGCGACTCGCTTGCAAGTCCAGTGGTGGTGACGCAGGCGACGCTGCATTTTGGCA
>JAJYAE010000327.1 GCA_021779695.1 Acidobacteriota bacterium | reverse complement strand
ACCCCTTCCTGCGCGATCCGGCGCAGCCGTCCTCCTTCAATCTCATGAACTCAAGATGGACGACGATGAAGGCTTTGAGTGTTGCGGCGGGCCAGAAGATCAGGGCTCAGGGCGGATTTCTGGCTGAGGGGCTTTCCATTTTCCGGAGGCAAGCGTAGGATGCGGCACGCAGAGGCACGCGGATGGAGCGAAGGCCCTGCCGCGTCGGCTCCGGGAACGGCCCGGCGCGTCAGGTCGTAGAGTCCTGGAAGGGAAGTCTGGACAGAGGCGGTGAGACCTGAGAATCTTGCAACCTTTTCGTGCATGCATTGTCTAATTGAGATAAGTTGATAATAGGAGACTCAATGTCGAATCAGCCCGCCGTAATTCCCGCCGAGAATGCCGAAAACAGCCGCAAGTCAGGGGTGCGCCGTGTCTCAGTGCTGCCCGTGCGGGATACGGTTCTTTTTCCGCATGCTGTTCTACCGCTTACAGTTGGCCGCGAAAGCTCGATTCAGTTGATCGAAGCGCTGGGCGAAGAGCGGTCGATTGTCGTTGCGGCGCAGATCGATCCCCGGGTGGACTCGCCGACGCCGGCTGAACTTCACGCCGTGGGCACGCTGGCGACGGTCCATAAGGTCGTTCGGATGCCGAATCAGAGCCGCTTTGTCTTCACTGAAGGGGTGGAGCGGGTGCGGCTTCTGCGCTTCGTCCAGACCGAGCCGTTCATGATTGCGGAGGTGGATCAGCTGGAGGCAGCGGAGCCGGAGTCGACCGCGAGCGTTGAGGCGCTGGTGCGTAATGTCGTGGGCCAGTTCCAGCAGATTGTCTCCGAATCGTCGACTCTTTCCGATGAACTGCGGACGATCGCGATGAACATCGAGGATCCCAGCCGTCTGGTGGATTTTGTGGCGTCGTCGCTGCCGTTTTTGACGACTGAAGAGAAGCAGTTGCTGCTGGAGACGCCCAATGTGCTGGACCGCCTTGAGCAGATGAACAAGCTGCTGGCGAAGGAGATCGAGGTCCAGCAACTCCGGTCGAAGATTCAGTCCGAAGTCCAGGATCAGGTCCAGCAGTCGCAGCGGGATTACTATCTGCGCGAGCAACTGAAGGCCATCCAGAAGGAGCTGGGCGAGCAGGACGAAGGGCAGCGCGAGGTCGAGGAACTGCGGCAGAAGATTGAGGCTGCCGGTATGCCGGAGGATGTGAAAAAGGAGGCTCTCAAGGAGCTTTCCCGGCTGTCGCGCATGTCGCCGATGGCGGCCGATTACTCGCTGACCCGGAACTACATTGAGTGGCTGGCCGTGTTGCCCTGGGCCAAGAGCTCAGGAACGCAGGTCGATACCGCAAAGGCCGCGGAGATTCTCGACGAGGATCACTACGGGCTGAAGAAGGTCAAGGAAAGGATTCTGGATTACCTGAGCGTGCTGGAACTGAAGCCGGACATGAAGGGGCCGATTCTTTGCTTTGTGGGGCCTCCGGGCGTAGGCAAGACGAGCCTCGGCAAGTCGATCGCGCGGGCATTGGGACGGAAGTTCCAGCGTGTCGCGCTGGGCGGCATGCACGACGAGGCGGAGATCCGCGGCCATCGCCGGACGTATATCGGAGCGTTGCCGGGCCAGATCATCCAGAGCATCCGGCGGGCGGAGACCAACGATCCGGTCATCATGCTGGATGAGGTGGACAAGCTGGGCCGCGATTTCCGTGGAGACCCGGCCTCGGCGCTGCTGGAGACGCTCGATCCGGCGCAGAACAATTCATTCCGGGATAACTACCTGGACGTGCCCTTTGATTTGTCGAAGGTGCTCTTTATCTGCACGGCGAACATGCTGGACACGGTTCCGCCGCCGCTGATTGACCGCATGGAGATTATTCCGCTGCAGGGTTATATCGAGGAGGAAAAGGTCCATATCGCGTTCCGGTACCTGATTCCGCGCCAGATCAAGGAGAACGGAATTGCACCGGAGCAAATCGAGTTTCCCGAAGACGCGGTGCGCTACATGGTGCGGCACTACACGCGGGAGGCGGGGGTGCGCAAACTGGAGCAGACAATCGGCACGGTCTGCCGCAAAGAGGCACGCCGGGTGGTGGAAGGGCACAAGGAAAAGCTGATTGTGACGCGGGAAGTTCTGAAGGAATTCCTGGGTGGCATCCAGGTGCGTGTGGACACCGAAGTTGCCGAGCGCGTGAAGCGGCCTGGCGTGGCCGTGGGCCTGGCGTGGACGCCTGCTGGCGGAGACATTCTCTTCATTGAGGCCAACAAGATGAAGGGCAAGGGCAGCTTTACCGTGACCGGCCAGATTGGAGAGGTGATGCAGGAGTCGATGCAGGCTGCGCTCACCTGGGTCCGGTCCAACGCGGCGAGCCTGGGCCTGGCGGAGGACTTCAACAAGGATCTCGACATCCACATTCACGTGCCGGCGGGGGCAATCCCGAAAGATGGCCCTTCCGCGGGCGTAACGATGGCGACCGTGCTGGCATCGCTGCTGACGGATACTCCGGTGCGACCTCTGACCGCAATGACCGGCGAGATTACCCTCAGCGGCAACGTGTTGCCGGTTGGGGGCATCAAGGAGAAATTCCTTGCGGCGCGCCGTGCCGGAGTGGAGACCATAATTCTGCCTGCGGAAAATCGCCAGAACGTCGAGGAGGATCTGACTCCGGAAATGATGGAGGGCGTGAGCGTCCACTACGCCAGCCGGATTGAAGATGTGCTGGCGGTGGCCTTACCCCTGTTGAAGGCGCGGACAGACTCGGCTCCCGTTGCGGCGGAGGCTGAGGCACACGCTGCCGTGTAATTTCCATTCCAGACTGCAAGCCAGGAGCCGGCGCTGCCCGGCTCTTTGCTTGCGATGAGCGCCGGGCGCGAGGTTTGGCATTTGCTCTGACCGAATGCCTGGCTGCGCGTCCAATCCACAGCACGCGGTATGCTTTTTTCTATGACACAGGTACGAGTGCTTGCCTTTGGTTTGTTGAAGGATCGGCTGGGCTCTGAGGCACTGCCGTTGGCCTTGCCGGAGCGGGCAACCGTGGGCGATTTGCTGGCGCACCTCAGCAGCCGTTATCCGGGTTTGATGCTGAAGGGAATTGCCGTGAGTGTGAACGCGGAGTATGCCAGCGCGGCGCAGCCTTTGCGGGATGGCGATGAGGTTGGGCTTCTGCCGCCGGTTTCCGGCGGAGCCGGAGAGCCGGACGAGATGGCGCTGGGAGTCCCTGGCGCGCCGGAAGGTGCAACGCGCCTGACTCGTAATGCAATTGATGCGAATGCGCTGATGGCTCAAGCCAAGGATGGCGCCGATGGCGCGGTGGCGGTGTTTGACGGGATTGTGCGCAACCACACGCGGGGCCGGAAAACCCTGTACCTGGACTATGAAGCCTATGAGGAGATGGCCGAAAAGCAGATGGCCGAACTGGCGCGTGAGGCGAGGAGCCGTTTTGGTGTGCGCCATGTGACGATCGTGCATCGGCTGGGGCGGCTGGGAATTGGGGAGACCAGCGTGCTGATCGTTGTTGCCTCGGCGCACCGCGCACATGCATTCGATGCCTGCCGCTGGCTGATTGACACCCTCAAGAAGACAGTCCCCATCTGGAAGAAAGAGACATTTGTCGATGGCGCGGTGTGGGTGGATGGGGAGCCATTTCCGGACACTCTGCACGTGGAGGCTCCGGATGCCGGTTAAGTGGGCCCTGCGCAGCCTGGCAGTGATTGGCCTGCTTTCCGTTGTGCAGGGTGCGCCGGTGCGGGCCGGCGCGCAGGATGTCACTTTCAAAATGGACGTCAAGCTGGTGAATGTTTTTGTGAACGTGACGGACCAGAATGGCGCGATTGTGGGAGGACTGACGCGGGAAGACTTTGCGCTTTTTGAGGATGGGCGTCCGCAGAAGATCGCACTCTTCAGCCGTCAGTCGGAGTTGCCTTTGAACATTGTTCTTGCGGTCGACACGAGCGACAGCGTCTTCAAGGATCGAGCGATAGTGAGAGACGCCGCGAAGCATTTTGCGCGGGCTCTGTTGCGACCGCAGGACCGGATGGGCGTTTATGAGTTTGCGACGTACGTGACGCAACAAACGCCATTTACCAATGATTTGAAGCAGATTGACCGCGGGATTGACAGCCTGCACGGCGGAGACGCCACGGCTCTCTACGACGCAATTTTTCTTGCATCGCAGGGGCTTGGCAAGTGGCAGGGACGCCGTGTGCTGGTGCTCATCTCCGACGGCAGCGATACGGTGGAGAACACAACGTATTCGCAAGCGCTGGAGCAGGCGCTGCGCAATGAGGTCATGATCTACAGCATCATCGACGTGCCGATTGAAGCCAGCGCCGGCCGCGACACGGGCGGAGAGCACGCGTTGATCGCGCTCTCAGAGCAGACCGGGGGCAGAAGCTTCTATGCGGATCAGGGCGGTCTGAGCGCGGCCTTTGCCAAGGTCAGCGAGGATCTGCGCACCCAGTACTTGCTGGGCTATTATCCGCAGAATCAGGAGCCGGGTGTGGATTTCCACCGCATTCGGGTGACGATTCCCCGCGCAGCCGCGAAGGCCTTCAACCTCAGCTACCGCACGGGGTACTATGCGGACGCGCCCGCTGGGGAGCATAAGCGCTAGCGTGCCGGGCGGCGATGTGCCCATCATGCAGCCGATGGCGCTGACCGTGCAGCGATTATGGCGACAGTCTGCATCTAAGATGGATATATGAGCCCTTCAATCTCTTCCCGTCATTCCCACAAGGCGCCGCCTCCTGGCGAGACGGGCCAGGAAGCCTTATATCTGCGCTCCCTCAGCGAGCGGCAGGTCCAGGTCGCCATCAAACTGCAGGATGGAGAAACCGTGCGTGGCTGGATTGAGTACTTTGACGACGGAATGCTG
>JAJYAE010000326.1 GCA_021779695.1 Acidobacteriota bacterium | reverse complement strand
CCCATGGCCTGATCTTGTCCACGGCGGCGCAGAAAAAGCACTCGGCCGCCGCGCCCGCGCCTTGCTGGCGCTCCAGGATCAATGGCTAGGCCAAATCGTTCATCAACTGGCGCAAGATGGCCGCCTCGAAAAGACCATCATTGTCATCACCGGCGACCACGGCGTCCGAACTTCGACGGAAGACCCATCCTTTGAGCCTTATGGCCTCCTGCCGGACTACTCTTTCCATGTTCCCCTCTTGATTTATGCTCCGATGGCGCTCTCAAAATCCCAGACGCTCACAGCGCTCACCTCTCATATCGACATCGCACCCACCGTGCTCGACCTAATTGGCATTCAGCAAGGGCGCGACTATGAGCAGGGACAGCCCGTCTGGGATGTCGGCGCAAGCCATCGCAAAGTCTTCCTTTGGGCCGGCGATTATCTGGGAGCCGATGGCTACGCGCAGGACCATCAATTCGCCGTCTGGAACAGGGTCGCCAACTTTGTATTCATTGGAAATTCCCTCAACGAAGATACTCTGCGCATCGCGCGCACCGGCTCGGCAGAAGAAGGAACTGTGGATGATGAGATTCAGGCAATGGCGAAGCTCGATGCGAATTGGTGGGTCTCTTCTATGCCTCCCGTCGCAGGCAGGGCGGCAAAGCACCCGTAGATCTCACAAATCGCGTGACGCGCACTCAATGCGGCGGTCAACTAGCCATGCTTCGACCATCAGGCAAAAACGCACGCGCCTCAGGCCCGCCGCTTCTTGAATTCCTGTCCGATTGTCGCCATGGTCGCAGCGTCAAATACCTGCGTGGCCCGCTGAAACACCCGTTCCTCTTCTACGCAGATGTGGGCCTCATACAACTGCTGCAGGCGCTGGGTCGTCGCCATCAGCCGTGCCTCTTCGTCTGGCGGCAGGCCATGGTCGGCGCGCCACTTTGCGTACAGCCGGACTGTTTCCACGTGCAGCGCATCAGCGTGTTCGTGTTCGGTCTCCAGCCGTTCCATCTCCGTCTGCAATGCCGCTGAGACTAGCGCCCGCAGCCGCGGAAACACAGAGTCTTCTTCATCCCGATTATGCCGCAGACCCGACTCACGAAAATAGCGCAGTGCGCCTTCCACCGCTGTCCACTCCTCGCATGTCAGCGCGCGCCCTTGCGCGCGACGCGCCACCTGAGCCAACACACTTGCAAACCACTTGATCCGACGATGACAGTCCGTCAGCATTCCGATCGGATCATCAAATCCGCTGTCCGGCTTCGCACCAATCTGCACAGGCATTTTCAGCTTCCTCCCTATGCGCCTTGCAGTACGTGAAGCGTCGCTGCCCGCTTCACTCCCTTGGTGGATTGTATATACCCACGCGGAATATAGCTGCAACAGGGCTCCTCACCAAACGCATTGCCCGTCAGCGAATAGGCGCGCGCCCGCGATCCGCCACAAATCTGCCGGAACTCGCATGCGCCGCATTTGCCCTCCAGCCGGTCCGGATTGCGCAGGTCCCGAAACAAGGGCGAGTCGCGATAGATCTCTTCCAACGGCTTCCGGCGCACATTACCTCCTGAAACGGGTAGAAACCCGCTCGGGTACACCTCACCCGTGTGCGAGATGAAAACAAAGCCCTTACCGTCATTTAACCCCCGCGGCGCACGGCCCACCGTATCTGCCACTCTCTGTGCCACCGGCCCTTTCTCGTCTTTACGGTGTTGCAGCAGATATCGCCGGTAGTGCTGAGCTTCCGTCGTCTTGATATCAAACGGCGCGATCATTGCCAGTTCATGAAGCCGCGCAAACACCTGTTCAAACTCATCCGCGGTCAACAGGTCGTTCAGCTTGCCGCGGCCAGTTGGAACCAGAAAA
This sequence comes from Acidobacteriota bacterium, assembly GCA_021779695.1. The sequence continues at coordinate 3,004 of JAJYAE010000326.1, read as the reverse complement.
AAGACGCTCCACAGCGTAATTTTTAAACCCGCAATCAGCGCCAGAATCTCGTCCATCTCACCCACATTCCTGCGGCTGAATGTTGTGTTGATCTGCACCGGCAACCCCGCCTCGTTCGCCCAGCGCACCGCGTCCAGCGTGCGCGCAAAGGAGCCCTGCATGCCACGAAATCCGTCGTGCGTTTCCGCGCGCGCACCGTCCAGGCTCACCGCAAGCCGCGCCAGGCCCGCGTCTTTCAGTCGATAGACCACATCGCGCGTCAGCAGCGGCGTGGCGCTCGGCGTTAGCGAGACCCGCACGCCCCGCCGCTGTGCATGGCCAATCAGGTCGAACAGGTCCGGGCGCTTGATGGGATCACCACCCGTCAACACGAATACCGGCACGCGAAGCGCCGCAATCTGATCAATCAGGCGCATGCCCTCGACGGTGCTCAGTTCCTCTGGATGCCGCTCCGGCTGCGCCGAGGCCCGGCAGTGTACACACGCCAGGTCGCACGCCTGTGTCACTTCCCAGATGGCCAGAAATGGCCTTTCATCAAAATTCACGGTGCTGATCTGCGAGTTCATGTCTCCATGGAACGCCGCGCAAGGTTGAATCGCAGTGACTAAAGTCGCGCTGGTACAATTTTCCCCGTGCGCCCCGAACACACCAACCTGGCAGATTCCCTGCAAAGAGCCGGCCTTTTCTCCAGCCTCACCCCGTCCGAGCTGCAACTACTTGCCGCACGGACCGTGCGCAAGCTCTTCAGTGCAGGAGAGTTGCTGTTCTCTGAGGGCGAGCCCTGCACAGGCCTTCACATCGTGGTGCGTGGCAAGGTCCGCATCTTCAAGACTTCCATGAATGGCCGAGAGCAGGTGCTCGCCGTCGAGGGACCCGGCAGTTCCGTTGCAGAGCTGCCCGTTTTCGACGGAGGTCCTTATCCAGCTTCGGTGGTCGCGTTGGAAGACTCAGAGATCGCCTTTATCTCGCGCCGCGACTTCCATGCCTACTGCATCGAACACCCCGACGTGGCCCTCAAAGTCCTCGCGGTGGTCGGTGCACGCCTGCGTCGCCTTGTCGGCATCATTGAAGAGCTTTCCTTCACCACCATTCGCCAGCGACTTGTCGCCACCCTCGTCAAACTCGCGCAGACGCAGGGCCGGCAGACAGCGCAAGGCATCGAGTTCCGCCTACCCGACAGCCACCAGGAGATCGCCAACCAGCTCGGCACCGTGCGGGAACTCATCTCGCGCAATCTCATGCGTCTCCAGGCTGAGGGCTTGATCGAAGTCGAAGCACGCCACATCGTGGTGAAAGACATGGCTGGGCTGAACGCTCTGCTTGAAGCCTCCGCCTGACGAATTATTCACTTCGTGACATAAGTTACTGTTTGCGGGTTCAGACCGGGCTAGCTTGGAGATGGAGCACATCAGATGTCCATCACTCACACACCCATTCGTGATCTCGCAGCCACCCATCCAGCGTCCATCTCCGTCTTCGAGCGCTTCCAGATTGACCTCTGTGCCATGGGCGGCAAGTCTCTCGCTGAAGCCTGCCGGGAGCTGTGCCTTTCACTCGATCAGGTGGAAGAGAAGCTGCTCGCTCTGCTGCCGGAAGATCCCAGCGCAGCCGACTTCAGCTCGTTAAGTCTGATACAACTCATCCAGCGCATCGTCCGTGTCCACCATCGCCGCGTGCGACAGGATCTGCCCGCTCTGGGGCGCATGGCCAACCGTCTCTCGGAGAAGAACGCCTGGCCGCCTGCCCAGGCCGGCACCGTGCAGCGTCTGCTGAATGAGCTGCATCTCTCGTTACTCCACCACATCGACGCGGAAGAGCACCTCGTCTTTCCCGGGATTGCTCAGCTCGCTGAAGATTCCAGCATGGCATTCGGCGCCGCGCATCCTCTCCACCAGAGCTTGCACCGCGCGCAGCGGGAGCACAGCTCAGCGATACAAGCTCTCGCTGAGTTACGCACCCAGACCGACGGCTTTCAACCCTCGGCCAGCGCTTGCACTACGCAACGTGCCCTCTATAAGGGCTTGCAGGACTTTGAGCAGGATCTGCACACGCACCTGCACCTTGAAGATGACATTCTTTTCCCGCGAGCCCTCGCCCTCCATGCCAATCTCGCAGAAAGGAGTTAGGCATGAACACCGTTCCTACGCTGCCTTCCCCGTTTGTCGTCGCTCCGGATCCAGGCCGCGCGCAAATCCTCGCCCGCGAGCGTCAAAAGAGCTACATGCTCCGTGTCTGGATCGCCTCCGGCCTCTTCTTCATGGCGCTGCCCGGCACGCTTCTGGGCTTTTCCAGTCTTATGTCCATCAGCGCGCATCACGGCGCCAGCGCCCTGCCCGCCGCATGGATGCAAGGCCATGGTCACGCCCAGGTCTTTGGCTGGATTGGCAGCTTCATCCTCGGCATCGGATTCTACTCACAGCCGCTCGGCAAACGTTCACCTCTGCATCTGCCATTGACATGCTACGTCTTGTGGACTTCCGGCGTGTTGCTGCGCTGGCTTGCCAACGTTTATCTGTGGCAGTGGCGCACGCTGCTGCCCATCTCCGCCACGCTGGAACTCATCGCCATTCTGCTCTTCTTGCGCGCTTCATCCCAGCACAAGCTGCCTGTGCCCGCCGGCCAGATCAGTGCCGATTCCAGGAAAAGGCCGAGGATGGAGATGTGGATGATCCTCGTCCTGCTCAGTACTGCAGGCCTTGCCGCATCGGTGCTGTTCAACTTCGTGGAGTGCATCCTCCTCGCGCGCAGCGCTGCCGATCCATCCTTTCCGCATGGTCTCGATCAGCGCTATCTCATCCTTCTCGGCTGGGGATTTCTCGCTCCCGTCGTCTGGGGCTTCTCCACGCGTTGGCTGCCCACCTTCCTGAATCTCCCCCAACCCCGCACCCGGCTTCTTCAGATTGTCCTGCTGCTCGATCTCGCGGGTGTGCTCGTCGGCGTCAGCGGCTGGCCACGGCTCGCGACTCCTTTGCTTGCCGCTGCAGCCATCCTCGTGGTCGCAGCG
>JAJYAE010000325.1 GCA_021779695.1 Acidobacteriota bacterium | reverse complement strand
TTCCTGAATCTCCCTCAGCCCCGCACCCGGCTTCTTCAGATTGTCCTGCTGCTCGATCTCGCGGGTGTGCTCGTCGGCGTCAGCGGCTGGCCACGGCTCGCGACTCCTTTGCTTGCCGCTGCAGCCATCCTCGTGGTCGCAGCGCTGCATCTCACTGCGAAACCACTCGGCCCCGCAAAGGTGCTCGGCATTCACTCCAGCTTTCCGGTCTTCATTCGCGCCGCGTATATCTGGCTCATCATCGCCGCTCTGCTCGGCGTCCTGGCCTCTAATTTGGACATGCACGGCGGCATCTGGGGCGCCTCACGTCACGCGCTCACTGTGGGTTTCGCCGCAACCATGGTCTTCGCCATCGGTCCGCGCATTCTGCCCCACTTCACCGGCATCCGTGAGCTCTACAGCAAGCACCTCATGTTGATCAGCCTGCTGCTGATTCAGATAGGCTGCACACTCCGCGTCAGCTCCGAGCCGCTTGCTTATGAGGGCATCACGGCCTTTGCATGGAAGACGCTGCCGATCTCCGGCGTACTGGAGCTCAGCGGGGTGCTGGTCTTCGGCCTCAACATCGCTCTCACCATGCTGCGCGGCCAATCCGCCTTCATCGTGCTATGAGGTTGGCTATGCGAATTGCGGGCACTGGAATCTAAGCCGGATCTGATTCGCGCGGGTCGTCCCCTGCGCGTCAGTGCCTTTCTTGCGCAGCTTTTTCCAGTTGCTGTTCCGCGCAGTCAACCTGGCGGATCTCGCTCGCCGGCAATTCCACGGTCTTTTTAGGCTTATAAGGTTGCGCGCCTATGTCCCCGCGATGGCAGGTGCCGCAGCTTACGGGAATACCCGATCCCTCGATCTTTGCGATGTAATCTGTGTTGATCTGGTCCATCATCGTGACCATCATGCGTGCCACGCGCTTTAAATCCTTCGAGTCATCCGCATAGTTCAGCGCAAGCTTGCCATCCGGACCCAGATGAACGCGGTCATACGCATGGCAGCCATCGCACTGCGTCCCCAGGTCGCGCGACCACTCTACCATCAGGTCATGCACCTGCTGCCCCGTCATCGTCTTCGGCAGCGCCTGCAGGTTGGTTGGGGCAGGGTATTGGACCGCAGGTGGATTGGATGCCGAGCCTTGTGCCGTCGATCCCTTCGCCGATTGTGTTGCAGGTGCCTGCGCGGCCATCGTCCATGCGCAGATTGCGCATGCCAGCATGGCCGGGAACCACCACACCTGTCTCTGACGAATTCTCACCATCACGCCTCCGGAACTTCTTCAATCCAAGCAGGTGGGCTTGCCGCCTGCCCATCAAAGCAGCGATGGCCCTGTACTCGGCGTACAAGGCCATCGCGTTTACTGTCCACTCTCAGTCGCAGTCTTAGAAGATGTAGCGAATGAGCAGGTAAGACGTATTGTTGTCGCTCGCGTTGCGGCCGCTACCGTCGTAATTGGTGTTGCCACCGTTGAAGCGGTTATAGCCGTTGTACTGGAAGGAGATATCGACGTTCTGCAGCGGCCAGTAGGAGAAGTTGCCAGAGAAGCCCTCGCTTCTGGGGCTGCCATTCGCGCTGCCCGAAACGGAAGCAGGCGCATACAGCGTGGCATCGGCAGTACCGGAAGTGAGGAACCAACCCACCGCACCGGAGATACGATTGCCATAGTGATACTCGACGTTCGCGTTGGCGCTGCTGAGGTGATGATTCACAAAACCGGCAGTCCCGGCAGCGGCGCTGGCATTCAGGTTCTGGGTCTCGTGCACATACATCCCGCGAACCGAGAGCACATCCCGGCCGAGCGTCCGGTCGTATTCAAAATCCGGGCCGATGTCGGTGTAATCATCCGTCAGTCCACTGACGGCGCCGGGGAAGGAGGACATGTGCATGCCGTACATACCCGCCTCAAAGACGTTGACCCTTCCGCTCTCCTGGTAAGCAACTCTCCAGTAAGGAGCGAGTCCGCTGATGTTGTAGCTCGCACCGGTGCCGGCATTCGGCTGGGGCGATCCCATGTGGTCTGAGCGATAGAAGGTCACATTTCCATACAGGTGGTTGTCCCACATGGTATAGCCGCCAAATCCAGCCACATCCTGCGCCAGCGCCCCCTGCACAATCGCCGAAGCGGCGGGCGTGGGTGCCGAGTCCGGAGCAACGAACGGATAGCCCCAGTTCGGCAGGGTCATCCAGACATCTTCCACCGTCGGGTTATTGTTCATATCCAGACCCAAAATCAGGTCCTTGTCCTTCACCTTGAGCTTCCTCGCATATCGGATGTCCGTGTTGTCCATGCCGAAATGGTCGTCCTGCGCGTTGTATGTCACCTGCAGAAAGCTTCCCAGGTGATCGGCCCATGCGCCGGCGAGAAACAGCGAGATATCCTGCGGAAATTCAAAACTTGAGTTCTGGCTCCCCGGCTGCGCCTTCTTGGTGCTCGTCATTGAGGTTTCAAACCATGCGCCAAGGGGCAGCGTCTGAAGCATCTGGAGAGCCGGGCGCTGTTTGTCCGGCGTCGGCGCTGGGACTGTGCTGTTATCCATTCTTTGGGTGTACGCAAGCAGCTTGAACAACCGTCCTGCAGGGTTCAGCTCCGGCGGTGTGTAGTGGCAGCCACTGCATGCCAGTCCTGTCTGGCGTGCGTAGCTCGGTAGAGCCATCGCACTGCGGGTGGATGTACCGATGAGGAGTGAAAGCGCGAGAATTGCGACCACGCCCCCAGTTCGTAGCGGTATGTACTTATTCATGAATCCTCCTTCAAATCAAATTGCAATGAAACTCACAATCTGAACCCTTCTCAACAGCTTGCACACGCAGGATTTCCATCCTTTCAGTGCTTTGCGTACACAACCCCCGGCGCCGCATAAGGCGGATCCGAGACAAGGCGGATGTAGGCAATCATGGCCTGGATTTCCGCCTTATTCAGCGTCCACTCATAGGGCGGCATGAGAGCAGACCGGTTCATCGCCGGGCCGCCATGCTCGATAATGTTTGCCAGATCGGACTCGGAAAGCTTGTTGTAGATGTCTCCGCTCGCGAACGAATGCGGCTTCACCGCAAGATTGTCGTAGTTTGACACCTGCTCCACCGTCGAATCGGGATTATGGCAACGTGAGCAGTATTTTTCGTTGACTTCGTAGCCCACTTCCTGCTGGTACCCGGCGGCATACTCGGCCACAGAAAGAGTGAACGCCTTCCCATGTGCGTCCTGCGAGGATGCAGTCACTTCATATCTGCCCGGGATTGCTGCAAGCGTGACCTTGATCGTCGCTTGTCCGTTGTCGTCTGTGAGCACCTCAGCCGGATCCAAGACAACACCGTGTGGCCCGGTAAGATCCACCTTGGCGCCCGTCACGGCATTGCCCTGATCGTCGTTTACCTGCAGCACGAGAGGCTGCGAGAGCCGGGCTCCAACACCTCCCAGTTGCTTATCGCCACTCACCACAACAAGGGCGGTTCCCGTCGCTTTTGCCTTCAGCGCCGGAGCAAGCGCCTTCTGATGCATACATCCGGTGCACACTGTGACAGCGAGCATTCCGGTGATCCATGGATTCGATTTCATCGCTTTGCCCCCTGTCCAGCACCGGTCTTCTGCGCCATCAGGAATGCCGTCAGCGCACGCGCGTCATCGTCGCTCATGTGCTGGTTAGGCTCAATCGTTCCGGGACGCAGTGCCTGTGGATCTTTCAAGTAGTGGAAGATCCACGCGGCGTTCAGTCGCGCGCCCACCTTGGTCAATGTTGGTCCGATGTACCCCTTGTCTTCGTTCGGATTCACCATGTGGCAGGACTGGCACGCGTACTTCGAATAGAAGAGCTGGCGTCCCTTCTCGACCAGTTCCGGCGAGTAGCCGGTCAGCGGCATCTCATCGCGTTGGAACGCGGCTGTCTGATAAACGGTCATCATGTAGTCCGTCAGAATGGTGCGTTCGGAATCCGTGAGGTTGAACCTTGGCATGCGCCGGATCAGCGCCGGACGCAACGTGTTGGGATTCTTCAGGAAGTCGTCAAGCCACTGACGCTGCACGGAAGTTCCCTCCCAGCTCAGGTCCGGAGCCATATCGCCGCCGCGCCCGTTGATGCGATGGCAACTGAGGCAGTTGAGGCTGGTCATGATCTGGCCTGCCTGGCCGGCGGGCCTGTAGTTTGTTTCGCGGACTGCCGCCAGCTGCAAGTTTGAGGGGAAACTGAAGCTGCGATCCGTGAGCGAAAGCAGCGCCGTCGTCACTTCATCCACCTGGCTCGCCGTAAAGTTATAGCGCGGCATGCGGAACGAGGATCCGAAGGAGCGTGGCTGCCGGATCTTCTGTGAGAGATATGCCGGCAGGGTGTGCTCCATGCCCGGCAGGAAGACAAGCTGAACAACCGGCTTGCTGCCAACACGGCTGAGGTTGGGACCATAGTTGTCAGGCTTTGGAACTCCCGGAATCTCATGGCAGGAGGCGCAGCCATACTCAATCACCAGCTTCTTGCCATGCGCAACCTGTGCCGGTGTCGCCGCCGCCAGGTGAACATTGGCGAGCAGATCGGGGTTGGTTTTGCTCTGTACGTAGGCTGAGATCAGCTGCAGTTGCGCATCTGTCCAGCGGTACTGCGGCATCGGCGTCTTCGGATCGTACTTCTGCGGATCGCGCATCCATGCGACCAGCCACCCGGGCTTCACTTTGGTGCCCACGTTCGTCAGCTCAGGTCCAAGGTCTCCGCCCACCAGGTTGCCCGCAGCGTTCTGCGTAGCATGGCATGAGGCGCAGAAGGACTCACCGTAAAGGCTTGCCCCAGCCGAAGGATCGGGCGCGGGCCCATGGCTCTGGGTCGAAGCCGCGGCCGTGTCGCCGGCTTGCGGCACGCTGTTGGCAATCAGGAAGGCCGAGATATCGCTCGCATCTGCAT
>JAJYAE010000041.1 GCA_021779695.1 Acidobacteriota bacterium | reverse complement strand
TCTGCTGCACATTCGGCGCCGGAGCACTCGGTTCATTAATACCCTTCAGGCCTTCCTTAAATCCCTTTAAGCCTTCCCCTAACCCCTTGCCGAGTTCAGGGAGCCGCTTGGCTCCAAACAGAAGAAAAGCAACGATCGCAAGCACGATCAGATGCCATGGCTGCAAAAGATCACCCATAGTTCTATCCTCCGTGCGCCCAAAACTGCCAGCACACCGCGTCACTGGCTATTGTCGCACAACTGCGCTTCCGCGCGCTGGTCCCCGGTCAGGCAGACTCGCCTAGTTGACGCGGGCCGGCCTGCCCAGCCGCTCCGTCACCTTCGCAAAGAAACTGCGCAGATCTTCCTCTTCGCCAGCGGTCAACCGGCGGTACACCTTCATCAGTGGAAACATGCGCGCCCCACGTACTTCCACCGCAGGGACCGCCGCCACACCTCCGGGATATTGAGTCAACTCCCAGCTCCCGGCGTAGCGTCTTCTCAGAACCTCGCCAAGGTAGCTGCCCCAAAGGCGAACTTCGAAATCCAGGTCCAATTCCGGGCTCTCCCCCACCTGCACCAGGATCTCGTCCAAAGCTTCGACTGATTCCGCCGAGTAATCCAGTTTTTGCCGGAATCCCACCGAGGCCAGCTCCACGGCTGCTGCCGCATAGCTTTCCATCATGGCGCTCAGATCCGGGTACGTATTTGATTCAAGCCGTTTGCGAACGTCACCCATCGCCATCCAGAGTACATCCTAATCCCCAAAGAACCTATCCCACCGAAGGCCTGTTGTGTTTATGGCAGACTAGGAACAGCCTCTGGAGGTTTCCCCAACCATGCAAATCCTTCGACTTCTGGCACTCTCCACTGCGCTGGTGGTTGGCTCAAACGTAGCCCCGGCCGCGCCACGGGAGATCTACCCCGCCCCCACTCAGGCTCATTCTGATCTGAAAGCTGCCATCAGAACAGCCACAGCCACCCACAAGCGCGTCCTGCTTGACTTTGGAGGCAACTGGTGCGGCGACTGCCACGTGCTCGATTTTTATATGAACGACCCCGCCAACCTGCCCGTCTTGCAGGCCAACTACGTTGTTGTACACATCAATATCGGCCGAATGGATCAGAATGTGGACCTCGCCGAGAAATATCAAATCCCCTTGCGTCGCGGTGTTCCTGCTCTCGCCATCCTCTCAAGCCAGGGGAAGCTCCTATACAGCCAGAAGAACGGCGAGTTTGAATCCATGCACAACTTGCAATCGGATGATGTGACCCGTTTTCTGGCCAAATGGAAGCCTGTCAAGCCTGGCTGTTCCGCAGTAGAACTCACCTGCTAACCTGACGAGCCAAAGGTGACTTAGTGTGCAACTTCCGCCGATGGAGTGCGCGCGCCGTCCGCAGTCTTGGCCACCTCATCCATCTTGCCGAAGATCATTTTGCCGCTCGCCGTCTGGAGCACGCTCGTAACCGAGATGTCGACTGAGCGCCCGATCATCTTGCGCGCATGGTCAACCACGACCATTGTCCCGTCGTCCAGATAGCCCACGCCTTGATTGAATTCCTTGCCTTCTTTCAGGATGAGTACAGTCATCCGCTCGCCCGGCAAAACAACCGGCTTCAGCGCGTTCGCCAAATCGTTGATGTTCAGCACTTCCACGTGATGAAGATGCGCCACCTTGTTCAGATTGAAATCGTTGGTGACCACCTTGGCCTCCCACTTTTTCGCAAGCTCCAGGAGCTTCAGGTCAACTTCTCGGATGGAGGGAAAATCGTCGGGAACGATCTGAACCTGGATCTTTGCATTCGACTGCATGCGCTGCAGCATGTCGAGCCCGCGTCGGCCCCGCTGACGCTTCGACCCATCGGTCGAATCCGCCACCACTTGCAGTTCGCGCAGAACAAACTCAGGCACGACCATCGTTCCATCAATAAACCCTGCTTCCGCAATATCTGCGATACGTCCATCGATAATGACGCTTGTGTCAAGCACTTTGACGGAGCGCCGCGAGGGACGTTCTCCGCTGAAAATCATGCTCAACGCAGCAGGATTCAGAAGGTCGCCTTTGCTCGCGCCAACCAGCAGGCCCACGTAGGTCATCAGCAGTAGGACAAAGATCTGCACCACCGCCGAGGTATTCCCTTCAAGGGGAGCCGAACGCAGTACCATGCAAAAAAGCGCCGCGCCAAAGATACCCAGAACACTACCCGCTACCGCGCCAATGAGCCGGCTCAGCGTCAGAGCACGCACTCGTGACTCAAAGACGATCACCGCGCCCGCGGCTGCCGCGCCGGCAACAGCCGAGGGGATGCCCGAAAGGCCAAACGGATGAAAGAAATAACAGACGCCGGAGAATAACACTACAAAAAGAAGCCGAATAACTACGATATCCATAAAAACTCGCCCCGGCCGGCGGTTCGCGAATTCAGCCCGGCGGCCACAGTTGGCGAGTATGCCTTTCACCGCGCCACATCGTCAAGAGGAGTCACAAAGGACCGGTTCCGCGACATCACAAGGGCAATTTCCGGCAAACGCATCGCAAATGGATGTCCTGAGCGCCCCGCCACGGTTGGCCCGCCGGTGATTCAACCGCCAGAGTCAAGCCATCCACTTGCTAAATTGAGCCCTGCTCCCTATTCAGGACGCCACGGCCAGTTCCTGACTGTGTGCCACGCGCTGCGCCCCTTTGCGCGGCCCACGCTTGCGTGCACTCATCGTCTTCACTCGCTCGAGCAACTCCTGCGTGGAGCAGTTCCGCTTGGACAGGAACGCATCCGCAGCATGTGGCTGTCCGGCCACCTTTTGCGGATCGCCGAGCAGCATCACAGGAACATGCGGAGCAGAGCGCTTCAGTTGTCCCGCCACGTGGTCACTGCCCGGTTTTGTCATGGACACGTCCACCAATACAAGGTCAATCAGGTTGTCTGCAAGAAGTCCGATCGCGTCCTTGGTGCCATTTGCCGCCAGCACTCGGTAGCCATGTGTTGCGAGCAGAAAGCTCACGACCGAGAGCTCTTGTTCGTTCTCATTAATGCAAAGGATGACTTTCTTGGGCCTCATAATGTGCTGAATCGCTCCTGATCTCGATGGTGTTCACAGCCCGAACACACCTATCCTGTACCCGTTGGGCGACGGGCTTTGTTCGACAATATTGCGCGGCAAGGCAGCAGCATTCTGGCTTTACCGATTCGGCGGACGACTCCCAAAAACCTGCATGTTCCCGGTCCGCCCAAAACTGGACGAGCGCAGAATCCGCGCGGGAAAAGGGAGACGGGCCTGGGTAAAAGCCTCCGCCAGAACGGAAGATTCTTCTACTCCATTCCTCGGTAAAACCGGTGAAAGAACCGGCAAACTTGTTTCAGTTCTTCGAAAGACTACGAACAACCGAAGCCCTTGGAAAGAGGGAAAGAGAGGCGAAGACCGCTGTCTCAATCCAACGCAGAGTGGTGGAAATCCGGTAGATTCCTCGCAACACGCAACTTGCCTTGATGAAAGTCTGTTGAAAGCGTGTGCATTACGGCAGGAAAAGCTGTCCATTTGCAACAGGAACAGTGCTCCCTGCAACGCGGACATCGACGACCCTCGCCCCATCGAGAGCGGCTCGCAGCATCAGATCGCTTGCGCGGCCAATTTCAATTCCCTGCTTCATCCGAATCTGCACTTCAGGCGCCACGACTCCATGCGCGACCAGATAGCTGATCGCACACCCTGCGGCCGACCCCGTCGCAGGGTCTTCTCCGCCATAGAACTGCATGCGCGAACGAAAGGTGCGTTCGGAGCCGCCTTCAGGAGCCAGCACGTAAAACCACCTTGCGCCGCGTTCGCGCAGCCACCGCGTTGCATCCTCGTGCCGCACCCTGAATCGCGCCAGACTTGCTTCGGAGCGCAATAGGACAATTGCAAAAGCGGTTCCCGTAGAGACCACCTGCGGCGCATGCAATGGATCCAGATCGTCCAGTGCGAGCCCGGTCAGGCGCGCCACCTCTGCCCGATCCAATGTGCTTCCAAGTTCCGGAACGCCTTGGGTCATCTCCCCATACAGTTCTTCTCCACCAAAACGCACGGGTATCGCTCCCACCTTCAGCGAGAGTAGGATACAGCCATCCCGCATCGTTTCCGGGGCAGCCAGGCGCAGCACACTGGCAGTTCCCAGCGTGGGATGACCCGCAAACGGAAGTTCCTCCTGCGTAGTGAAGATGCGCACCCGCACGCCTTCGCGCTCTTCCACCATGGCGTCTCTCCGCTGCACAAACGTCGTCTCAGACAGATTAAACTCGCGTGCGATTGCCTGCATCTGCTCGGTAGATAGGCCGCGCGTATCCATGACAACAGCTAATGGATTCCCCTGCAGAGCTGTCGTCGTAAACACATCCACCAGGTGGTATTCCAGTGCATCTCTCTGCAATGCAATCGTCATCCCATGATTATGAGGCATCTTGAAAGCTATGCTTCAAGGCTCATCGCGGAGGCAAGTGCAAATGCGCGTCTCCCCATCACTCCCGGTCAATCTCCATGTTGAGCAGCACGTATCCCAGGCTTTTGCCATGCGCATCCAGGGCAAGGGACCGGGTCACGCTCTCCGTATCGGGCCGACGCAATACAAAATTCAGAGCGCCAAGTCCCGGCACGCAGTATCGCTTCACGGAACCCACAATCAGGGGAGCATACAAATGCGTCACGCGTTCTGCCGTCACCTGCCGTTCCAGAAGTGGATAGTCAATTCCCTCATAGGCAATGAGCGAAATGTTCAACAGATTCCCTTTATCGCCTGTACGTGCATGAGCGATCTCTCGCAGCTTCACTTCGCCACCTCCACTTCAATGCGCGTCCTGATTGCCTCGCGCGGGATCAATGCAGCATCCATGGCTATGCTTTCGCGCAGGCCCGTTGCCACTCCAGCCCCTCCAGCGGGCCCATTGACATAAAGGCTTTCCACTTCGTGCATCAGGCGGCGCGCATCGCCCTCCGCGAAGAAGCGCCCTGCCGCGCGCAATCGCACTTCATACGGATGCTGGGAAGCGTCCGACAAAACACTGCCATGCATCGAATCCACTCCGATAAAATCCATGCGGAAATCGCCGGGCTCGATCCAGCTCAGCCGCTTTGCCAGAATTTCTCGTGCGAGTTGCGCTCGCGGCAATGAACCCGGCCCAGCATATGAAATTTGCCCTTCTGCGATAAACCCAGCGCTGAATCCAGTCGACACCTTTAGCATCGCCGGCCGTTCTGTGCCACTGCCTCCCCGCACGCGCACATGGTCTGGCTGCTCCTTTGTGAACTGGATCGTGCTGAAATCCGCCGTCACATCCGGCGTCAGATAACGAGATGGATCATGCACCTCGTACAAAATCTGCTCCTTGCAACTGCGTATTGAGAGCGCCCCGCCGGAGCCCGGCAGCTTTGACAGCAGTGCATCGCCGTTCTCGTCAACCTCAGCGATAGGAAAGCCAAGTCGATCAAGTCCAGGGACCTCCTTAAGACCCGGATCCGCGAAGTAGCCACCGGTCAACTGACCGGCACACTCCAGAAGATGCCCAATCGCAGTGCCCTTCCCGAGAAGAGGCCAGTTGTCCAGCTGCCATTCGAACGCATGCACCATGGGCGCAAGAAACAGCGACGGGTCTGCAACTCGACCCGTGAGGATGACATCCGCTCCTTCACGCAGGCATTGAAGAATTGGCTCAATGCCGAGGTATGCATTGGCGGAAACAAGCTGTTCTCGCGGGTCGGCGGAAGACAGCGAGCCAAGCTGAGGCAAAACGTCATCGCCTGTGATCCAGCCAACCCGCAACCCCGTGAGGCCCAGGCGGCTGGCGATGCGGAGCGTCTCGCGCGCCGCCGCCTCCGGATGTGCCGCCCCCATATTCGTGATGATGCGCGTACCGTTTCGCCTGCAGGCAGGCAAAACCGCTTCCATGCGCGCATGCAGCATAGGATCAAAGCCGGCGCTGCGCCCCTGCTTCCTTGCAAGCTGAGCCAGGGCGATTGTTCGCTCTGCAAGGCACTCAAAGACGAGATACTGCAGGTCTCCGTCCCGTGCCAGATCAACCGCCGGCTCGATCCGATCGCCGGAAAATCCTGCTCCACCGCCGATGCGCAATGTCTTCACGTTGCCTCGCCTTAGAACGAAAAGATTCCGAGCGCGACCGCGGCCAGCGTCATTACCACGGTTGCCAGAAGAAGAAGTGGCCCTGTGAAGCGCTGATGAGTTCCAAGATCGGTCTCCGTCAAACCCGTCACAAGAAACGTTGCAGGCGTCAAGGGCGATACTGGAAATCCTGTTGTATGCTGACCCAGCAATGCGGCCTGCGCTACGCGCGCAGGGGCCACCCCATAGGCGCCTGCGGTCGTAGCAATCACAGGCAACACGCCAAAATAGAATGAATCGGGATCAAAGACGAGGCTCAAAGGCATGCTTACGAGGGCTAGCAAAAAAGGAATGTGATGGCCGAACTGCTTCGGCAATGCATGCACACAGACACCAGCCATCGCAGTCAGCATCCCCGTCCCGCGCAGAATCCCGGTAAAGCATCCGGCGGCGCACAAAATCGCGGTCATCATAATCGCTGCCTTCGCATGAGCCTCAATCTGCAGACGCTGTCGATTGGCATCGGGAAAATTCAACATCAGCGCCAACACCGTTCCCAACATAAAGCAGACGGCTGGCTCAACCTTGCCTGAAAGCGCAACTCCCAGTACGACAATAGTCAGAGCGACATTCACCGCTAGTCGTACCCGATCTTTGTGTTCGATCAGGACGACTCTCGCTGCCCCGTTTCTGCTTGTCTTCAATCCAAGGCGAAGCTGCTCTTTCTTGCCCAGCCAGATGCAACACGCCAGTGCGAATAGCAGTCCAACAATCTGAACCGGCAGGAGGGGTCGAAACAACTCGAGAGTTGAAAGATGCAACGCCGCCGCTGCTCGCATGGTTGGGCCCGTCCAGGGAAGAAAATTCACTCCGGCGGCCAGCGATGCAGCACAGGCAAGAATCCGGCGATCGATCCCAATCTCGTCATAGAGCGGCAATAGCGCGGGCAAGGCGATCAGGAAGACGACTGCCCCCGACCCATCCAGATGGAGCAGCAACGAAAGCGCAAAGGTCCCCGGCACAATTCGAACTGGATCCTTGCCGACCACGCGAAGAATCAAGCCAATCAGCGGCCGCAGCATCCCCGCGTCCGTCAAGACGCCAAAAAAGAGAATGGCAAAGACGAACATGGAGATGACTGGCGCCATACTTGCGATGCCGGCGAGAATAAAGCTGGACGTACGCAGTCCAAATCCGCTCGAAACTGACGTCGCCACCGGAATCAGCACCAAAGCAGTCAACGCGGAGAGCCTGCGGCTCAAAATCGCCACAAGTACCGCTATGATCGTCACGGCTCCCCAAAGCGCCAAGGCGTTGCCTCTCCCTTAAATCAGGAATCCTGCCGAGTATATGCATGCATCCACATTCTGTACATTTAATATTTTCGGTATCTATAATCGACATTCCCGATGAGACACGAACTCCGCAAAGTCCGCGCATTTCTAAAAGTAGCGGAATTGAATAATTTCACTCGCGCGGCTTTGGCACTTCATGTGTCGCAATCCACTTTGACTGTGCAGATCCAGCAACTGGAGGCAGAGCTTGGAGTCCGGCTCCTCGATCGCAATAAGAGAAGCGTCTTCGTCACGCAGACGGGATGCGAACTGCTCCCACTGCTTCGACGCCTCGTTGAAGATGGGGAAATCGTTGTCGGGCTTGCTCAGGACATAGCCGCGGCGCGCACTGGAACTGTCTCCATTGCAGCATTGCCCACAATCGCAGCGAGCCTACTGCCGAATGCCATTGGCACATTCCAGGGGTTACATCCCAAAGTACGCATCATCGTGCACGACGTAACCGCGGACCGCGTCAAAGAGCTTGTTCTTTCCCGCGCGGTCGATTTTGGCCTGGGTACTACGCAACAGAAGATTCCTGACATTTCAGCGAAGGCTCTCTATCGGGATCATCTTGCCGCCTTCGTCTGTTCCGAGCATTCTCTAGCCAGCCACGATGCAACCTCGCTGCGCGAATTGACTGAATTCCCCCTCATTCTGTCCAGCCGCGACAGTAGCGTCCGCCGCATGGTCGAGAATTCGATGCTGCGCGAGCAAATAGCTTTTACCCTCGGATATGAAGTGAACTCATTATCGACTGCGCTTGGACTGGCCCGAAGAGGGCTCGGTATTGCGATCTTACCTGTGCTTGCAATGGAAAAAGGTGACAAGGCTCTTGTACGTATCCCGATTCTGAAGCCTGCACTTAGCCGTCAGATCAACTTTCTTTACCGGCGCGATCGCACTTTGTCCCCTTCGGCAACCAGAATAGCCGCGTGTATTCAGGATGAAGTTAAAGCTGTCGTCCAGCGATTAAAGGCGCGGCAGGGACGGCATGCTCTGCGTATCCGCTAGCTTTTAAAAAGTCCCTGAGTCGCCAGAAGCGCACTGAGACCATTCCATGCAATCTGGACGCCAATGCAAAAAAGGATGAAAGCAATGACGCGAAGAATTCCGTGCGCAGTCGATTGTGGGACTTTCGCGGTAATCGCCGGCGCGTAGGCGTAAAAGAAGAATACCGCCGCACACATCAGCGCCATCCCCGCCAGGACCCCTAATTGCGCAAACGCAATCTGGAGGAAGCCACCCTTCGAAGCGTGGGCACTCAATGTCAACATCACAACCAGCACACCTGGACCTGCAGTGACGGGAAACGTGAAGGGATAAAAGATCTTTCCGTTTAGACGATCAAGATTGCTGGAAAGAGGGGATGAGCTTGGTTGATCCGGGACATCTTTCTTGTTGAGAAGTTGCCACCCCATGGAGGCCAGCACAATGCCGCCAGCAAGCTGCATCACAGGCAAGGAGATGCCAAATAGCTTCAGCACGGCAGTGCCGGCAACATCCATCGCCAGCAGAAATATAGCGGTGCTCAACGCAATCTTCCTGGCCAGCGTCCGAAACACCCCCGTCGGTGCTGGCCCCACCATGCCCAGGAAAACCAGCGAAGATCCGATTGGGTTCACCACCGGCAGCAATGCGCCAAGCGCCAAGGCAAAATAACTGATGAAGTCCTTCATCGACACTCATTGTACGAGGAGCAACCTTTCGAGTCGTCGTTGCCCAAATGCATTGCTGCTGACGAGGTGTTTTAGGGTCTCCGCGTGAATCCGGACAGAGATCCATCCTGGGCCCCTTGAAGCTCCTGCCGTCAGCCACTAAGCTCCTTGAATCCTGCCCCGATCTTGTCGCTCGTCCGTTCCAAAGCAGAAAGGACCGCGTCAAAGAACAGGCCAATCGCAAGAAAGGGGCCCTTACCGCAACCAGAAGTGCAAAAATTGACAGTGCAGGATCCAGCAGGTGCATGCAGCAGTTTCGATTGCATCTCGATATCCGACCTGATTACCTGGCTGCGATGGACGAGTTCCTACTTCGAGAGAGCGGAGTGATCCAAATGGATCAATCGCCGCTCTCTTGGAAGGTATCCACTGCTTTGCCTCTGCACTCGTATGGCTTGGCTCGACGGAGACACGGCCGATGCCTCATGCAGGGTTGAATTTCATCCCATTCGCTTGCGCTCATCGGATAAGGATGCTGAACCAGCCTAGGGAGCCGTTGAAGCTGTCACTTTCTGATTTCGTCAATCCATCTGCAGCCGGATGTCACGCGAGGACGATCCGACGTACACATGGCTCCCCGGAATGAACTTCCAGCCGTTTTCGTCCACGCTCCATATGCTCTGCAGACGCGGCGAGATGGAAATCGAGACCTTCCGCGATTCGCCCGGCTGAAGGAGAATCTTGCTCCACCCGACTAGCCTCTTCGGCGGCTCATTCTGATCCCTGATTCCAAGGTAGACCTGCGGAACTTCCGCCCCTGCCACCGGGCCATCATTCTTCAGCGCGAATGACACCGTCATCGAATGATCCGCGGCATTGCTGACAACGAGATCGGAGTATGTGAAATGGGTATAGGACAAGCCGAATCCAAACTCAAACATCGGCTTGATCTGCTTCGCGTCATACCAGCGATACCCAATCTCTAATTTCTCCGTGTAAATCGGGTCCTTGGCGATAGCTCCATCCTTACCCCAGGTGGGAATATCCTCGTTGCGCGCCGGAAACGTGATAGGCAGTTTACCGGAAGGGTTGACCTTCCCGAACAGCACACTGGCGATGGCGCGACCTCCTGCTTCGCCGGGAAACCAGGCTTCCACGATGGCCGAGACCCGATCTTTCCACGGCATCAGGACCGGATTGCCATTTTCTAAAATCACAATCGTATGCGGATTGGCTGCCGCAACCGCCTTCACCAGGGCGTCTTGATCCGATGGATTGGCAAGGCCCAGGCTCGACGATTCGCCAAAGTCCTCGCCCGCCGGTTGATCCACGACCACAATCGCTACATCGGACTTTGCAGCCAGAGCAGCCGCATCGTCAATCTCCTGCTTTGAGTAAGCGCGATAAGGATCATTTAGATCGCGATTGCCAGCAAACTTCACCGCCGCATCGGGTGCAAGCTCCTGGACGGCCTTCACGATGGGCACTGCCAGCTTGAGCCAGGGAGTCCGCCACCAATCACAGCCCGCATGAAGGCCAAATTGCAGCCCTCCGCAGTCGGTCAGGAATCCGCTGACTGGATCAAGAGTGTCTCCTGAGCCGCCACCAGTCCCCACCGCAACATCGGCATGGCCGCCGATCACTGCGATGCTCTTCAGCTTGCCCGCAGCCAATGGAAGTTGCGCGTGCTCATTCTTGAGCAGCACAATAGACTGCTCCTCCGCGTGCTGGGCAAACGTCGTAGCGCCCTCAAAATCAATTGTGCTCCCTGTCTTTGGCGGATCGTCCATGAGGCCCGACGTGATCATGGCATAAAGCTTGCGCCTCACCATATCATCAATCCGTTCTGGTGTGATCTGGTGGCTGGCCAGCGCAAACAACACATCAATCCGATTGAGATAGGTCGGTCCCGGCTCCGATCCCTCCTCCTCATCCAGTCCAGCATTGATGGCTTTGGCCGTCGAATGCGTGGCTCCCCAGTCCGACTGCACCATGCCTTCAAAATGCCAATCGTGCTTCAGAATGTCGGTGAGCAGATGTTCGTTCTCGCAGGCGTAATCGCCGTTCAGCCGATTGTAGCTGCACATCACACTGCCCGGATGCGCCTGCTCCACAGCCATCTCAAAAGGCATAAGGTACAGTTCCCGTAACGTTCGCTCGTCAATCTGACTGTTGCCGCCCATGCGATTGGTTTCTTGATTATTTCCGGCAAAGTGCTTGATTGTCGCAATCACGTGTTCGCTCTGTGTCCCCAGTGAGCGCTGCGTTAGCATCTCACCGGCCAGTACCGGATCTTCCCCGAGATACTCGAATATGCGCCCGCCGCGCGGATCACGGGCAAGATTTGTCCCCCCACCCAGTCCCATGCCAAACCCCTGCGCCCTCAGTTCGTGCGCGATCTGCGCCGCGTAATTGAATGACAACTGTTGATCCCAACTCGCCGCGATCGCGATCGTCGCTGGGAATGTTGTGCTCAACTGATTCTTACTGCCCGAACCCGTGGATGAATCAGACATGTTGAGGTCGGGAATATGCAGACGCGGTATCCCTTTCACATATCCCGCTCCACCTCCAGGGCTGTCGATGAAAGGATCATTTGAGACGATGAGCTGTAACTTCTCATCAAGCGTCATTTGCTTGATCAGCGCATCGGCACGCTGGTAAGCCGCTTGATCCGTGCTCGCCGATTGCGCGCTGATGATGATGGTCGAACCGAACAAGGCAAAAGCCCCCGCTTGCAGGGTCAGGGCGAACAACGACTGAATACGCATGGCTGGCCTCCATCTTGCGATGCTCCGAGCCATTTACCTTTCGGAGCCGCGAAGTGCTGCGTGAAGAATGTAGTGCGATTGTAGACGCTCCAAGCAGGCATGCCGTCGAGATGTGCTCAAGTCGTTCCAAACCATGCTATCGATCTCGCCTCACTCATCGGGCTGAATCGGATTTACCGCAGCAGTTTAGAATTGCAAGCAACCATCCCCGCTCTTCATTCTTCTTAGAATCAGTAGTATTCTGCTGGTAGTCATCATTCACTTCTCTTACCTTTCTTTCTCCGGGAGCACAGTTCCGTAAAGCAATCGTCCTTGATTGTGTATCCGTTGGGAGGAAATCAGATTGGTCACCCCTTTTGACGCTGGAATTCTCCATTTTTTGAATCAGTTCGCTCAGCGATCATGGCTGTTTGACAAGACCGCCATTTTTGCATCGACGGATCCATTTGTAACTGGCGGAGTCGCCCTCGCCTTTTTCTGGTGGGCGTGGTTTCGAAAGCGCTCAGACCAGTTACGAGACCGCCAGATTCTAATTTGTGGATTTGTCACAGCTTTCGTAGCTCTGCTTTTGGCGCGCACGCTAGCATCGACGCTTCCTTTCCGCGCCCGCCCCTACCTCAACATGGATCTGCAGTTTCGACCACCCCTAGGAACTTCGGAATACTACTCCGATCTCCTCCATTGGAGCTCGTTTCCGAGCGATCACGCAGTTCTGTACTTCTCATTGGCCACGAGCATCTTCTTGATATCCAAACGTGCTGGACTTTTGGCCTATGCCCATGCCCTCATTGTCGTGTGCTTACCCCTCGTCTATTTGGGAGAGCACTATCCTTCAGACATTCTCGCAGGAGCCTTGCTCGGCATTGGCATTGGACGTCTCTCTGCAATTGCACCTCTATACAAGATCCTTGCGCGCCGGCCCCTGCAACTGCTCGCGCTCTCCCCGGAGTGCTTTTATCCGCTCATGTTTCTTTGCTCTTTTCTTTTCGCCACCAATTTCAATTCCGTTCGAAAGATTACCTTCTATGCATTTCACGTATTGATCGGGGCGCATCATGTCGAATATTGACGCACACACCTCTACGCCCGCCTGCATCGGGCTCAGAGGAATCATAGAGAAGACAAATTGTGCTTGACTGAATAGATAACCAGGGAAGTTCGATCAGTGAGCTCAAGCTTTCGATAGATCGATGTAAGGTGATGGGATACAGTCGTCTCACTGATGTGCAAGGCTCCTGAGATCGCCTTATTCTTCTGTCCCTGACAAATCAGATGAATGACCTCTCGCTCCCGCTCAGTGAGGGAAGAAATCTTGCGGGCCTCTGGATCCTCGATTGTGCGTGCCGTGATCAGATTCTCAAGGACGCTCTGAGCTGCGGCTCTCTCAAGCCACACTCCGCCCTTTGTTACCTTGCGAATTGCGACCGGAATGTGTCGAATCGGCCATTCCCGCTGGATCACGCCTTTTGCACCGCACCGCAGTGCGCCTTCAAGAAAGTCTGGGTCCTTGCGGCTCGTTAGGACGATGACATGTGTTCCATCCATCTCCGTTACGAGTCTTTCCAGCGCATCGAGCTCCTCTTGAAGAATATCGGTGCTCACCAGAAGAACGTCCGGTGCAAACTTGCGCAATGCATCAGCGAGATGCTCGCGACTCTGGCATTCTGCTAGCACTTGAATGTCGCGATGATCCGCCACCGCGCTGCGCAGACCCGTCAGCGCCAGAGGCTGATTATCTGCAATGACCAAATGGATGTCTCCCATAAAGTTCCCTCGGACGAACAAAATTTCTCAAAAGGGCTGGTGACAAAAAGACTCTACCCAGTGAAGTCCAAGGCAACTCATTCTGTTTCAAAAGATGGGAAAGAAATTGAAACTTGATTTTGAAAGGCGCATACGAAAGCGCTCAGCGGAATGTCTAAGCAAGTGACACTGGCAGTTGGTTCAGTTTCTCACATTTCCACTTGGCAATTCGCTTGCTCTGTATTTCTTAGACGCCTTGGAGAGACAAAGGTTGGGCTGGCGTCAATGAATCGGATATCTTCTTTGCTCTCTGTCACCTTCATGGCTCGAGTCGTCACTTCGGCTGCTCTTATTCTTCTCCTGACAGATTGCCAGAGTTCCTCCAATCATGCAACCAACAGCCTGCCTGGGCAGAGTTGGGTTCTGGAGACGCCATCCAGTGCGTTTTCCTTTGTGAACAGTATTGGAATCAACACGCATCTCAACTACTTCGATCGCGCCTATGGCAACTTTGCATTTGTGGAACATGAACTGAAGTATTTGGGAGTACGCCATGTGCGGGATGGAGTCCACCTCCAGGGCTCAGACTACAACTCCCTTCTATTCAGCCGCTGGGAACGTCTTGGGCACGACGGCATTTCCTTTGATGCACTTTTCGATCCGCGCAGCAGACTGGGCAATCTGAACTCCGCTCTTCTGCAGGAGGTTTATGATTTGTCCGGCGGGAGCTTGGACGCCGTCGAGGGGCCGAACGAAATGGATGTCAGCGGCGAGGCAGACTGGCCCGCCGTCGAAAGCGCTTATCAAGCCTCGCTATTTCATTCCGCCAAGTCTGATTCAACACTGCGCGGTCTGCCCGTGATCGGACCGTCCCTGGCCTTCGCGGCGCATAGTACACAACTTGGCAACCTTTCCGGCGTATTGGACTTCGGCAATCTCCATCCCTATCCGGCGGGAGCAATGCCGTCTGTCGTCTTCCCCGAACAAGTCCAACTTGAAGACGTGATTTGCAGTGACAAACCTATCGTGTTTTCCGAAACTGGCTATCACAACGCAGTCAATGAGCAGAACGATCAACCCGGAATCTCTGAAAGCGCTGCAGCGAAATACATTCCTCGCCTGTTTCTGGAAGACTTCAAGCATGGCATTACGCGGACCTATCTATACGAACTGCTTGACGAGGCACCGGATCCTTCGCTGTCCCATCCACAGTTCCACTGGGGACTGATTCGGGCGGATGGCACTGAAAAGCCGGCATTCCATGCGCTGAAGAATCTGATTGATGAACTGGACGACACATCGCAGCCTTCGTCCCTTCAGCCTCTCAGGCTGGCCCTCACGAGTTCCGGTGCTTCGAGTGCTCCCATTGATCATCTGTTGCTTGAGAGATCGGATGGTTCCTATGACCTTGTTCTTTGGGAAGAAGTCCCCAGTTACAGTATCCGCAAGAAAGTTGATATCAATAGTGATGGGCAGGACGTGCAGCTGGCACTTACGACGCAGTGCAGATTGATTTCCGTTTTTGATCCGACCAGTCAGGAGAAGCCGACTCTTATCGCAAGGAACATAATGGGCTTAACGTTTCATGTCTCTGATCAACCGGTTGTCGTCCACATGCAATTCTGACAACGCCGCATCGGAGCTCCGGCCCGCTGAGTCGGAACGATGCAGTTCATTTCGGGTAGACGCGATCTCAGCGTAGACTAACTGCATTCTCTTTGCCATCGCCTCCACGGTGAAGCAGGATATTCCGCGCTTCGCGCAGCGTTGCAATTCCGCTTTTCTTTCTTCATCCTCGATGATTCGCCGAATTTCAATTGACAGCGCAACGGGATCCCTTGAAGGAACGAGCACCCCGGCTCGCCCTCCATCCAGTGCCTCAGGAATTCCGTCGACGTTTGTGGCGACCACGGCACAACCTGCCTCGCGAGCCTCGATGAGCACAAGGCCGAACGACTCCCGCCGGGACGCAAGGACAAAGATGTCTGCTCCGAGCATGTATGCCTGAGGAAATTCCTGATGGCCCTCGAAATGAATTCTCTCCGCATTCGCCGATTTGCGTGCCTGCTTCATGAAGCGCGCATATTCAGGACCATCGCCCACCAAATAGATATGAGCGTCTGGGCAATGCCTCGCAACCAGATCAAACGCTACTAGGAGTTCTTCGATCCCTTTGCGCTCGCTCATGCCACACACCGTCACAATGGCGGGATGAGACAGCACCGCTGGCTGAATCGAAGTTGCGCCTGGAACTCGCCTGCTTCCCAAAGGTCCATTCAACACCACACGAATCTTCCGTCTGGGAATCTTGAATGCCTGCAGGGTCTCCGCAACGGAACTGCTGACTGCAATGACCCTGTCCGCAAAGCCCATCAAGAGGGACAGACGGTCATGGACGTTGTGCAAATGACCCACGAGCGCGAATCGATGGAAGGGCTTCAGGCACAAAGCCAACAACAGTCCTGTACGCATATGTGCGTGAACCACGTCGGGACGAAACTCACGGAGGCTCTTATGAAGCCTGCGGAGGGCCCGACACAGATTCAGTGGTTGAAGAGTCTGATCGAGCGGCAGACACTTGACGCCCGATGCTGTAAGAAGTTCCTGATAGCCTCCCCTGGCAGCCGCAAGGGCAACCTCGTCTCCCGCGCGTACTTGTTCGATGGCAAGATCGACCGCAGCATTAACGATCCCATTTCCACGCTTGGTAACGTCATTCAATATATGCAGAACCCGCATTCTGCCTTCTCCTATGCAGCAATCACGTCAATGCGCCGTTGTCTCCCAAGCGCTTCTCTCTTTCCACCTGTAACTGCTTCTTCTGAGGCAATCAGGCACATTGAGGCTAGGGTCCATACCAGGAAGCCAAGGACTCCGATCATGACGCTGTTCAGAAGAGACTGGATGCAAAGACCAATAAGGATCGCTTTCGCCGACACGACGAACGCATCCTGCCTCCCAGATCGCAACAGCCTGGCAATGAGTTGAATGAACCCAATCAAATACACAAGCGAGCCTATCCAGCCGACCGAGTACAGAAACTCCAGCACTGTGCTGTCGTGTGGTCCGATGATGTCGTCGTCACCTTCCGTATTGTGATAGGTATCAGTGCTGCCTATCCCCTCTCCAAATGGCTCCTGAGCAATCTGCCGGAATGCCTCCCTGTGTCCTGCGATTCTGGCGGAAAAGCTTACGTCTTGACTTGGATCAGAGAATGTCTCAATCCGCCGAATCAAAAGGTCGTGAACGGCCGGTACCTGCGATACGCTCATGAACGCAATGCAGCACGAAAAGATCGCAAGAGTAAGGTGCATGCGCTGCCGCATCTCAGAACGCAACAGGAGATACGCACCCCCTGCCAAAAGACTCAGCCACGAGGCCCGGCTCATGGTAAGCATGAGGCCGATGAACCCGCATCCCGCGGATACAAACCTCAGCTTATTGGGGCTGTTAAACAGTAGCAGTAACCCTGCCGTCGCCATCGCCGCAAAGATCGCTGGGGCGTTCATCGTGCTGAAGGCTCTGATCTTCGTCGCTTCAACCGCGCCAAATGAGTTCAGCTGCACATTCAGCATCCACATCTTGTCCCAATCCGGGAGCCAGAAGAACTGGTAGATACCATACGCACCGGTCACCAGGGTGCCTAAAAGAAAAGAGCGTTCAATGACTTTCTTAATTTCGTGATACTCGTCGCGGCTTAGATAAATAAAGGCTCCAAACAGAACCGGAACCAGCCAGTTGAGAAGCGCCCTCATCACGTTGAAGATGGGAATCTTGATCAATCCAAGGATGAGACCGTACGCAATCGCAATCAGTGCGCAGGCATACGGAAGAAGTCGCCGGTCTCCGAAGCTACGCAGTGATGCAAAAACAGGAAATGCCGTCAGACCGGCAGTAAGATATGGCGCTACTTCGACTCCATTATTCGGCGTCCACCCACTCTGGAAGCCGGCCATCCGTCCCAGAAATGGAGAAAGAAACCAGAGCCAGAAGACAAGCTCGACGTATGCGGGCCGCGAACGCCAGAGCAGAAAGCTACCAACAGCGACACTCAGAACCGGAAAGACTATCTGGAGCACACCGGCTTGATTTCCAGCGATTGCGAGCGCAGGGATAGCAATCATAAATCCGAATGACGCGACAATCTGCGCGGTCACAGCTCCGCTACGCAATCGTTGCTTCGCCTGGCTCTCGCGGCTCGGATACGATGCAATTGTCATATGTTCTCCCTGAGCGGAATTGCCCAGTGATCCAGAAGCAGGGCCACGTCGCTGAATGACGGGATGAGGCGGGGTCGCCGTTGCTTAAGAACGAACCGAAAGCCCGCACACACAAACAGTAGCCTCGTGGCTGTCGAGATGAGAAGGGAGATTGCAGCCCCATAAGGGCCGTAGGATGGAATCAGCCATAGCATCAGCGGAACACTCAGCGAGAGTCCAATGGCTTGAACAAGAGTGATCGTGCCGGGGCGATTGAGAGCCATAAACGCCTGCGCCAGCACAAAAGTGACGCCCGACAGCACTGCTTCCAGGACAAGAATGTACAAGGTACCGGTCGCCGCATCATAGGCAGCACCGTACACAATTCGCAGCAGGCTGTGTCCCATGACACAGATCAGGCATCCAGCGAGCGCACTCACCAGGCCACTGAGGCGCACGCACTTCCCTGTCAAAGCCAGCACTTCCTCCGGCTCACGACCCGCCGCTTTTGGAAATAGAATCATGACTGCTGAATTCTGAAACACATTCAGCATCCGCGAGACGCTGAGAACGACCACATAAGACCCCATTGCTTCTGCCGACAGAAGAGCGACTACGAGGACCTGGTCAACTTGAAGGGACAACGTCCCCAGAATGTCAATTCCATAGGAACGGACTCCATACTGCAGCATCTGACGAACGACCCGAAATTGAGGCCTTGCCCATGTGTACCCAAGTCGTGCTTCACAAAAGAGCATGTACCCAAGCGATGGAAGCGATGCCGTGATGTACGCCAGAGCCGCTGTAAATGGATCCAGCATGTGCATGGCGAGAAACAGTACAAGGAATGCCAGGGTTGAAAGCGGCGTGAACAGCTGAACCAGATTCGATGCGGAAAACTGATGGTCTGCTTCCAGGATGGCGCGTCCGGCAAGTGTCACAGAACAGATCGGAACGGTTAAAAGAAACAATTGCGCGAAGTGAATGACATTTTGCGAATACTTATGAAGCCAAAAAGGTAGTACGATAGCGGCCACGCCTGCGGCGACCGCACCAATCACAAAAGATGCCAAAAGACCGTTTCCAGCAAGGCGCCTGCGATCCTCGCTGCCATTTCGGAAGTGATAGATTAAGGCGCTCGGCAATCCGAAGGTGGTCACATTAGCAACCAGGAGTGGCCAGAGGATCATCGCGGCAAGCTCGCCACGCCCATTCGGCCCAAGCTCTCTCGCCGTGAGAACACCTGTACAGGCTTGAAGAGCCAGAATCGCAGATTTGCTCCACACTGACTGGACAATAGCTCTCGCCCCGCGCTTTGATTGAACCGCCTTCGCGGGCCCGAGATGCACAGTGCTGTTCTTGGCAGACATCAGCCCGCCCTCAGCTGCAGGAAAGCCAAATCGCGGATCTCCGGAGCGACATGGACGAGAAAGGCGAGAAACCTTTCCTGGAACACATGAATGTCATATCGCATGGCGACCTGTCGGATTGCTCGTGGATCCCAGTTACGAGCCTCGCATTGCTCCAATGCTTCAACCAGGCAGTCAACTGTCTGTTCTCGAAAAAGGATGCCATTCACCTGCTCCCTGATCGTTTCCGTCGCACCGCCGGCAGCATATGCAACCGCGGGCCTTCCTGCGGCATTCACCTCGAGAGGCGCCATACCGAAGTCTTCCTCACCCGGAAAGAGAAGAGCCCGGCACCGACTCGCCAGTTGATTGACAACATGATCCGGTTGGCGTCCAAGGAATCGCACCGTGGGGCCAGCCATTGCTTCCAACCGATCGCGGTCCGGACCATCTCCAACGACAATGAGCTTCCTTCCCGTTCGCGAGCACGCCTCCACTGCCAAATCAATTCTCTTGTAGGGCCTGAGACGGGACAGGACAAGATAATAGTCCGCGACGTTCTGACTGATCCAGAAACGCGACGTTTCAATCGGTGGCTCGATCACAATGGGATTCACTCCGAACGCAGCTTGGAGCCGCTGCGCCACAATGTGCGAATTCGCGATGTAGTAGTCGGGTCGTCGAGCTGCATTCATCTCCCATTTCTTGAGCCCCTGCACCATTCGCTGCAAGATCCATTTTGTCGCGGAACTCACCTCTTCTCTCGCAATGTACTCTGGAAATCTCCATACCCTGCGCATCGGGTTATGACAGTAGCAAACGTGGATTGAATGTGGACCACGACGAACTCCTTTTGCGTATCCGCAACAGCTCGTGATCACGACATCGTAGTCTTGAAGCCGAGCAGACTCAACTGCATTTGGATAGAAGAGGAAGTAGTGGCGATACAGCTTCGCCTTCGCTGGAAGGTTCTGCATCCAAGTTGTTTGGATTGTCCGCTTGCTCAAATACGGAGACAGCTTTTCCGGCACTGCCATTGTCGCGTGAAGATCCGAGGTCGGAAGCGCTTTGGCAATCGCCTCCGTCACGCGCTCTGCGCCTCCACTCTGCGCTAGATAATCCTGAATCCCCCGGCAAGCATGATGGCCTGCAAAGCC
>JAJYAE010000324.1 GCA_021779695.1 Acidobacteriota bacterium | reverse complement strand
AATAAACAAGGATCAAAAGTCATGCAGGATAAAAGTGTTTCGTGGCGGATACCTGTCCGTCCTCACCGCGGTCCAGAGGGCCAATTGATGATCAAAGTCTGTCGTGGCATAGCTCAGTGTTTCCGTCTCCTCTCTCTTTGCAGTTTGCTCTCACTCGGCGCAATGGCTCAGAGTCCGCAGCCATCCGCCCCGGAACCAGCCAACCCACCGCTCCTGCGCTCCATCGAGGACCTCAACCTCAAAGGCGCCGCCGCCAGTGACCCACCGTTCACCGATTCGATTCTAGGCCTGGACACGCCCATCCGCAGCAGCCTCTTTCGCCATGGTCTGCTATTTCGTATGGGCGCCAATGCAGACTACATCCAGAACACCCTCGCTGCCCCAGTGGCCGCGGACGCACAGACTTACATCGGCCAGCGCCAGTTTGGCGCGTACTCCATCAATCCCGTTCTCACCGCCGACCTGCGCCAGTTCGGGCTGCGGAGGACGCAGTTGAACATCAACGGCCACCTTCAGCAGGGCAGCTGGGATCAGGCGCAGCCTGAGGCGTGGACCCTCTGCAACCTATATCTTTACAAGGAATTCGGCGAAGACCGCGCAGAACTCCAACTCGGCTATCTCGCCACCGACTTCCAGTTCATCGGTCTCCAGGTCGGCGGTCAGGTCGCCTCTGGCGCGCAGGGCGTCTATGCCGTCTTGCCCTACGAGGTCGGAATCTCCTACTCGCCGCTTACCGCGCCCGCCATTACGCTCAAATACCGCTGGCATTCCGATGCCTATCTCAAGGCAGCAGCACAGCGCGCTGCACAGCCCGGTTCAGAGCAGGACGCATTGAAGCGCGACGCCGTAGGCCTCCGCTTTCTGCCGCACGGCGACAAACTGGTTCTCATCGGCGAGGCCGGCATCAACCGTCCCGCGGTGGCCGGCAAGCTGCAGGAGTGGTACCGCGCCGGATATATCGCGAACAACACGCCCTATACCAGCCTGCGCACCGGCCTCAAAAAAAGCGGCAACTACTCGGGCTATCTGCTCGCAGATCACCAGGTCTGGCAGCCGGAGCAAACTAAGCCCGGTCGTGGCGTTTATGTTGGCGGTTCGGCCATGGTCGTTCCCGCCGATCTCAATGTCTACCGGCTCTATTACGAGGCGCGTATCTATGACGAAGCGCCCTTTCACAGCAGACTTGCGGATTTTGCCTCCATCGTTGCCTCCTACACAGCCTTTAGCCAGGACGATCTGCGCAACCTCGCTGCCGCCGGCAAATCCTATTGGCGCGCCTCGAATTCGGTTACCGGCAGCTATACTGTGCATCTCGCGCCCGGCACTTATCTCGGCCTCGGCCTCAGCTACGTCAATGGCCCGGCCGTCACTCCAAAAGTTCCTTCCGCCCTTACGTTCACGGCACAGACAAGTCTGTTTTTTTAGGGCCTTCGATGAGAAGGCATCAGAAGCTCGGGGCCTTAATCTTAGTGAATTGCTGGAGGCGGAACACTTCGATTTCTTCGTCGAAGGAGTAAGCGCAAAGTTCTACGCGGAGAAGTTCAGGCGTCCTTCGCTGCTGCCCGCCATCTACTTTCGCTCGCTGCTTATTGGATATTTTGAAGGCATCGAGGCTGCGGCCTTGTTCATCAACCAACCGGAAGGTCATTTGAAGTTCAGAATGACAAAGCGCTTCTTTGGTGCAAGCGCCTCGGCGCCATTCCGTACGACATTATCGAACTCGGGTACCAGAGTCAGTGCGAACGTCGAAAGTATTCCACCCAACGCTGACGGAAAAATGTGCCTCGCGACATCGCGTGGGATCAGCTCCACGTTTGACCATCTATGTTCCTCAATCCGCCCACTGGCCTGAGCTATATCCACGCGCGGAACGTCGTGCGGAATTGCGGTTTGAAACTGCGGGACGCCGTCAGGCTCGCTCGTCTGATCATTTGCCATCCCTCCCCCACTTAAGCCGCACCAGCAGCCATCGCTGCTCTTCGGCACCCTCAGACTTGCCGATATTGCGCAGGATTAAGATCGAAATTCTCTTTGTACGCATATCCGCAGAAGAAATATGTGTGCCCGGGATGCTCGGTTGAGTCCAGGAGCGGCGACCGTTTCTGTGTCCATGCAGCATACGGTGCCTTTAACAACTGTTGTGCTATTCATAGTGAACTCCGCGGTTCGTGAATTGGATAGATCATGGCTCGACGGATGATCGGCGGTCTTCAGCCTCATCCGTCCGTTGCCTTGAGAATTCCGCCTCACTTGCAAACGTTTCTGGCTGAAAGCCTCTCACTTCTGGAAGCCGCCTGACAGCAGATCAGGAATTCGAGGCCGGCCTGACCTGCAGCGGAACGCAGGCGACACCGACTACGCCTCTACCCACTCTCTGTCTCGTTTCGGAGTACAGCTCCTTTCTGGTAAAAATCCTCACTCAGGCACCGAGGACGACGACTACAACCCTCCGCGCATCCAGCCACGGACCTCTTCGACATGGCACTGGGCCACGACAATCTCTTCGGAGGCAACCAGTAAATGTGGGGGGGCGCGCGTGACTGCAATCAATGTGACCGACGAATACGCGCTCTATAACTGTCTCTCCACCTTCAGCGGTACCCACTACGTCACTCCGCGAGCCATAACCGCGCAGATCACGCTCACTTTCTAGGTGACGAGAATGGTTAAGTGGTTACTTCTTCCGCCTGCCAAGCAATCTCGCCGGATTTAACTTTGGGAGATTGATGTCGAGCTGCGTGCTTAGCCGCCAACTCCCATTGAGATCCTTGTCGTTAAAGAAGGTCGGGCCGACCAGCAGGCTGATATCGCTGGTAAAGAAGTAGTAAATGCCGGCGCCGGATGCACCAAGGGCATTCTTGCCCGACTGATAGTCGGCGGCAAAGCAAATCTTGTTGTATTCAACCGAGCCGTCCTTGCCGGTCACTGGAAAGAATGAATGGTCGAATGCGGTCATGAATCCGACATTTTCATGTTTTCCGTCGCTGGAGACAAGGGCTGCGCGGTTGCCGATGTAAGGACCCGCAGTTAAGCGGCCTAACTTTGGAATGGTCTTCCCAACTACCCCGTATGCCACATCGAAGTCCAACCGCGATTCGCCCGGATTCAGGGTAAAATTCTTCCCCAGATCATAGACGCCAATCTCAACTGCAGGCTGTTCTTTGAAAAAAGCGCCTTCCGGTGCGCCAATCTTTGCGTTGAAGAGCCATGGATGAGGAGTATTCGCGAAGTAATCGAACCCGCTTTCCATCTGGATTCTTTTGAAAGGTAACACGCCAATTGTCGGCGCTGTAAAGTCTGTAGGGAATGCGCTGTTTTGATTGGAAACCGGCGTGCTGAGACGGAAATAGTTGTCGACCCCAATATGGAGGACACCATACTGTTGAATATCCTGTGTCATCGGGGTCCAGAATGTGGTTGAAGGCGTGGCGAACACGGATTGCCCCGCTGCAGGTAAGATAAGGAGCGTAGCAAGAACTATTCGATGCGTTCTTGTCCAACGCGCCCGCGATCGGATAGCAGCAATCTTCATTTTCGTTTCTATCATTCTTTCCTCCTCAAGCTTCCGTGTCGCCCGATGCAACTGGTTGCTCCTGTCCCGATCTCCACGATAAGTGGTGCGTGAAGCCGTGTCGTGCAGATACAGCGTGAGTTATTTTCGCTGAGGTTATCTGTCAGGTGCCTGTGAGATAACCCTATGCAGCCACTTATAAGAATCCCGTGAGGAACGGCGCGGTTCGACATGATGCGTGACCGCCATCACATGGTCGAGGGATTTCCTGTGACGAACATCACGTCGTGCGAGGAAATAACGCAGCCAACCTTACTTCCGAACTCGAACAGTTCGATTCGTCGATTGATCGTTATCGAAGAAATGCGATTCACGCCGCGACACTGAAGGTGCGCCATCTCCGCTTCGGATGTGACGAGCAACGCGTTTGGTGGTTGGAAAGGCGCGAGTTGCTTAGCCAGGCTCTTTGATCGCATAGAGGTTGCCTCAAGGGCGCTCGACATCTGCACGAAGAGTTTTCAATGTGAGAGGGAAGGAGTGAAAAGACGCGTTACGCGATTGATCTGCACACCGCCAGCGCTCGGCTGATCAGGCGCTGCATGGGACCCACAAACAACATGCCAAACGCGTGAAGCGTAAGCGGCTGCACGCGACTGTTCCTTCGGATCTGGTCCGGCTGCCGATTTGTCGTTCCAGTTTCTACCGGCGGCATAAAAGATCTCGTGAAGATTCGCAAATCACTTGCATTCAAAGACATGGAAGAAGATGGCCTAAGCAAAGAATGAATTGTAGCGGTGGTGCGCGCAGTTCCTGCCGCAACGGGATCGGAAGTGCCAGCTCGATGTCAGCTCGATAGCAGTTTCTTGCCGCATTGCGGGCAGACATGCTACACCTGACGTAGGTTGGCTGGGTACTTCCCCAAGAGACACATACGAGTTGCCGCTGGCCAGACGAAAAGAATGCTCAGAAATTCCATCTTCGTCGCCACTTTGCTGGCGTTCACAACAGTTCAGGCGCTTGCAGCCAATTGCGCCCTGTGCTGTTCGCTGATGGGTGTCTCTAAAGGCGTTCACCATTGCGCCGGTGATGCGCAAGTGACTCATGGACACGAAATGCATTGTCATGGAATGTTTATGCACTCCGGTGAAGAGGCCAACGCCGCCGAGAGCGGATCCCATTGCGGGACCTCCTGCAATGCAGGCTTCGACGCGATCAACGAGAACTCCGCGTCCGATGTATTGCTCTCCAGACCTCTCGCCTCAGAAGTTCCCGCGCAGTTGATCCAATCTGCGGCCTCCCATTTGTCGGTTCGATTCCCGGCTGATCAATGCTTCCATCGAGAGCCCACGAGTACCCCACTCGATCTGCGTCCAGGCTGCTCCCTCCGCATTTAGTTCCGTCTAATGCATCGCATT
>JAJYAE010000323.1 GCA_021779695.1 Acidobacteriota bacterium | reverse complement strand
TTTCGGAAAGCGTTCCTGGCCGCGCAGTTCAGCCAGGGGGATATACTCCGGCGCCGCGGTCACAATCACATCTACGCTGACGTGTCCCAGAGGCGCTGCAGCCCGCGGAGCGGCAAAGAGCACTCCAACTGCGAATGGGAGAAACGTAAAGCAGGCCCTAAGTCTCCTCATCCAACAGCCTCCAGCGAGTTTGTAACCGGGTCGTCTTTTATCACGGCCTCTCGCAAGGCGAGGTACGGATCCAGAGATGTCATCATCTCTTCAAAGTCCGCGAAGTCCAGGGACTGTTCGCCGTCGCTCCATGCCTTGTCTGGGTTTGGGTGAACCTCAACAAGCAATCCATCGGCGCCGGCCACCACGGCGATGCGCGCAAGCGCGGGAACCAACTCGCGATAACCGGCAGCATGGCTTGGATCTGCAATCACGGGAAGGTGCGATACATGCTTGAGCAACGGGATGGCAGCGACATCGAACGTATTCCGTGTTGCCGTCTCAAATGTGCGGATACCGCGTTCACACAGGATGACGTTTGGATTGCCGTTGTCGAGGATGATTTGCGCAGAGCGCAAGAGATCTGCAATCGTCGCCATCATCCCGCGTTTGAGCAGGACTGGGCGGCCTGAACGGGCGGCCGCCTCAAGCAAAGCGTAATTCTCCATGTTGCGCGTGCCGATCTGCAGAACGTCGGCAAACTCGGCAACCACCGGGACATCGCACTCGGACATGACCTCTGTGACGATAGCCAGTCCGCTTTCTTTCCGGGCTCGGGAAAGCATCTTGAGTCCGTCGATGCCATGTCCCTGAAAGGAGTATGGGGAACTGCGGGGCTTGAAGGCGCCACCGCGGAGAAGGCGCGCACCGCAGCGGCGAACATGGTTCGCAGTCGCCATGAGCTGGAATTCGGTTTCAACCGAACATGGGCCAGCCATGGTGATGAATTCCCCGCCGCCGATATCGAGATCCAGAACCCGCACGGTAGTGTGCGCGCGTTCTGCACTCTTCAATACACCAGGGCTTTCGGCAAACTGGTTTTGCCAACTCCCGCGCAAGTTCTGCGCTCCAATCTGGGGAAGTGTCAGACTATCGTGAAGATAACCTTCTCGCCTCAACCCAAAGATGGAGGTGCGTGACTGGCTGAATTGGCGGATCGAAGCGGCGCCGTCATTGCTTGATGGAGACTATGGGATCAGGCGCCGTCAGGCGTCATCCGTGGCGTGCAAGGGGCGGAACGCGATAGCCAAAGGCGGCATCCACCACGCTGGCGATGGCAAGCGCAATCTCATCAAAATAGGGCCGAGCGACAATCTGCACTCCGATGGGTAAGCCCTCAGGCGAGCGGCCGACAGGGACGACCGCTGCGGGAGCGGCGAGCGTATTGAACCACTGCGTGTGCCGCACCGCATCCAGATAGTCAACGGAACGATCCTCGATGCGCCATTGCCGATCTCCATGTCGAAAAGCCGGAATACTGGCAACAGGGCAAAGGAGGACGGGGTGCTTTGCGAGCTCTTCCAAAGCCCTTGAGCGCAGCAGGTCCAACTGCGCCCACGCCTCCAAGAGCTGCTCCGGCGTGAAGGGCTTTTGTGCCGCGGCAATCGCAAGAAACTCGCGAAAGATTGGGCTGAGCGCGTCTTCATTCCCACGGATGGCGGGCGCGTAGAACATGGCGCCGCATTGCACAAAGAGCTTCCACCAGAGACGGCGCAGCGGTTCGAGCATTTTGGGGCGGAAAGGCTCGACACGAAAGCCGGCTTCGCGAAGAGCATTCGCCGCCGCATGCACGGCCGCGCGCGTCTCCGCGGTTACGGGGACAAGTCCGTCGTCTTCAAAAAATCCGATTGTCTGACTGCGTAGCTCCTCAAGGGAGGGCTCGCGGTATTCGATGGGCGGACTGGACGGATCGATGGGATCGCGCCCGCCAAGTGTGCGAAACAGGAGCCTCACGTCCTCCAGCGTGCGGGCCATTGGCCCGATTGCGCCAAGCACGGAGAACGGCCCGACGCAAGGCGGCAGATGCCCGCGGCCAGGGAAGCGGCCCGGAGTCGGCTTGAACGAGCAAATTCCCGTGAAATGCGCGGGGACGCGCACCGATCCACCGCTGTCTGAACCGAGCCCGGCGGCTGACATTCCGGCGGCAATTGCGGCCGACTCGCCCCCACTGGAACCACCCGGCGTGCGATCGAGGTCCCAGGGATTGGCCGTCTGGCCATAGAGCAAATTGTCCGTTTCATAGGCCATCAGGAACTCGGGGCAGTTCGTCGTTCCCAGGATCAGCGCCCCGGTCGCGCGCAGACGAGACACAGCAACGGCATCAGCGTGCGGAACCTCACCCTTGTGCAGAAGGCTCCCGATTTCGCAACGGTACCCTGCGGTGGCAATGGATGACTTGACGGTAACCGGCAAGCCATAGAGTGGTCCACGCGGCGCGCTCGATTCCTCCAGCAGCTGCGCCTGCACACGCACGCGGTTTGCATCGAAATCCACCAGCGCGTTCAACTTTGAATTGAGCCGCTCAATCTGGCGGATATGCGCCTCCGCCAGCTCGAGCACTGAGATAGATCCCTCCTGCAGCAGCTGCAGTTGTTGCGTTGCGGACTGCAGGACCACTTCGTTCATCGCTGCACCGGCATGTCGGGCATGGGAGAGCGATCGTCGGCTGGGGTCGAGGGCATTGGCTGATAGTCAAACCGGTAGGATCGTACCGGATCGCCCGTGTCGAAGCGGTCGTTCCAGTCGAGCTGATACGCAAACGACGCCGCATCATCCGGAAAGCTCTCGCTGGGCGGATACGGGTAGGACGTCATGCCGTGGAAGGGGAGCTGGGAAACCGTAAACGGCGAGGCATCCCACCAGTCCATGTCCTTTACGTAACCGTTTGCGTAGAAGAAGTAATCCCGCTTCCAGTGAGCCGGCAGCGCGGGCAAGCGG
The DNA here is from genome assembly GCA_021779695.1 of Acidobacteriota bacterium. The sequence goes on along the minus strand of JAJYAE010000323.1, from coordinate 2,045 downwards.
CTGAGATCATATTCCGCGGCAATTTCCTCTCCGCTGCCAAAGATCGCGTAGCGGTTGTCAATGCCTTTCACGAGTTCCGTCACATCGCCGAGGTGCGTATAGCTTCCGCGCTGATGCTGGAAGGGACCGGTAAGGCTCACGCGATCGTAGTCATAGTTCAGATCGCCGGGACTTGTGCCTTCAATCTGCGTGGGATAGCCGCGGAACTGTTCCGTCGCAACCGCCAGAGGCACTTCACTCGTGCGCGCCGCCGCATCTGCATGATTGTCAATGAGCACCTGGTCCCAATAGATCTCAAGGTTGCTGACCAGACGAATACGATGCACACCGGCCGGCAACTTGTGCGACAAGTCGACAACAATCGTCCGCTCGAGTCCGGCTGGGAAACCCGCTTCGCCCGGAATGCGCTGCCAGCTACCGTCCGGCAACTGTGCCTCAACGTAGGGTGAGATCGGCTGGATGCCTGCCTGCCACGCAGAGTAGAGCGCGGTGGCGCTGAAGTAATTCACATAGCCGGTCATCAGCAGACGCAAAGGCGCATCCGCACGAACGGGCCCCAAATCCAGCGTAAGCGTGTGCGTGTTTGCAAAGCCGTCAAACGGCGTGGGAGTAAACCCTGAGGCGAACACGTGGTCACGCTGAGTGAGCGCTGCGAGAACGTCATGCCCTTGGCCATCCCATGCCCCAACCGGCAGCGTTGCACCCTCAGAGGCAATCACGCGACCTGAAGCAAACGGCGGATCATCGAGGAATTTCTCATCCGGATTGACATCCACATTCGCAGGATGGTCAACAGCAATGAGGCGCAACTGGTCGATATAGTTCACCTCTTCCATGGGCTCAATGAAGCGAAGGCTCAGCTTGCCGTCAACCGGCACGACTGCGGCTCCGTCGATCTTGATCCACTCGCTGGGGTTGGGCGTATTGCGGCGGGTCGGCGTGAACCAGTGGCCCACTACGCCGGCTCCAATCACGTCCGTGACAAGCGAGTATCTGTGACCATTCCAGACAAACAGCACCGGACAGGAGCTTCCGCGCCGATCCGCTTCCTTCATTGCGATTACCTGGCGATGCGGAAGATCAATTTCATCCTGAAGCACGCCGGTAGGCCATAGGATGCGCAAAAGATCGATGTGATCAGCCGAGCCGAGCCCGACGAGAATCTGCGGCGGAGCCTGCGTCTGGTAGCCGGAAGCGCCAGCCAGCTCCCACTTCTGCCATTGTCCGTTAGCAAAGACCTCTACTTTCGCGCCGATTGCAGTCCTGTTATCGGCATATCCGGCCAGATCCAGACGCACAAAGTGATTTTGGCTGGCGCCGATATTGCGCAACAGCAGGGGTGCCTCATCCTCGCTCGTCACAATCAGGTCAGGAGCGCCATCTCCATCCATATCGGCGGCAATCAAGCCCCGTGCACTTTTCAGTTGCAGCTTATCCAGACCAAGCCTGGCGCTGACGTCTTCAAAGTTGCCATCGCCCAGGTTGCGCAGAATCCTGAGTTTCTCGCCGGAGTTCGTCTGGACAAGGGCGGCAAGATCAATCCAACCGTCATTATCAATATCGACCGGAGTAATGCCCCAGCCGCGTTCAGCACCGTGTAACGGCAACTGAACTCGCTCAAAGTGCCGGCCTATATTGTTCGGGCCTGCGACGTTTCGCCACAGCGAGATGCCAGGTGCGCTGGCATGCGTTACGGCAATGTCCATCCAGCCGTCTTTGTTGAAGTCCAACACGGCGATGCCTTCCGTAGCTGGAAGCTTCGCCTGATACACCGGCAGCGCAGGATACCTGCCCTCGCGCGGATTTACATAGAGCAATGGCGCGGCGCCTTCACCAGCGACGGCAATATCGACTGCACGATCATTATTGAAATCGGTCAGCATTGCGGAGGTCGTGGGCACAGTGCCGCCCAGGCCAGTCGGCTCGGTCCACTCCGTAAAGGTCCGGTCGCCGTTATTGCGCCAAAGAACATTCGACGCGCCACCCGGCTTAAGAGGAGATCCGGTCAGAAAGAGATCGAGATCACCATCATGATCAGATCGGAA
>JAJYAE010000040.1 GCA_021779695.1 Acidobacteriota bacterium | reverse complement strand
CCTGCTCTTCTGGCGTCGAGAATCCCGGGGCCTGAACCTGCTGGAAGACGCAAAACTCCTGATTCGCACACAGCGCTCTCAAACAGTTGAGGGAAGTCCGTTGTCCTGTGCCGTCGCCTGGAAGATGCGTGATCTGCCACAAACCTGCGCGAAGGAAAGTGGACTGCATCCTTGGCGCGCCATCGACTCGTAGTGGTCAGTCCCCGGAGTAATGCATGGAATAGATCTCCCATGTATTGATGTAACGCAGCAGAAGCACCGCGTGGTCCGGGGTCAGCGTGAACCAGGTCGAGATATCCCCCGGGACTCGGACCATTGAAGACAAATCCACAAATGGCTCCGCCTTGTTGTCCTTGAGCGCAATGCGGAGGATCGCAGGATGATCTCCCGTCGGCACACTGGCAAATACGTACTTGGAGTCCGGGGACCAACTCAGATCATTCCCGCTCACTCCGACTGCGATCCTGCGCCACTGGTGCCCGGCGATATCGTAGAGCCACACCTCCTGCTTTGCCGTGCGAAGCGCTGCAAGGAAGCGACCATCCGGTGACCATCTCGCAGTCCCCAGGTCCTCGGAACCCGGGATGAGCAGTTCCTGTGCTGTGTCGATGTTGATGCGCCGAATCACGCAATTTCCCGCCTCCTCGCAATCGACCGTTCCATAGGCGAGCCACTTTCCGTCCGGAGACCATGTGGGAGCACCCTGCTGGTCCGTTCCCGAGGAAGCTTCCTCCATCGGGCCGCCTGCCGGCCGGATCAAGTAGATCCTCCAGGCCTTTTCTTTGGTTCTTGCCATAAAGGCGATCTGTTTCCCATCGGGTGACCAGCGTGGAAGTTCCATCGCCTCCTGCGGCGTAACCAGCTGCCTGCGCGCGCTTCCATCCTGGTGACTGATCCACAGGCTCTGGTCTGATGGATCGACGTAGGCAATCCACTGGCGGTCGGGCGAGAAATCCACATCCTGAGCCGAGATGCCCGGCAAAAAGTGGGTGAAGCTCCTCGTCGTCGGGTCGTAACGCTCCAGGTCACTGCTGAGAGAGGTGCGGCAAGTAACCAGGAGCTGATGGTGGGCTGGATCAATCGCGATTTCAGAAGACGGCCCCGGCATATCCATGAGCTTGGCCTGGGAATAGTCCACCCCGGTAAGGCCCCACCTGCGTCGCATCTCCCAGAGACTGCTCTCATGCGAGTCCCCACGGAGCACAAGCGCGAGTGCGCCTTTGCTGTCCCAGGCAACCCCATGACTGCTGGGTATCATGGGCGTCTTGAGAGGGAAAAGCGACTGAACAGTTGAAGAATCCTTACCGATCAGGACCATACCCCAGAGAGCAAATGGTCCCGCCCCTTTCGAGCTCAAAGCCAAGCGGATCGTCTGCCCGTCTGAGAGCCACCAGAGTTCGTGCACGGAACTTGCAAAGGTATATACCTGCTCGACCGCCGTCCCGGACGGTGTTGTGAAATAGATTGAATTCCCATAGGCGAATGCAATTCGATTCCCGTCAGGAGACCATCGCGCCGCATGGCAGACAAATGCGCCGACCCGCCGGGGACTGCCGCCGTTGACCGGCACAATCCAAAGTTGCCGCTCTTGTTCCATCCCATTCCAGACGAGAACAAGAAGGTCTTTACCGTCGGGAGAGATTGCTTCAGGCCTGGCACTCGTGAAGGGTGTCGAGATCAAGCGAATGGGGCCGCCGGAGACAGGGACAGATGACAAGAGCATCTTGCCATCTTGGATGGCGCTGAAATACGCTTGGACGCCATCGGTGACGATGCCATCCTTCAGCGAGTCGTCGTCCGTCAGTGGAGTGAGACCAGAGACCTCGATGCCAGGTTGGAATGTGAACGCCCGAACTGTAAAGGCAGTTGTGGCCAGAATAACGACTGCTGCAAGGGCAGAAACTGCCCAAATCCCTCGTAACGACCAAGACTCGACTGCATTCTGAGGAACCGGCTGCACCGGCGGAGCCTCCACAACGCCTGCGACAGGAGGACGGACGAGTCCTTCCGAAGCATCCGTCTCGTCGTCGCCTTGCTGCAACCATGCATCAATCTCATCCCGCCATGCATAGACGGCTTGCCGCTGTCCTCCCGGGACGCGATGCACGGGGAAGCCCCGGGTCTGCTCCCAGCGGATGACCGTACGAACGTTGCGGCCGACATAGGCAGCAATCTCTTTCCATGAATCCAGACGATCCGTCACTGGAGGACCTTCTGCCATCCGCTCGGCCTCAAATCCAAACTGCTGGCTTATCAATGTCCGTGGGGCGGCAAGTTCGTAAAATATTGCTCAAACATTAAACGACAAGACTGCCATGTTTGTCCCGAACTGTAACTGCCACCTGAGCAAATCATTGGACACGGATATCTGTTTCGGCTTTGGTTTTATGTGATCCCGATCACACAGGGCAGTTCATGACACCGATTGTCAGTGACGCAAGGGCCGCGACGGAGATTTGCTGAAGCCTTAGTATTCGCCGCGCCAAAATGGGGAACGCTGGCGTCAATTCATGCCTGCAAATGTCATCTGATGTCAGTTGAGAATCCAACGTAATTCGGCTCAACTTATGCCCACAGACGGAAAATCGTGCCCGCTCGACCCAGCTTGCAGCCGCAACTCGGATGTATGGGCTGAACACTCGCTGAAGAGTGGTACGGGGACATGTGCATATTGGCTGGTTAGGCAGGCAGCCTATGCGCGCACGAGCCCATTTTTCGTGATCTGGGGGATCGAATGCGGAAGCTGGCTTTGCTTGTTGTCACCGTTGCAACATTTCTCCTAACTCAGTTGTCTCTGGCACAGCAGCTTCGATCAGCGGCCACCATGACTTCCCAAACGTCATCGTCTCCAGGTCTCCTACCGCCTGGAGGCGCTTTGCCGAAGCTTATGCCGCCCTCCATGCGGCGCGATCTTCTGTCACGATCTCTTCGCGCTCAGAGCGTCAGGAGCTCAGCTACAACTACTTATGGAACGGGCATTCTATCGACCATCGCCGGGGGCAATTTCAATCAAAATGGCGGAACGGCGCTTAACGTGGGGCTGGGATTTCCAGCGGGACTTGTTCAGGACGCTTCCGGCAACAGCTACATGGCCGCCCAGGGTTTCAATGAAGTGCTGAAGATCGACCCGTCAGGAAAAGTCACCGTGATCGCGGGAAATGGCAGCGGCGGGTATTCCGGTGACGGCGGCCCGGGGACCAGTGCGGTTCTAAACTCCCCGGCAGCTCTGGCCCTTGACAACGCGGGAAATCTCTATATCGCTGACCTGTTGAACTTTGTCATCCGCAAGCTGAACCTTTCGACGGGGAGCATCAGCACAATTGCAGGTCTCGGTCCTGCCAGCGGAGTTGTCTGTGCCGTCGCCAAAGATGCATTGGGTGATGGCTGCCCTGCGACGCAAGCTCAACTTGGATATGTATATGGTCTGGCCTTCAGCCCCCAGAATGGAATTCTCTATTTTACAGATGGCTTTGGGCTGGTTCGGCAGATTGATTCGACGGGCACAATCACCGTCGTAGCCGGGGCATATCCAACACCCACGATTTGCGCCGCAGCGACGGACGGTTACGGCGATGGCTGCCCAGCAACCTCTTCTATCCTAGGCTATCCCGACGGCATCGCAGTAGACAGCTCCGGAAGGATCTTCGTTGCGGATAGTGGGGCTTCCATCATTCGTGTAATTGCCAATGGAACAATCCGCCTCATTGCAGGCCAGGCGAATATGACTGGTACCCCAATGTCTGGTTATTCCGGCGATGGTGGACCCTCCACGGCTGCACTGCTTTTTGAGCCAGGCACTCTCTTCCTCGACAACTACAGCAATTTGTACTTTGTCGATGCAGGCAATGACGTCGTCCGCAAGATCTCTTCGGGGATTATCAGCACGGTCGCTGGAATAGCGGGAAAGAGTGGATTTTCGGGGGATGGAGGGCCGGCAACAGCCGCAAATTTTAATCTGGGTTCCAATTCAGGCCTCGCCGTCGATCCGTTAACGGGGAATCTCATCATCGCGGATTCGTACAACCAGCGAATTCGTCAAGTTCTGCCCGACAGCAATGTGCAGACTGTGGCGGGAAATGGATATAGCAACTATTTTGGCGCAGGCGGCCTGGCAACCAACGCCGGCATTGCAAACCCCTCGGCGGTTGCTGAGGATCATGCCGGAAACCTCTACATCGCAGATGCTAACAACATTGTCTGGAAGGTGAATGCCAGCAGTGGAGTGATTACGAAGATTGCGGGTACGGGCGCTGCGGGCTACAGCGGCGATGGAGGTCCTGCTGCGAGCGCGGCTTTGAATTCTCCGACGGGGCTGGCGTTTGATGCGGCAGGCAATCTCTACATTGCGGATTTCGGCAATCAAGCCGTGCGAAAAATTGATGCAACCACAGGGATCATCACGACCGTCGCCGGTGGGCCGATCTCAACCATCACGGTTTGCTCAGGCACAACCGATGGCATTGGCGATGGTTGTCCCGCCACGCAAGCTTATTTGTTCCCGAGTTCCGTGGCTGTGGATGCGGGCGGCAATCTCTATATAGCCGATAGCGTATTTAGCATCATCCGCGAAGTCTCGGCTGCTTCCGGGACTATCTCAAGCGTTGCCGGAACCGTGGAACAGTACGGATTTGCAGGAGATGGGGGACCGGCAACAAGTGCCAAGCTGTTCGATCCCTGGGCTATCGTGCTGGATAGCAGTGGCAATCTGTACATTGCAGACACCTACAACTATCGTATTCGCGAGGTCACAGCATCAACCGGCATCATCCAGACCGTTGCAGGCAATGGCCTTTTTGGCTATTCGGGCGATGGGGGTGCTGCGACAGCAGCATCTATTGGCGATGTCTACGGAGTTTTCACCGACAGCGCAGGAAATCTCTATTTCTCTGACTTGTCTAACAATGTCCTGCGCGAAGTGGATACGACCGGTACGATCTCGACGATTGCAGGCACTGGATCTGCGGGCTACTCCGGCGATGGTGGACAGGCGACGCAAGGCGAGTTGAGTGAACCATGGGGACTTCTGATCGACAGTAGCGGCAACCTCATCTTCGCGGATAGCAACAATTCACGGGTACGCAAGATCTCGGCTGCCACAACCCAGATTGCGCCTGCAGTAACCGTGTCTCCGTCTCCGTCGAGCGTGACGTCGGCACAAGCGCTGACAGTCACAGTGTCGGTGGCTGGAAGTGGGACCAATCCAGTGCCCAGTGGTGCTGTGTCCATCACGGGCGGTGGCTATACTTCAACCGTTGTAGCGCTAGCGAGCGGAAGCGCGACGTTTGATATTCCAGCAGGCGCCTTGAGCGTCGGTACTGATACGCTAACGGCCACCTACACACCGGATATTTTGAGTTCCTCAACCTACAGCAGTGCGACAGGAACAGCATCTGTCACTGTGACAGCTGCCCTACCCGCGGCAATCACGCCATCTGTATTGGTTACACCGTCGGCAACGAACATTACTGCAACCCAAACACTGACGGTGGGAGTGACGATCGGCGGTGGGACCGGCAATCCGATCCCCACAGGCACAGTAACGCTCACCGGTGGCGGCTATGCTTCGGCAACGACTCCGTTGGCGAGCGGTTCAGCTTCGATCAGTATTCCGCCGGGGATGCTCAGTACGGGAAGCGACACGCTGACGGCAAGTTACTCAGGAGACGCGAACTACTCTTCAGCCACCAACACGGCAACTGTCACAGTAACGTCCACAACGCAGGTTACAGCTACCTTCAATGCGGGCATCGTTCTGAATACTGGCAGCCTGACACTGAATTCACCTACGGGAATGGCAGAGGACAGTGCGAATAACTTGTACCTGGCTGATGTTGGGAGTAACCGCATCATCGAGGTCACAGCATCGGGTGTTGCGAGCGTTGTGAACGTGGGAACCCCGGGAGGGACGTCACTTAACATGCCTCTCGGTGTCGGTGTTGATAACAAGGGGGATATTTTCATCGCGGACACTGGCAATAACCGCGTCGTCGTGGTCGCAGCATCGGGAACATCCAGTGTTTTGAACGCCGGAACCCCAGGAGGAGTGGGGTTAAGTCAGCCCCAGGGAGTCATTGCGGATCAGAATGGGAACATCTACATCGCCGATACGGCCAATGCCCGCGTTGTCGAGGTCACGGCGGCCGGTTCTTCACAAGTGCTGAATGTGGGTAGCCCCGGCGGCAAGCCTTTGCTTACGCCTACTGCGTTGGCGAAGGATGGAGCTGGAAATCTATTTATCACTGATATTGGCAATTCTCGCATCGTTGAAGTCACTGCAACAGGAACGGCCAGTGTGCTGAGCATGGGCTCCGTGGCGCTGATTGAGCCAATAGGGCTGGCAGTGGACAGTGCCGGCAGCCTGTACATCGCTGACGACGTAAAGAACGACATCGTAAAGGTGACGTCAACGGGGACTGCAAGCGTACTGAACGATATCGGTGCACCCGGAGGCTCCACCCTGAACGCGCCAGCTGGGGTCGCAGTTGACACCTTCGGCAATGTGTTTATCGGCGATACAAACAACAATCGCGTTGTTGAAGTCGCGTCCGCACCCGCACAGAATCTGGGCCAGATCTCTGTAGGGACCACAAGCAGCCCAGTGACGATGAGCTACACCATCGATGGCTACAGTGGAAGCAGCTACACACCAGCATTCCAATTGAATTACGGAAAGGAGATGACACTGGGTGCAGTCACATGCACCGGCGGATCCGCTCCTGAGACATGCAGCGTGCCTGTGACCTTCACTCCCGCATATCCTGGATTGCGCGAAGATGCGGTGAACGTGCTGGATCCAACTACAGGGAATGCACTGTTGACACAGACACCTGCCTACGGAACCGGTAACGGTCCTCTGGGAGCATTTTCTCCAGCAACCACCAGCGTGCTGAACCTTGGAACTCTCACGGTGATGCCGCAAAGCACTGCCAGAGACAGTGCAGGCAATCTTTACATTGCCGATACAGGCAACAGTCGGATAGTGCAAATCACATCGGCCGGAGCGGCTTCTGTACTCAGCACCGGAAATCTGACGCTCAGTTCACCGCAGGGTGTAGCCGTCGATGGCGCGGGCAACGTGTACATTGCCGACACGGGAAACAACCGTGTGGTGGAAGTGTCGGCTGCTGGCTCCGTAAGCACGCTTGGCACAGGAACATTGACCGTCGATCCGCAAGGCATCGCGGTCGATGGTGCAGGCAATGTATACCTGACCGATTCCACAAGCCGAATCGTGAAGATTGCGCCCGGAGGTGTCGTTGGCACATTGAACACCGGGAGTCTTAACGTGGCCTATGCATACGGAGTTGCGGTGGACAGCAGTGGCGATGTCTTCATCGCAAATCAAGGCCAGAACAATGTCGTCGAGGTGACCGCCGCTGGTGCGACGAGCACTGTCAGCACTGGAAGCCTCACGTTGAGTGCGCCGTATGGCGTGGCCGTGGATGCCGCTGGTGATCTGTACATTGCAGATTCAGGCAACAACCGCATCGTGGAGGTGACGTCGGCCGGCGCCGCAAGTGTGGTTGCTGCGGGCGCGCCGGGAGGGAAGGTCCTCGGCAGTCCGTATGGGGTAACCGTCGACGGGGCTGGGACCCTTTACATTGCCGACTATGGCAACAACCGCATCGTCACAGTAGCGCAGGGCCAGGCGATCCCGTTGAGCTTCGCAACAACCAATGTTGGAGCTACCAGCAGTGACAGCCCGCAAGCCATTGCGCTACAGAATATAGGCAACCAGACACTCAACTTGACAGCCCTTTCTTCAGTTACAACCGGGCAGACAGCGAACAGCTTCAATCTGAATGCCTCTGGAACCACCTGTACCAGCACAACAGCCCTGGCGGCCGGGCAGACCTGTTCCGTAAGTGTTGACTTCCAGCCTGTCACCGCCGGTACCCTGACCGGCGACGTCAACCTTGTGGACAATAGCCTGAACGCAGTTTCACCGAATAACGTGCAGCAAATCAGCCTGAGCGGGACAGGCATAGCCCTGCCCACGCCCACCGTAACTGTTACGCCTTCTGCGGCCAGCGTCACGACAGCGCAATCGTTGTCAGTCGCTGTGGCGGTGGCGGGCGGCAGCGGCAATCCGGCACCGACCGGAACGGTGACACTCACAGGCGGCGGCTACACATCGGCGGCAACGGCTTTGAGCAACGGAACCGCAAGCATCAGCGTTCCCGCGGGATCACTGAGCGTTGGGACCGACACTCTGACCGTTGCCTATACACCAGACACAGCCAGCTCTTCGATCTACAATGCTGCCTCGGGCACGGCCACTGTGATCGTGAGCGCTCCTGTGACTCCGGCAACCTTTTCCATGACTGCAAGCTCGGTGACTGTCACCAAAGGCAGCTCCGGAACCTCAACTCTCACAGCGAGCACGACAACCGGCTACGCCGGAACCATCAGCTTTACCTGCAAAGTGACCTCAAGTCCGGCTGGTGCTGTGGATCCGCCATCCTGTACCAGCAGCCAGGCAGTCACGCTGAGTGCAGGTACCACATCCGGAACGGCAACCATCAGCGTGAGCACTACGGCTGCCAGCACCATCGCATTAAGCTTGCCCATGCATGTAGGCCCAAAAGGCTGGACTGCCGCACGTTCTGGCGTCGTCCTGGCAGTACTGGTTGTGTTGTGGGTACCCAGGCGCAGGAGGCTGTGGAAGTCGATGCTCAGCCTACTGATGGTCGCTGTCATCTTTGGCGCGATGGCTGGTTGCGGTGGCGGCTCGAGTTCCAGCGGGACCAACCCGCCTCCGGCGAATCCGGGAACCACATCCGGTGCGTACACCGTCACGGTTACCGGAACAGGCAACGATTCGGCCAGCACAACAGCAACTACAACCTTCACCCTGACGGTGAACTAGATGGGATGCATGCGAGCCTTGGCGCAAAAGACGACGATCCATGCTGAATTACGCCACGAAAGGTGATTTGGCTTGAGTGCTACAGGAGAATCAGTGCAACATGCGGTGCAAGCCTCCGGCACTCAGTCCTTTTTGCGAGACAGGGGCACCATCGTGGGGCACTTGAATTGCGAATGAATCAAATGCACCGTGAGACGCTGGCACTGAGGAGGACGATTCGACGAGATTCATATTCACGTGAATCAAGGATTAGGCACATAGGGGCTACGGCTTTCGTAATTCAATCGTGGTCGGATTCAATTCAACCCAACGCGGCCGGAGAATAGATTCACATCTCCGGCCGGGCAGGGGACCTGCTTGCTTGGCAAATGAACTTGCTGGGTGTTAGCCCGCGCTTCACCGGATCGTCAAACGAGAAAAATCGCGCACTACACGAAGGGAACTGTGTGCAAAAAAGTCACGTTTACCGGTCTGTGCGATAAGTCGGCACCGGAGTAGCTTCTCGCCAGAGATCTCTGCCTCGGGCTTTTGGTTGCCAGGTCCGCTGATGTCCCATCCGATTTCCATTGACGCTGACGCTCTCGCTTGCGTATAAATTCGAAATATAACTACGATTTCGGTGTGTGTATTCGGATTCTGGATGCCCCCAAGAAAAGAAAAAAAGCCGGCTCACGCATACCATGCGCATCGTGAACGGCAGCGCCGACGCATTCTCGATGCCGCATGGACGCTGTTTGATGCGCACGGCATCGATGCTGTCACGATGGCCGAAATCACCGCGGGCAGCGGAGTTCGGCCTTCCACGATGTATCAGTACTTCGCGAACAAGGACGAGATTGTTTGGGAAATCCTGCGTGAGCTGATGCAGGAGGTGAGTGGGCGCGCGATACAAAGGCTGGAAGGCGCTCCGAATGCCGTGGAGCGCCTCACCGCATTACTGGAGTTCATGGCCGATGAACTAGCCCAATTCCCGATGGAGGTGCGATTCATGGCGCAATTCGACTCGATGTATGCGCGTCACTGGCCAGCGGAACGGCTGACGAGCCTGGAGTCGCAGATTAACCCGGCAGGATTCGATATCTTCACGCAACTCATTCGGGAGGGCATCGCCGACGGCTCCCTCCGTTCCGATCTCGATCCTGATCTCACCATGCACGCAATCATGAACGCCGTGATCGGGGCGCAGCGGCGGCTCGCGTCGCTCGGAACAAAGATCGAGCAGGAGTATGGCAAGCCCATCGATGGTCTTTTCCGCGAAACCATCCGCGTGCTCCTGATGGGACTGCGCGCACCGGAAACTCCGAAACGCGCTTCATCGCAAAGAAAGCACAGCGTCAAACGCCGCACCAGAAAGAGGTCTGCATGAAATTCCAATCTCCCGTCCTGATCGTGCTCACTGCAATGCTGGCATGGATTGTGCCATCAGCCGCGGGGGCGGCTGCGCCCAACTCGCCCCGGCAGGAGTTGGCGGCTGATGCGGGATGGAAGTTTTTCCTCGGCGACTCAAGCGGCGCCGAGGCTCCTGCGTTCTCGGATGCCTCCTGGCGCACCGTCGATCTGCCGCACGACTGGAGCATCGAGAGCAAACCCGAGAAGGACAATCCCAGCGGCTCCGGCGAAGGATTCTTTCCCGGTGGCATTGGATGGTATCGCAAGAGTTTCCATGCACCCGCCAGCTGGAAGGGCAAGCGAGTGAGCATCGAGTTCGACGGCGTATACCGCGACGCAACCGTGTACCTGAACGGACACAAACTGGGAACGCATCCTTACGGCTACACATCGTTCTCCTTCGATCTAACACCGGATCTGAATTTTGCAGGGACTAACGTGCTGGCCGTACGGGTAGACAATTCAGCTCAGCCCAACAGCCGCTGGTACAGCGGGTCGGGAATCTACAGGCATGTGCGGGTTCTGGTGACCAATCCCACGCACGTGGCGCATTGGGGGATTTTTATCACCACTCCCGAGGCCACAAGTGCTGCAGCAAAGGTTTCCATCCGCACGCGGATTTCGAATGAGTCTTCTGGTGCCGCAATGGTGGTCGTCGAAACAACGCTGCTCAACAAGGCGGGCAGCAAAGTCGGCAGATCACAGTCAAAGCTAAGCCTTCAACCAGGTCAAGAAGAGGAGGCGTCACAGGAGATTGAGGTATCGGCTCCATCCCTCTGGTCTCCACAGTCGCCCAGCCTCTACCAGGCTGTCTCCACGGTGCGGAGAGATGGCAGAGTGATCGACCGGGTAACGACCTCTTTCGGCATCCGCACGCTTGCCTGGTCCGCAGCGCAGGGTCTGCTTCTCAACGGAAAGTCGGTGAAGCTTACGGGCGGCAGCGTTCATCATGACAACGGTCCTCTCGGCGCCGCGGCTTTCGATCGCGCAGAAGAACGCAGGGTAGAACTGCTCAAGGCTGCGGGCATGAATGCAGTTCGTACGGCACACAATCCTCCATCGCCGGCGTTTCTGGACGCCTGCGACCGGCTTGGGCTGCTGGTGCTGGATGAACCATTTGACGTCTGGGAAGCGCACAAGGTGAAGTTTGATTACGGCAGCAACTTCGACGAGTGGTGGAAGCGAGATATCTCGTCGATGGTGCTGAGGGACCGCAATCATCCGTCCGTTGTGATTTGGGGGATCGGCAACGAGATTCCGGAACTTGAAGTCGATCGAGGCGGAGCGATGGGCAAGGAGCTGGCCGACCAGGTGCGGGCACTGGACAAAACGCGGCCTCTGACGCTGGCGTTTCCGGGAACGACAACCAAGCCCACTGCGGAAGCGGTGTTCTCACAACTCGACATCACCGGTTACAACTACAACATTCTCCCCACGTATCAAAAGGACCACGAGAAACTACCCTCGCGCATCATGCTGACCACCGAGTCGTGGCCCGCGAAAGCATTCGCACTGTGGCAGGTGTCGCACGACAATCCGTACATCCTCGGAGACCTTACGTGGACCGCCATGGACTACCTGGGGGAATCCGGCATTGGAGCCTGGCAGTACGGTACGCCCGAGCAGGCGAAGATGGCGCAGGGTATGGCCGGAATGATGGCGGGCACGGCCATGATCGACCAGATGTTTACCGGAATGGCGAATGGCAAGGACGTGATGGCGGAGATGGCAAAGAACAGCTCCGATCCCAGTGCCAAGGCCATGATGGAGGTCTTCATGCATGGGTATCCCTGGCACGGGGCCGTATGTGGCGATCTCGACCTGACCGGTTTTCGCAAGCCGCAGTCGTACTATCGGGACATCATCTGGAACGGCGGCGATCGTGTTTACGCCACCGTGCGGCTACCTGAACCTGAAGGCAAAAAGATCATCGCCATCATGTGGGCAACTTATCCCACTCTCCCGAGCTGGACCTGGCCGGGACAGGAGGGCAAGAACCTGCAAGTGGAGGTCTACTCCGGGGCAGAAAAAGTGCAGCTCTTCCTGAACGACAAGCTCATCGGCGAAAAGCCAACAGGCCGTGAGCAGGAGTTCAAGGCAGAGTTCTCGGTGCCCTACGCCCCCGGCACGCTGAAGGCGGTAGGGCTGCGTGGCGACCGCACGGTCGCGGAAAGCGTGCTCACCACGACGGGAAAAGCCGTGAGGCTGCGCTTGACGGCGGATCGAAATCAAATCAATGCCGATGGTGAAGACCTGTCGTTTGTGATCGTCGAAGCCGTGGATGCAGCTGGCCGCCCTGTTCTGGACGCGGATCAGAACGTTCGGTTCGAGATGAGCGGGCCGGGTACAATCGCCGCGGTGGGCAATGGAGACGCACAGGATCCCGATTCGTATCAGGGACATGAACGCAAGCTCTACCAGGGGCGCGCCCTGGTCGTGATTCGCTCGTCGAGACAAGCAGGGGCAATCAAACTGACGGCCAGAACCCTGGGCCTGAGCGACGCCTCGTTGGCCATTCAGGCGAAGTCCTCAGAGCTTCCACCTGAACTCCAGTAGTAGGTCGTTGACAGTAGCGGCCGGGATGTCCGCCAAGAGCGAGACAGCGATTGGGGACCGTCCGCGATGTGGATTCGACGGCGAGCGACCTCTTGGGGTTCGTGGTTGATGCGGTTTCGCGATGTGCTCATTGAGTCGAGTTCGGGAACGAGTCGGCCAATCTGTAGGAATCCGGTCGGGTGGCCGGATTCGCCTTTTGGTCGGCGCAAACCCCGCTTGCCGCTACTGATCCAAAGACTTCTTGCTGCGATACAACTGCCGAGAAGCCGACGACACTCCCGGAATTTCACCTTGGCATTGCTATGCATGGATGAAGCGAGCCAGAACGGCTTGCGACCCATCATTCATTCTGCGACTGACAGATTCCTTTCTCTGATGGGAGCTGCCTGCTTTCTTTGGAAAGTCTGGAAGGATCGTTCGCGCAGCTTGACCGGCACTCCGGCGCGGCGAAGCGCCAGGCCTGCGTGGTGGGTGAGGCATGGCCATGCCTCACCCTCAACAGCCTCACGCCCTTGTTTTTACCACGACAAGTTTCACCCTGATGTCCAAAACCTTGTGATTGATTCGACTTCCTATTCACTAGATGAATCAGGCTTTCCGAGTGGACTTCTAATTGACTGGCAAATCATCTCCCGAGCATTGCGCCCCTCCCTACCCGGTCGCAAAGTGGGAGGCATCGACAGCCGGAAGCGCAACCCCGGAAGCCGAATGACAATGCATCGGAGGTGCTGCCATGAAAAGCCCTGTCAGACTACTCGCTGCAATTTTTGCTACCTTGCTGACAGTAACGGTGATCGTTCCCGTCGCATCCGCCCAGCAATCTATTCGCGTTACAGTCCCCTTCGCCTTCACCGCCAGCCACCAGGTTCTTCCAGCTGGGTCCTACAGGATCGAACGCCCAATGGAAGCGTCTGAACCATATCTCATCCTCTTGAATCGCACGACGGGCAAGGTGGCTGGAATCCTCATGGTACTCACATCCGACTCCTATCGAACCCTCGCCCGCAGCAGCCTGGTGTTCTATAACACCGGACATAAATACTGGCTGACCGAGGTCCGGTTCGCCGGGAGCAACATAGCGAGCCAATTGTCCTCGCGACCCGAACCCGAGCCCGGGATGGCCAAAGCAAGCGTGAATACCACCGTTGAAATTGCAGCGGAGTAAACATCTCTTCACAATGCCGTGGCCGGTTGCCCTCAGGCAGCCGGCCCTTGTTCTTTGTACCGCGCCTGTTCAGCCCCGATAATTTCTGCCCCATCCGGTGAGCACAGTGGTCAGCATCCACCTGGCCCGGTGAAAGCTGTAACGATACGTGGAAGAACCCCTATTCCATGATCCAAAGCGGAGACCGCGTTCTAAACTTTCTGAAGCCCGAGCGCGCAGCGTGCTTGTTGAAGCTCGCCCGAATGAACTAGAACAACTCTTTCAACGAGGCCGGCAAGATCGCGGTTGGCTGTAGCCGGAGATACCCCTGTGATGGTCATGCAGTTCCCGGCACTCAGACCAACTTTGAATCCTTCAATGCCTTCTTCGAAGATGTGCAAATGAGCCTTCTTCTGGAGTGCGTTGATCGTACCGTGCAAACGGTCCAGCAGCTTGGTTTTCATGGTGACGGACTCACCCTGCGCGATGCTGCGCCGCTGGGCTTCAAGCGCGATTCCGGCGAACCAAATGAGCCATTTTGCCAAGTCGATTCCCCGATTGGCCCTTTCCAAAGCGTCATCGTCGCGTCTTTGATGAGCAAGAATCGCGTTCGCCAGGACGAAAAGGACGGGCTGACCCAAAGTCCGCACAGCAGCCTTCCCGGCGATAGCACGGCCGATGCAACCGTTGCCGTCTTCGAACGGGTGAATGGATTCAAATTAGAGGTGAGCGGTGCCGGCGCGAGTGATTGCAGGCACCGGTGCCTTGGAGCATCCGGTGTGCAGTGGGTTGATTGAACCAGGCCCCTCAGGCCCTTCACCGCCGCGCTGCACGAGCAATCTCACGGATACAAAGCCGGGCAGGCCAACAGCAAATCCAATCTTCCTGAAGATGTGTTGCGACCTCTCGTTGGTCGATTCAGCGAGCGCAATCTTATACCTCGTGCTCACGCCGCTCTTCCCTACTCCCATCAGTTTTTTGTTTGAGCATCTTCGTGCTCATTTATTGGATCGATCTTCTTCGAGGACCATCAGATCCATATGTTGCTCAAATCTGCCCAGCGCCGAGGACGTCAGTTCCTGAATCCGGTACCAACCCAGGTCGGCGGCCTCAGCACCATTTTCAAAGTTGGACCTGAATTCTTTTTCGGAGCAAAAGCCAGATCGCCACAAGGCGCTCCGGGTCCGCTCCGCACGGATGCTGATATCTACTCGACACCTCCCCGCACTGACCTGCGCATCACTTGGATGGGGCATGCCACATCAATTCTAGAAATCGACAGAGTGCGTATCCTGATCGATCCAGTGTGGGAAGAACGTGCTTCCCCAACAACCTGGAGCGGTCCGAGGCGATTCTTTCCGGCACCCCTGGAACTGGAGAAGATTCCCGAAATCGATGCAGTCGTTGTCTCGCACGATCACTACGATCACCTGGGTGCACAAACAGTGCGAACAATGGCGGGCCTTCCGGCGTTCCGGCACGCTCAATGGATCACGCCACTCGGCGTTGGCACGATTCTGAAGAAGTTCGGTGTACCAGTGTCAAGTTGCCGGGAATTGGACTGGATGGACAGTGTTGCCGTGGGTTCGCTGCAGGTGACAGCGTTGCCCGCGCGACACTTTTCAGGCCGAAGCCTCTTCAATCGCTTTGAAACGCTGTGGGCATCGTTCGCCATCATTGGAGCCCGCCACCGCATTTACTACGGTGCGGATTCAGGGGAGTGGCAGGGTTTCCACGACATTGGAGACAAGTTTGGCCCATTCGACCTGACCATGCTCGAAATCGGAGCTTCCAATCCACTCTGGGCAGACATTCACATGGGTCCGGAAGGTGCGGTGCGCAGCTTCCGGGCGTTGGGTGGCTTTGGATTGTTGATGCCAATTCACTGGGGATTATTCGATCTTGCACTGCATGACTGGACTGAGCCAATTGAGAAGATCTGGGCTGTTGAAGGACTGAAGTTATGGTCGCCAACTCCTGGCATCCCTACAGAGGTCGTAAACGACGAGGAGTTGCGATCAGAGTGGTGGCGCTGAATCATTGATCGCAGGTAGTTCAATACCAATTTTCAAGCGTGAGATCGAACGGGTCCATGAGCCGGAGCCCGCATCATGATGTCTATCCCGCATCATGCCAGAAGCACAGTGGCGTTTACACTTGTCAAATTGCCTGCGAGTGGCAACCCTCAAGCCTTCCCTCCGGCATTTAACTTCACATTCCGTTACAGAGCGAGTAGTAAGATCCGGAATGGAACCAGCTGCCGCGCCTGTTTCTACTTGGTTGAGCGCAGATCTCGAAACGCACGGGTGTTGTGCAGGTAGATCTGCGTGGTCCTGCTTCGATATCACAATCTGTAAGCCGGCTCGGCTTCAAGCTGACAGCAGCGGAGCCGCTCTGGCGATCCCAGAAGGGCTTGGCCCTGCAGGGACAAAAGAGCCTGGCCGAATTCGAAACGGCCGCATCGCTTCAACGAAGCTTTATGCGATGGAGAAAATGGGTATGCGTGGATCGACCGAAATCGGGACGGTATCTTGCATTCCTGCCGAGGATGGATCTTGATAACAAGCTCACTGTCGTCCTGCTACGACGACGGTATCTGAATCATAAGTGGAACCAGAGGGATCCTATCTGATGCTCCATCCATCGCCCCCTGGCCGTTCTCGATGGCTCCACTGAGTCAACCCGGCTCGACGGCACATCAGGTATTCCCATTTTCCAGCGCAAGGAGTGCTATGATGAGCCCACTCATTGGCATGAACAGTTTCTCTTCTCAATCAGAGACGATTCTTGAGGTGATCGCTCCCGATCAGACCTGTCGGCGCGTTCCCCTCACCCATTCTCCTTTTCTGATTGGCCGGAGCGGCACTGGCGAGAATCACCTGCAGTTGCCCGACGGCCGCATTTCGCGACGCTGCGCCTTGATTGTCTCTGGCAAAGAGGGCTGTCGGCTTGAGGACTGCGGCAATCGTTACGGCATTTTCGTCAATGGCATCAGGGTGGGGCAGAAACTTCTGGAGGATGGCGACGCAATTACTTTCGGCGTCGGCGACTGCTACCGAATTCTATTCCACTGTCCGTCGTCCCCTACGCTGGAGTCGAATGACACAGTCGCCAACCTGCTGACAAGCATTGGCGCGATCTCTGACATCACAGGATCGATTTCAAGCAGCGGCTTGAGCAGACTGAATATGCTTCTCCAAGCCACCTCACTCCTGCACTCGCAGCTCCCACTCGACTCCGTTTTAAGTTCCATGATGGATCACGCGATCGCCATTACGCATGCGGATCGCGGACTGCTCGTTGAGCCAGACGCTGAAGGCGACATGCGCGTCCGCCTGGCGCGAAATAGCAGCGGAGAGAGTCTGCCACCGGCGGCTCTCAGTCCCAGCCACACAGTCATCAGCCAGGCGATTCGCCAACAGTCCAGCTTGATCACAGAGGATCTGAACCTTGCAAATCTTGACTTGAAGGAAGCAGAGAGCGTGGTGATGCAGAGCCTGCGCGCAGTTGTTGCCATTCCTCTTTATGGCAGAACTCGCCTCGACCTGGAGCGCCCGTTGCTCCCGAATCGAAATGAGCTTCTGGGGGTGCTGTATCTCGATTCCAGGCAAACTGCCGCATTTTCTGCCATGGATCGGAAGATCCTCGACGCACTCGCTGCTGAGTCCGCCAGCATTCTGGATAATGCGCGACTGGTGGCTCGTGAACGCGAGCGCCAGAGGCTTGAACAAGAGTTGACAATTGCGCGCGAGATTCAACAGGCCTTTCTGCCGAAGGGCCTGAAGGACTTTCCTCATCTGGCGGTAACGGGTGTCCATCGCCCCTGCCATGAGGTGGGAGGCGATTACTTTGACGTCTTCCCAGTGAATGAGGACTGCGTGGCATTTGTTATCGCGGACGTCTCGGGCAAAGGATTGGGAGCCGCGCTGGTGACCACCATGTTGCAAGGAGCATTGTCTGGAATCGCCATGGGCGCCGACCCTGTCAATGTCCTTCACCACCTCAATCGATTGCTTTGTCGCCATCGAGAGGTCGGCCGGTACGCCACTCTTTTTGCTGGCCTGCTCGACCGTGACGGTCTCTTTCAATACGTCATGGCCGGGCATCCTTCACCGCTGCTGATGCGACGCGGCCAAATAAGCGAACTCTACACAGAAGGCTCACTTCCCGTTGGGCTGCTGCCTCAAGCAGAGTACACAGCGGGCAGGATGCAGCTCGAGCCAGACGATACTCTTGTTCTCTTCAGTGATGGCATGACTGAAGCACAAGATCCAGATCGGAAGCTGTTTGAAGTTTCGGGGCTGTGGGGAACACTTGCCGATTGCCATTCCATGCCGCTGGACACAATGCAGCACGCGGTCTTGCAGGCTGTACAGAAGTTCACGCGCGGTGCCAGCCAATCGGACGACATTACGCTCCTGCTGGTGAGATATCGAAGGCCGACCAGCGATGAAAAGAATAACCAAGGCATGCCAGCCGAACTCCCAATGCCACATCACGATTGAAATGAAGCGAATCAGGTAGAACGGCATGCGACACTCTGCAGAAGCGGTAGGGCCTGGACCCGAATGTGTCACGCACTCTGAGCCATTCGTGTTGGGTTACCACGGCTCGCTGATCCCCCATCCTGAGTCCCCGGAGTCTGAGTCGAGCGAAGCAGATGCACCGGAGTGCCCACCGCAACTCTTGCTCGAATCCTGGATGGAAATGGCTCGGCGGGAACTGAATCTGCGCCTGACTACTGAGCGGGCGACTCGCGCCACCGAGGGCACGGAAACAAGCGGATGGACCGACTTGCTGCAGAAGAGGCTTACAGGAATGGTGGCACAGATCCTGGCCGACGATCCGGACGCCACAGCGGCGCAACTCGCGGATCAATTCCCAGTGCTGCCTGGACTTATAAAAAGTGCAATCGCCGAGTGGGTTGATGCAATCGCCGTATTTCATCGCAGGCTGCAAAACGATGCGTCGCGCCTTGCGGCATGGCTTGGTTACTCGACTCTCCCCAGCCTCGCATCGCTCACTCCGTCTCAATCAGATCTGCATGACGGTGCTCACGTTGTGTTGCGGCTCCTCTTTCGCGATGGACGCTGCATCTATTACAAGCCTCGTCCTGTCACGGGCGAATGGCTGTGGAACCACCTGGTGCGCGCGGTCAATGCAAATTCTTCGCTCCAGCTTCATTCCGCCGAGACGCTCGCCGGCTCCCATGGACGATATGGGTGGGTCGCGTCGTTGCAGCCGTGTGAACATTTGCACGACTGGCATAAGGATTCCTCAGAAGCGAGCCATTACTGGCGAGCCGCGGGTGCAATGTTGTGTCTCGCAGAACATGCGAGGCTGACCGACCTGCACATGGGCAATGTCATGGCCACCTGCGGCGGTCCCGCGCTGTTCGACGCCGAAACGCTTGCAACGCCGCTTGAAAGATCTGAAGCCTCGAATAGATTGCACGCGCAACAGCCCTTCGCCGGAGTGATCAAGGACATCCTGGCTACCGGGCTGCTGCCCGGCCCACTTTCTGCATCTTCACCAGACACGTCAGGACTCTTTGGAAGAGCCGCAGCCGTGCCGCAGATCAAGATTCCCTGCTGGTCCACTCGCCCCGGTCGAGGCTGCCAGGTTCAGATGGTGCCGGCAGCCCTTGCGGATCACGGCAACACACCACCGGATGCCACGCCACTTGAGGCCCTGCCGCTTCTGATGCATGGTTATCGAGAGGCCGCGCACGCACTCATGCGCTGCCGTGAGGCCCTCGTTGCTCCGCAAACTGCATGGCGGTGGGCGCTTGAGCGCCAGCACGCTCCACGCATTATTCTGCGCGATACCCTTAGCTACGGCATTCTACTAAGCCGTTCATTGCAAGCAACGTCACTTCGAAGCGCACAATTTCGTTGGGCATGCATGCGGAGCACAATGCGAGAGCCCGGACGCAGAGCCGTACCGAAGGCTGTCCTACGCACGGAGACGAGAGCCCTGCTGCGTCTGCACATCCCGCGGTTCACGGCACTGCCCCGCTCGCGGACCCTTGCAAGCAACTCCGGTCGGGCGCTCGCGCCACGATTTCTCTCTTGTTCCCCCGAGGAGGCCGTCCTGCGCAAAATCCGTGCGCTCACCCCTCACCAGCTCAACGAGGTTCAAGTTCCGAGCCTTCTGTCTGCCATTTTTTGGCCAACTTAACAGCTTTCAAACGAATGAATTGCGCCCTGCCAGATGGCGTGCTACCATCTGGAGCACGTCGCGTTCTTCCCACTCCCCCAGCGCACGAATGTCCGTTAAGACACGAAAGGCGAAGCCATGAACAACTTCGAGCGCCTGCAAGCGGCAGGTCTCATTGAGATTCAACATTCCCTGACTGCGGATGAAATGAACAGTATCAATCAGCTGAGTACAGCCGAAGTGGATGCACTGATCTCAGTGCGCGTAAAGCTGGGAGACGACTTCTTTAACCGTAAGGTGCAGGTTGGCAACTCACATCGCATGGGAACCATGGCGGTGTAAGGGGAGCCTGTGACAGACCATCCTACGGCGAGTGCGGCAGCCGGCTCCGGGGTGATCGGACGCAGCCAACGGTTGCGCACGGTTCTCTCATTGACGCGAGGCCCGCTTACGGAACGGGTGCGCGCGGTCTGGTATCACCCGCAACTGGGCAAGCTCTACCCGGAATTTCTCTTTGCGATGTTGGGGGTGATGCGGGCCTCAGTCCCGGTAATGCGCAGGGCCGCAGATCGATCCTGTGAGCTCGAGGTCGATCCCAT
>JAJYAE010000322.1 GCA_021779695.1 Acidobacteriota bacterium | reverse complement strand
CCTGGTTCAGACTGCAGCGCAGTGCGGGCACAGGTTGAAGGCAGGCACGCGCAATGCGGGCGAAGGGCTCCGGTATCGAAGAGGGAACCACAGGCGCAGGCTCCATCGCACGGTTCCATGCAGGAGACACTTGCGACATCGCTTCCACGATGGTTGCGCCGAGCGACCAGAGATCGGATGCGGAAGAAACGCCCTCCTTTGCAACCTCCGGAGCGATGCTGACGGATTCCATCTCCGGAAAGCGCACCATTGAGCCAGCGCGGCAGACTGAGTCCGATGAGATCTTCAGGCGGTCTTCTGCAACGAATATGTTGGACGACTTGAGGCGCGAATGCACGAGTCCGCGCGCATGAAGCGCCGCGAGCCCGTCCATCACCGGGCCAAGCATTGCGCGGGTCTCATCGAGGGTGAGGGCGCGCTCCGGAAGAATGGATGAGAGCACCTCGTCGGCGTACTCCATCACGACGAAGCGCAGCGAAACACCGTCCATTTCGCAATATCCGCGATCCAGGGTACGCAAAAGATGCGGATCATCCAGACTCGCCTGCGTCTCAGCAAAAGTGGATTCTCCCTCGGGCTCCGTCGCATTGTGCCACTCCAGCTTGATGGCTGCTCTTTGCGCGGGATCACCCTGAAGTTCTGTCAGAAACACGCTGCTGTGCGGAGACCCTCCGAGCCACGCCTTGAGAGGGTACCGGTCCAGCACGGAGCGGCCGATCCAATCATCGTGCCTGACAGCCTTCATGCCCAGAATCATACTCTGGACGCGCGTCTGCGGCCAGCGCGCAGCGAGCTATTGGAGCGCGCCAAGATGAAGCTGCAACAGCCTGGCTGGGTCCAGATATGCGCCTTCCCAGCGCACTGCCCAGTGCAGGTGCGGACCAGTGACGCGGCCAGTTGCTCCACTGAGCCCCAGCAACTGGCCCTTCTGTACGCGCTGCCCCTCGTGCACGCGAATGCGGCTCAGGTGCATGGAGATCGCGAAGAGACCCATACCGTGATCGAGAATGACGCAGTTGCCTTCGTAATAGAGGTTTCGCGCAAGGACAACGATGCCGGCATTATCCGCGACCACCGGCGTGCCCGGACGCGCACGGAAATCCAATCCCTTATGGATGCTTGCCAGCTTGCCATCGAAGAGGCGGCGCGTACCAAAGCTGTCTGTGGAGACGGCATGCACAGGAGACTGAAATCTTCCACGCCAGAGTCTCTCGGAAGCGCTCGTGCTAAAGATACTGGCCTTCAGCTGCTTTTCTGCTGCAATGCGTCGCAGCGCGGCAGGGCCCGGCGCGACATAGCGTGGCGCAACGGTCAGCGTGCTTGTGCGGTAATGCGCGGGCTGGATGAGGACATCTTGGCTGAGGTCGATTCTGGCAGAGCCTGCCGTGAGTTCGATCTCTAAGCGCGAAGGGCCGGTCGGCGCTTCCACATCGACTCCGGCGAGTGCGAATTGGGCGTCGCCGGCAGTGCTACGGAAGAATTCCAGCTTACGCCCCAGCCACTCCCCTTGCAGGGTTCCGCCGTGGGGTGCGTCCACGCGAATGAGTTCTGGCGATCCGGCTTCAACGACGGATGGTGTCAGCGTGACCGCGGGGAATGTCGTTGCCGGTGCGGCGCTGGCCATCGCGCAACACCAGGTTGCAAGCAGAACGCGGCAAGACGAGAAGCCAGTCATGCGTTCAGCATACCGGCTTCTCGTTAGATCTCAGTGGAGTCATACCTCAGTGGCGCTGCCGCGCGCCGTTGTGCTTCTCGCGATAGATTTGACGGCTGGCGCCATTCTGGCGGCGATTGATGTTCTGCCGCTCCTGTTGCGTAAGGCGCCCTCCATTGGCCGCTCGGTCCGCCGCGACGCTGCGGTTGATGTTCTGCTGGCGGCCCTCAGCGCGCGAGGCTTCGCCGGCTGTCATCTGCCCGCTGCGAATCCCCTGCGCGATGCGATCCTGCTGGTTCTCACGGCGCTGGCCAACCTCATTGTTCCCAAAGTGCGCCTGGTTCGCATTGTGCTTGTCCTGGTAGATGCTGCGGCTCAGGTTGTTCTGGCGGCGATCGATATTTTGCCGCTCCTGCTGGGTCAGCTTGCCACCGTTCGCGGCGCGGTCTGCGTGAATTTGCTGGTTCAGGTTGGCTTCGCGCGATTCCAGGTTCTTGGTCTCGCCTGCGGTCAACTGGCCTGACTGCACGCCATTTGCGATGCGGTCCTGCTGGTTTTCGCGGTGGCTCCCCACCGTGTTCGGCGAGGCGCTGGGCGTGGGCGCAGGCTGCGCCTGCTGGGCGAAGGCCGGGACCGAAGCGGCCATGGCAACCACGAGCAAAAGAGATACCTTCGTCATGCAAACCTCCAAAAAGCGATCAATTGTTCTGTGTGGGCTCTTCAACCCATGGCGATCTTAACCCCAGGTTTGACAAGAAAGTTGCGCTGGCTCAGAATTTCGATGCGTGCGCTTCTTCCCCATGCTCTTGCTGCGCATCGCTGCAGACCCTCTATGGTTGGACTCACTTCGCTTTCAGTAACTGTCGTGCAGCAGACCGCCGGTCTGATGCTGGCTGCGAGCCTTGCAGCGGGACCTCTTGTTGCACAAGTCGCATTGAGGCCGTCCGCACACCGTCGGCCTGTGCTCGTGGAACTGTTTACCTCCGAAGGCTGCTCGGACTGTCCGCCAGCGGACGCGCTGCTGGCGCGACTCGACCACGAGCAATTCGTCCCGGATGCGGACGCCATCGTGCTCAGCGAGCACGTGACCTACTGGAACCACGAGGGATGGAGCGATCCCTTTTCCATGCCAGAGATCGACGAGCGGCAGCGCGGCTACGTCTACCACTTTGGCCTTCAGGATAGTTACACGCCGCAGGCTGTGGTGGATGGAGCTTTACAGGTCGTCGGCAACAACGCCAACGCTCTGGCCCAGGCTGTCGAACAGGCTGCGATTAAACCGAAGGAGCCTCTGGCGATCGAGAATGTGCACTGGGCGAATGGAGGCGTGGATTTTTCGGTCCATGGTCAGCCCGGCAGCGACGCAAAACTCGAGGCTGCTCTGGCGGAGGATGCCACGCATCGCGAGGTGACGAGCGGCGAAAATGCTGGACGCACCTTGCATCATGTGGCAGTTGTGCGCGCGATAAAGGACTTCGGCTCCAAGGCTCTCGACGGACGCATGTTGCGGCTTGCCGATTCAGATCGTTCCCAGGGCGACGACGCCAAGGGGCCGCTGCGCCTGGTGGTCTTTGTCGCTGACCGGAAGTCAGGACATGTCCTCGCCGTGGCGGAACAGACGCTGCCCCGCTGAGTTCAACTAAATCCAGAAAACAAAAGGGCTTGCCAGCTCATGCATCTTCGCAACTCCGGTTCAGGGCAAAATGCCCTATCATCAACTTATGACCCATCGCATGGCTCTTTCTCTTGCCCAGGCTGACCCTGAGGTCGCCGCTGCCATTGACCATGAAACCCTCCGCCAGCACGAAGGGCTGGAGATGATCGCCAGCGAAAACTTTGTCTCTGAGGCCGTACTGGAGGCTGCCGGCTCGGTCTTCACCAACAAGTATGCCGAGGGATATCCGGGACGACGTTATTACGGTGGATGCGAATACACCGATGTGGTTGAAAATCTTGCCCGTGATCGCGCGAAGCAAATATTCGGCGCTGAGCATGCCAACGTGCAGCCACACTCCGGCTCCCAGGCCAACGCCGCTGCTTACATGGCGGTGCTGCAGCCCGGCGATACGATTCTCGGTCTTGACCTGGCGCACGGCGGCCATTTGACCCACGGCCACAAGCTGAGCTTCAGCGGCAAGCTTTACAAGACGGCCTTCTATCACGTGAACCGCGAGACTGAGGTCATCGACTACGACGAGCTCGAGGCGATTGCTCTGCGCGAAAAGCCAAAGGCCATCATCGGCGGCGCCAGCGCTTATCCGCGGCTGTGGGATTTTGCGCGCATGCGGCAGATTGCCGACAAGGTTGGCGCGTTCTACATCTTCGATATGGCGCACATCGCGGGCCTTGTTGCGGGCGATGCACATCCATCTCCCGTGCCCCATGCGCACATCACAACAACCACCACGCACAAGACGCTGCGCGGACCGCGTGCGGGCCTCATTTTGTGCGGACAGGATCTTGCCGCGGCCGTGGACAAGGCAGTCTTCCCCGGCCAGCAGGGCGGACCGCTGGTGCACATCGTCGCTGCCAAGGCGGTTGCCTTTGGAGAGGTGCTGCGGCCGGAATTCAAGGCGTATGCTGCGCAGATTGTGGCCAACGCCAAGGCTCTGGCATCGGGATTGCGGGAGGCCGGTTATCGTCTCGTCTCCGGCGGCACAGACAATCACCTCATGCTGGTCGATGTCTTCGAAAAAGGCATTCTCGGCTCTGAGGCGGAACTGGCTCTGGGCAAGGCCGGCATCACGGTCAACAAGAATGCCATTCCCTACGACACCAATCCTCCCCTCAAGCCCTCCGGCATTCGCATCGGAACGCCGGCATTGACGACGCGCGGCATGAAAGAGGCGGAGATGCGCCAGATTGCCCGCTGGATTGATCGGGCGCTTGTCGAACGCAACAACGATGCCGCCCTTGCGCGCATCCGCGGCGAAGTGGCCGAGCTGGCCAACCAGTTCCCGCTGTATGCGTGGCGCCGCACACCCGTGGCGGTGGGCGCCTGAAACGCCTGCCCCGGCACTGAGCCCCGCGCAACTTCCCACAAGGCGCGGGGTTTGCCTTCTCAACAATGATTCAGAAGAACCCTCAGTCCAAGCTGCACTTGTTGTTGCCATGGAGGCACGAAGGAGGAAAGAATGCGCCTCGCGCAAGGAGTTCTTGCAGTGGCTATCACCATTTCCCTGCCCGCTTTTGCGTGGAATGGTGAGCACGGTGATCATGGAAACAAAGGATGGTACGGACAGGGCGCGCCCGAGCATGGCCCGGGCCGTTTTCACGGCAATCCGCACCGCTATGACCAGGGTTATAACTACAGCGATGGGGATGGACATCCCTTCTATCCACACG
>JAJYAE010000039.1 GCA_021779695.1 Acidobacteriota bacterium | reverse complement strand
GCCGCACCTACGGTGCGGGATGATGCTGTATATATCCCTACCTCTCCCAATGTTGTTCCTGCCCTGGGTCACTTCTGCCGAGTACAAATGGACCACTCTTGCCGAGCGCCGAAGCCGGGGATGCGATTCTGGGTCAGATGCGTGCGGGTTTCTCTGGCAATCGCACACACAGTTCGTTGTTACATCGCTCCGTTTCCTCCCTGCCGTGTAGATTTAATTCAAGGCGAATTAGGAACCGCGGGAGGATTGCAAAGCCCCCAGTTCCGAAGTCCTTCCCGTCCAAACTTGAAGCGTTCGCGTTTACCACTGGACAAATAGCCGGTGACGTCAAGCGGTGCGAAGGGCACTTCGCCGGGTGCGCACTTGAGATATGTTCGTCCGCTGTCTGCGCTAGGCCGGTTATAGCGAAACAAGTATTACCGGCACCAGGCCTCGCAAACAAACGCCCTGTTGCGCTCGACTCCTCCCTGAAGGGAGGTCTGTCGTGAAGGACAATTCAAACCTGCAGCCTTCCATTCAGCCGATCGGTCCCTACAAAAGGAGGGATCTGAAGTCGGACAAGCCGCGGCGTATCAGCACAACCGATATCGCCGGAGGGCTAACGAGAAGGCAATATCACATCCTGCTCCTGCTGAGAGTCTACGGCTGGTGCACACCCAAAATTGTGCAAGCCATCGCCAAATACTACGGCCTCCCCTGTGAGCGAGCGTGGCTTGGTGAGGTACTTGGGCTCCTTTGTAAGGGCGGATACGTCATTGCAAACAAGGCAATGAACGGCACAAGAGAGATAGCGTACGCAGTCTCGAAAGCCGGACTATCCGCAATTCATGGCAACGAGACCGACCCAAACCTTTGCGTGGATGTGACCCGGGATCCTGCCAGCATGAATCATTTCCTCGGAGTGAATCGCATGTTCGCCGGGTTCCTTCAGGAATTTGTCGTCAATTTCTGGATGAGTGATTTCCAGGTTCGCGCCGACAACATGCTTTACGGTAAGGCCGGATTGGCGAAGGATTACGACGCAGTCGTCGAAATCCTCCTCCAGAATTCACCGGTTCGCATCGGCATTGAATACGAATTGACGGTGAAAAGTTCAGCACGATACGCCGAACTATGTCCCGCCTAC
This sequence comes from Acidobacteriota bacterium, assembly GCA_021779695.1. The sequence continues at coordinate 19,639 of JAJYAE010000039.1, read as the reverse complement.
GCGGCCGAAAGGCACCTTCACCTTGTCGTCTATGTGCTGAACGAGGCCGGGATGCTGAGCTCCATCGCTCCGCATTTCAAAGAAGTCGGCGGCATCATCTGCTTCATGTCGTCAGGAGACCTCCTCGTTTCACGCGCTCAAGCAAGCGCTCATTACTGGAACAGCGGAGAATTGCGGTGCGGTCCCCTGGTCGAAATCTTGAAGCAAGTGAGCAAGCGGGCACGATCCGCTTATGCGCCAGCGAACCAGCTTCGTGCCGCGAACTTTACTTGCTCCTAATCCGGAGAGACCGCGCGTCGATAGAGTCGCACGCGCGGAGCCGTGCTGGGCTCGTGAGCAACCAATTCCAGTCAAGGCTCAGCGCAGGGTGCAGGCGACTTGTACATGCGGGATTGATTTGGTGGCGGTCGAGAACGCCTTGCCGTACGGGAAAATGTTGAGCATTGACGCCCGCGTTCACCGGCGGACGCTCCGGTGCTTGTGACCGGCCCGGTACTTTTTGAAACTTTTTGACCTCCCCGTCGATTCTGCGCTCCAGCCTTAGGTTCTGGCTCACTTCTTTATTATTCTCAAATTTCAGTAGTGAAGCTAGTAACCCGCACAGGGTGACCAGCTTTGCTCAAGAGAATTTTGTGACCACGCCCTTGGTGGGAGTGAGTGAAGGTTGATTCGATGCGTTTCGCCAGAGAAAACGTGATGTCGCCGAAAGAACTCGCCCGAGAGTTCGAGATGAGCGAGTCACGCCTGGCTGACCTGCGGTCGCAAAGGAGGGGTCCACCCTACTTCAAATTTGGAGGCATTTGGTACCCCCGCGACGGCTTTGATGAGTGGGCGCAACAGCAGATGGTGAAAGGAGATCACAATGTCGCTGAGGAAGAGGAGCGGCAAGTGGCATTACCGGTTCAAGTTCAAGGGACAGGAATACACCGGCAGCACAGATTTGGCGGCCACGCCACAAAACAAAGGCGAGGCAAGCGAGAACGAAACGAATGCGCGGAGGCGGCTGAAGAGCGGAAAACGTCCGGCAAATGAAATCGAGGTAATCAGTTTCCGCAATGCGGTGCCTAAATTCGGGATCTGGGCCAAAAGCAAATACCGTGCGCACCCAAACAGTTGTAGGAGGATAATGACCAGTCTCTCAAGCGCCGTCGTCTTCTTTGACAAGCTCCCGGTCAGCGCGATCGACGCCGCAACCATCGACGACTATAAGATCTGGCGCGCTGAGGAACATGAGGTAGTCGACGTTACGATCCGGCATGATCTCCATGCATTGAGTACGTTCTGCCAATATGCAGTTCGACATCATTGGGCCTACTCGAACCCTGTTGAAGAAGTCGACATCCCTTCAGACGCGGACGCTGAGAGGATTCACGTCCTCACCGTCGTAGAAGAGGAAGACTACTTCCGGCGGGCAGCCAGGCTGCCCGATCTTCACGATGTGGGTCGCCTGATGATCAACCAGGGAATGCGACCGGAAGAAGTCACGACGCTGGCGAAGGACAACATCAACTTCGAATCAGGAACGATCTACGTTGCCCGTGGCAAGACAAAGGCGGCAAAGCGGCACCTGAACATGACCACTGAATCTCGCCAGATACTCGACCGGAGAATGGCCGGCCAATCCAAGTGGATCTTCCCGTCCAAGAGGAAGGGCGGCGCACACATTTACCGCATAAACTCCGCGCACGATCGGATCATTGCCGAGGCTGCCAAAGACGGTGTGTTGATTGAGTTTGTCCCGTATGACTTCCGCCATACCTTTGCAACCCGGGCCGTCGCCGAGGACAAAGTTGACCTAGCCACACTGGCCGCCCTGCTCGGGCATGGTTCGATCCGGTGTGTGTACAAGTACGTTCATCCGACGGACGAGCACAAGCGTGCGGCGATGAAGCGCATCGATCGCCGGATGAAACGCAGTAATAACAAATCAAATCGTCGCGGGAAGCGATAGCGACAATGTTCGGCACGAGGAAAGGGGGCATCCGTGACGCCGACAAAACGGAGGCAGGAAGCGGACTACAGTGAAGCTGAAGCCCGGTATTCGGAACAGTTGAAGGATCCTAACGTGCGGGTGATCAGGCTCACCAAGGGCCAGGTCACTATCGTGGATGCTTCCGATTACGCTCGCCTGAGCAAGTGGAATTGGTACGTCAACTGGAGTCCAGGGAAAAATGGGTATTACGCTTCTCGATGCGTGGGTAAGCGGAGAATATTCATGCAGGGTGAGATCATGGGCCTGCATGGGCGCCGACCGCCAACCAAGAAGCACAAACGTGTCGTCGATCACAAAAACGGCGACCCTTGCGACAATCGCTACTGCAACCTCCAAATAATCAGAAGATCAAAGGATGCTCTTAAACGCAAGACGCCGAAGAGCAATACCACGAGATGCAGGTGCATCACTCGCCGGAAGCGTGCCCACGGGTACGTCTACGAAGCATACATCAACATTAGGGGCAAGAGGGTACTCTTGGGCGCCTTCAAAACCAAGGAGTTGGCTGTCGCTGCCCGGGTCAAAGCTGTTCGGCGTACACGTGATCCTAACCAGCGGGAACACAGCCTTAATTCGGGAGTCTTGGTCATGACCGCTGCATCCGTAATTTGGGGTGCAATTGGATTGCTGGCGGAATTGAGGACTGTCCTCCACCAGATCAAATAAAGCAGTGGTCGAGGTTTTTGACTCCGGCACCGACAACTGCGGTGGATGACTGCCATCCCAGCGCGAACGGATCTCGCAGGAGGTAGATCCCGACGGGTGTACCGATGTTAGGTCGGATCGACCTCACACTTGAAGTTTCCGTTGACTTGTGGGACCGCATAGCAGGTTGAACAGCAGTTGCACGAATGCCGACTATTGTCATCACCGGCCCGTTCACGCCGGTGATGATCAGGACTATACCGCTGCCGATCAGGTTTATGCCGGTAGCCGATCCGGCTCGTTCAGACTTTAGGGCCAACCTATATTTTCTTCTGCCATGCAGAAGAAGCACCTGCTGAAACGATTGCAGCGAGTTTGAAGGATCAGTCACTCTATCACGCGTTAACAGTCTGCTTTGATCGAGAAAAGAGCTCCCGGATGCGTTTGCGTAGTGATGTGAGCGGCTCCGAAATTGAACGCCAAACGAGTTTGCCAAAGGGCATAGATGTGAATTCCTTGCCCGACTCAAGCGCGACCAGCGCCGCCAGTCTTCTGCTGAGTACAAATTCCTCGGCCCTCATCTTTCGCTTTAGCGCCGCCTCAACGATTGCCTTGCAGAGAGCTTCACGGTCAGGGCCAGACTCAGTAATTGAGACCAGCAGGCTCTCTCCAGTGCGAATCTCAGCCGGGTCGCTGTCGTCTGGAATGTTGGGCCGGTTCGAGCCTTGGTCCGGATTTCTCTTAAGTCTCAATGGGAGGCGATAGCTGTGAACTCGGATGACCTTCTTATCAATCTTGAAGCCCACCGCGCTGAGCCGAACCGAAAACAGCGAGCGATTGCGGATCAAAATATCAACATGAGGAATGCCCTGTTGGTCCTTACTCAAGACCTCTCCGCCGTCAAGTTTGTCGAAGTGGTTCAAAAACTTGAGGACCAGAAGCCTCTCTTGATCACGACGCCAAGTCCACCAGAAGAGGAGTATTGCTGGGATGCCGGTGAACGCAGCCCCGACACAAGCGACAATAGTCTCTTTCTCTAGCTCCGTCATTCGGGCCAATCCTCCATAAGTTATCCTCGCATCGATTAGACTGGGCTACCCGCAGACCACGCCTTTGTGAATTCCGCCAGAATCTTGTCCCGGACTTCATCATTTTTGACATCAATAACCGTTGACTTCTTTCCAAGATGGTTGATGGAGGCGCCGAGTTGGAAACACTTCACATCGTCCAGAATGATGAAGCGATCGTGGAAGTTTGCCGCAACCCGAACTTCTACGTTACCCCTTTGCAGGAGCAGCTTTTGATATGCGGTTTTGAATTGCCCTAGCACGCGCTCTGTCAGAAGTTGAACCTGAACAGAAGAAGCGAGTGCGGCAATATGATCCAAGACTGTCTCGTCTGTGTAGGGGTCAATGATGATGACCTTGCTCCGGGATTGCTCAAAGATACGTTGCAATGATCGGAACGCAGTGAATACTTCACCTTTGGCGACAAAGACTTCAATCTCCTCGTATTCAGTGAACGAGCGCCCTTCAATGCTTGCAATGCCCCGTTCAGTAGCCTTCACCCATTCGTCGGGAGAAACAAGGTCCGTACCGGTCGGCGCAATTAACCGGAGACGCACGAGTTCACCCCATGACCAGATGAGGGAATCCTTCTCTTCAGGAGAGAGCTCCGTGCGAAGCCAAAGTTCAAAGTTGCCTTTTGTGTCCCTTCCGATGGTGTTGTACTTGTTTGCTGTTCTCCCATTCTTGTGCTCATTCACAACGAACTGGAGCAGCAGGTATTTCAAGGCTTCATCAGTAAAGGAGAAGAGGCCAGCCGCTTCAATCGCCTCACGGACCTTTGTACTCAGCTTGGAAGTGATTTCTAGAGTGTAGCGGCTATTTGGTCCATGAGGATTGTCACGCAAGTCCTCTAACAACTCACGAGACAGGTCAACCTCCGCTGTGCGCTCGCGGCCGCCTAAGAGACCAAATCGGTAGACCGTTGTATCAAAGTCATAGCCAGTTCGGTCTATCGTGATGTCGGGGCTGATGGCCTTGACTCGTGCTTCTACGATTGCGAAGGCCGGAATCTGGTCGGGGGCAACGCTCTTGAACGCCATATCACACCCATTGCGTGGATCTTCCTGGAGAGGCAGTACCCGCGCCGGGGAAGGGCGCCCCGTACCCAACAGTCCGTTAAATTTGTCTCAGAGCAGGCGCTCGCCCTTGTAGGCTCTGAGCACGAGCCCAGCAATGATGGCGGGGTGCTCGTCGCGGATGCGTTCGCCTGCGTGGTGGGGGCACTGTGCGATGCCGTCAATGATTAAGATCGCTTGGTCCGTGCAGTTCTCGCATTGGCGGTCCGCGGCCGGAATTTCTACGGTGGCGTGTATGGCTGTTTGCATTGCCGGCATCTCCATTGAGTGTAATCGACTCAGGAATTTTAACTCTGAAAGACTCTGAAATGCAACCTGTACGGCTTGACTCGTGGCGAAGAGATTGAGAAGATCAGTACGGAGGTGTCTATGACCAGCACAGATTGGATGGATAAGGAGAGTGGCCGTATAGCCGGAACCATCCGGCAGGCGGAGGCGCTCGGACAACAGCGACTGGAGGGATCAATAAAAGCCCAGCAGGGAGCGCCGGACTTCTGGAAGGAGTTCACGGACGAAGTGAAGGTTCAAGCAGACGGCTTGGCGGAGCGGTTTACCTACTCAATGGACGAGAATATCGTCGGACACTCCTCGCTGAAAGAAGCCGACTCGACGTACCCGGACCATCACTGCACTGTCGGCGTTGATAGACACTCCATGGAGTTTGGGAACGAGTCTGCTGTAATGCACCACTTCTACTACCGGCCCGGTTCAAGTCAGATTAAGAGGTCAGTTTGGAGATCGGGGTCCGTGGGTGTAGTGGACAACGTGTTCATGGACCTTTACGTCGGGCCGCAGGGTATGCTGACTGATGTGAACGGTTCTCCGATGACCGCAACAGAGTTGGCAATCTACATCGTCAAGGGGATGTATAAGGCAGTGAGTTTCCCGTCGGTTCCTAAGGCCGCGATAAACAAAACCAGCAACTCGCTGCATCGGTAATGCGACACATCCAGGATCAGAGGAAACTCAAGCCGAAACCGGGTAAATAGGCTATGGCCGTTGATAGAGTCTAAATCGAATATCACTTGACCCCGCGTGGATGGGTGACGGGAAGTGTGGATAGCATGTTTCATGCGGACAACGTGACCGTTGAAGCGCCGCCGGATCGAGTGGTCACGTTGACGCACAAAACCTACCAGTCATCTGGATGGTCACCCGAAACGCGCAGCGTCAAAGTGACATGGCGCGGAGACGCGACGGACGCGCAGATAGCTGGGTTAAGGGCAAAATTTCCTCCGCCGTTTGACCCGAATGATGAGTAAGGAATCCAGCTATGGTGGTGCCGCCGTTCAAGACATCGTTCGATAAAGTCAGTTGGACTGAAGGACGGCTGGTTGACCTGTTTTGGGAAATCCGACACTTCAACGACAGCAATCCTTATGAGCAGGTGGTTGAGTCTCACCCGAGCAAACCGAATCACGTAGTTCACAAGGCAAAACTTACTGGTGAGATTCCCAACTCCACTATCAACCTAGCTGGAGAAATCATTCATGGACTCAGGACAGCACTCGACAACGCTGTCTGTGACATCGCTGTCGCCAGCGGTGTAGCAGATCCGAGAAATGCCGCTTTTCCATTCGCCGGAACGATTGATGATATGGCGAGCGCGCTCGGCAGATGCAAAGACATCCCTTCGGAGCTTCACCCGCTGTTCTGCGGATTCCAACCCTACTATGAAGGCAATGACTTTCTTTGGGGTTTGAACAAACTGAGCAACACTGACAAGCACAGAATCTTGCAACCGTTCGGCACCGGAGTTCTTCGGAATCGCGCCTCGGTCGCAGGCATCGGTGGTTATTGGGAAATGCCCGATCCGCATGTTTGGGATAGCGAGAAAAACGAAATGGTGATTATGACTGTCGGCCCTGGACCGCAATTCAATTATGAGTTCGATTTCCACATCTACGTGGCGTTCGGAGACATTGAGGGCATGGCCGGACGCGATGCGATCGGCACGCTGACAGGTATGGGTACCACTGTGTATCGTGTGCTTCGCGCAATTGAGGCCGAGTGCCGTCGCCAAGAGATTGTGCCCTAGTGGCCGCCTATTCACCCGTTCAGTCGGCGGAGATTGCTTTAGACGGGTCCATCAGGCAGGCGCAGTTCTTCCAGTTTTCGCCGGGAGCGTTCAAGCTCCTCGGCAATCAGCTTTTCATCTGGCAGGATTGTTTGGTATTCGGCAGGGAGAATCTTGTTAGGGAGATTTTCAAGGGCGTAGTGGGCTTCCGCGGCACCCTTCTCCGCACAGAGGATCAGGCCAGTTGGAGGGTTCTCGCCGGGCTTCATCCAGTGTTCGCGGGCGTAGTTGAGGTACATATGCATTTGCCCGGCGTCTGCATAGCTGAATTTATCAATCTTGAGATCCACAACCAACAGGGATTTCAAGCGGCGGTGGAAGAAGACAAGATCGACGCGGAACCAATTGTCGTCGATGCGAACTCGCCGTTGACGGCCCACGAATGCAAAGTCATCGCCCAGTTCAAGCAGAAAATCGGTGAGGTGCTGGATGAGCGCGTCCTCCAAGTCCGATTCTGAGTATTCGTCCTTGAGGTCGAGGAATTCGAGAACGAACGGGTCTTTGATGGCTTCTTCCGGCGTGATTGTGTCACGGGGTCCGGCGGTCTCAGCCTTCTGGAGCATGGCAGCTTTGTTCCGCGAGAGCGCGATGCGTTCGTAGAACTGGCTGCCGATCTGCCGGTCAAGCTGGCGAACAGACCAGCCCGAACGGAGGGCTTCGGTTTCGTAGAAGTTCCGTGCTTCCTGATTCTTGACGGAAAGTAGCCGGACGTATGCGGACCAGGGCAATGCAAACCTGGTTGCGAGGACCAAGATTGTTGAGGAGTTGCCACCCAACGGATTGATACTATTGGATGTTGCAGAAAGCTGGTCTTGCTTATATATAAGGATGCAAATCGTATCTTATCCGTAGAGCGTCTGACACGTTCGGATGAGGCTTGGTTCTGCGAAACACTTTTTGCCCTTTGCGATTTAGTCAGATCGCTGCTCACCCAAGCGAACGAGTCGGAGAGCCCGATGTCGGGCCGCAAAGCAAGCTCAACTGTACTTGCCTGCAGGGTGTCCATGGTCGGCTCAGCACCCTCACGCCGGTGAACGAGCCCATCACTCCGGTCGACGAGTTCATCATGCCGGTAAACGTAGGGCTTGGTGACCCAAAGAACTGCAGCTTTCGCCCCGGTTAGATCGTCACCGCTCGTCGTTGCCAGTCTCGCTTGCGGGCAACACTCCATGATTCTCGTAGGAGCCGCATCAGTATCTTCGCTTACGTTAAATCGAGTCGTAAGTTGGTTCCCGCCGGGTCACCCCCAGGCTCATTGAGCGGTACGGCCTTAAATCTACAGCGGAACCACCAAGGGCTATCTCACAACACGGTCGAGGCATGTAGTACCCGTAATCCATGTCCCGATAGATTCGCCGCGCACGTGAGAGCTGGCCCGTGATACTGGTTTGGAAGCACTGACTGGTGCTGGCCGGGCGCTGGCGTGCCCAGTCCCAATGACGTACGCGCCGGCTTCACGCACGAGCAGGCTCACCATCGAACCGACTGGGCCGCCCGCATTGTGCACGAGGACGCTCTGCTACGCCTGAAAGCAAACTTGGTCGAACAGCCCTACCACGTGGTCAGGCCCCACAATACGAGGGCCACCCCCACCGTGAAGTCAACGTTGCCCGGCAGCGGAGTGAGGTCGCGTGCGTCGACGGCCACATACTCGCCAGCGTGCCGTCGCGATACCAGTCCACGAGGCTAAACACCCGCTGGCCAATCGACAGCCCCGTCGCGACATAGCCGAGAGCGGTGGCGGGGCTCGAAGTCGACCAACCAGCCCCACCAGCCATTGAAGATATGTGACCGATCCGCCGATAACTAGAGCATCGGTGCGCTCATGACGTTTCTGGGCAAGGAAATCTCAGGAGGAAGGCGTGGGGGAAGGCAAAGTCGGGATCAGTTGGTGCACTGAGGTTCTAAATAGTCTTTACGGCTGCCGCGAGTGCTCAAAGGGCTGCGATGGGTGTTACGCCCGGTTGCGCATCTTTAGGTTCTCGAAATCCAAGATACATAATCAAGATGGCCGGTACAGCGACCTTGTCGAAACCTATACGAAGCGCGTGGTAACGAATGGCATTGAGCAGGAAGTAGTAAAGAGACGCTTCACCGATCGAGTCTTATTCAACCCAGCCAAACTGTACGCGTGCTTCAAATTCCCGCCAAGATCGCTCGTGTTTGTAGACGAGTTTTCGGACCTGCTGCATCGCGCAGTCCCGATGGAAGTCATCCTCGAACATTTTCGCGTTTTCCGGTGTGCTCCGTGGACGCAGTTTCAGGTCCTCACAAAGCGCGCCGGCCGTCTCGCCGAACTGGACGCTGCAATCATGCGGGAGTTCGGCGAATGGCCTCCCAACGTATGGATGGGCGTATCGGTTTGCACACCTCAAAAGGGCGAACTGAAAAAGATTGTGTCATTGGGCAACACGCATGCCGAAATCAAGTGGATTTCATTCGAGCCCTGGGTGTCGGATCCGAAAATATCGCTCAAGGATGCATGCCCAAATCTCACCGGCATGCTGCGCGAGAGCGGCATTGCCTGGAACGTGATTGGCGGCGAGTCGGGCTCGAAGAAGGAAGCGCGGCTCATGACGCTCGACGATGCTCAGTACCTGTTCACGTCGAGTGAGGACGCGGGTTGCAAAGTACACTTCAAACAACTCGGCACAAGGCTGGCTGAAGAACGCGGAGTTTACGCGGTAGGTGAACATCGATCCAAAGGCGGGAATTTGCAGCAGATCCCTCTGAACCTCAGGAAGCGAGACTGGCCCGAACCTTCTTGGGAGGCTAGATACGACCAGCATTTCACGCGGCAATTTGATCAGAAGAAATTGATCAAATTCGGATAAGTCGGAGTCGGGCTGGGGCCGCTTGATCCCTCGGGTCAATTGGCTGGCTGGTTCAAGAAGGTCTCTACTATGTCCGAATCTCGACCTTTGATCAAGGCTTCGTTTGATGGCGCGTGTCAGCCGATTAACCCAGGTGGCCACATGGGCCTCGGCTGGGTAATTGGCAAGAAGGACTATCACGAGTACGTCAAGGCGCGAAAAAGTAATTCAAACAATGTCGCCGAGTACATGGCGCTGATCCGCCTGCTAGAGACAGTCGCGGCGTTTCCCAAACCCGGTGACTTGAGGATCACAGGCGACTCACAATTGGTAATTCTCCAGATTCTCGGCGAATGGAGCGTGGGTGCGAAACACATCATCCCCCTGCACGCCAAGGCGGCCGGGCTGATTGAAAAGCTCACCGGGGCCGGATGGGCGGTCTCGTTGCGCTGGGTGAATCGCAGCGAAAATTCCCGTGCCGATGCGGCGAGTTCTTCGGCTCTCGTCGAGAATGGCGTCGAAATCGCCCAGCATCATCCCGCTCCCGGCTACACGTCGCGCTTTCGCGAAATGGCGGAAGCGCTGCGGATTTCTTCGATTCAATTCGGGAAAATTATTGATGCGCTCGGCTTTAGAGGTGCCGACAAAATGCCCACCTCGAAGGCGCTCGACGATGGGTATGCGCAAAAGCGGTTTGATGGGTTTGGGATTGCCGTTGACTGGCAGGAGGAAAAGACTCGTGCTGCCGTGACTTCCTTTCTCGCCGATAGGTCCAACACCGCGGCGATCCCCCTAAAACCCACAAAACCCAAATCTGAGCCGGTCGTGGCCCAGAGCCTCTGCGGTCACGAGACCACCGTTGGGCGCCGACCCTCCAGGAAGGTCCTCGCAGAGGTGGCACAATCCCTCTGCGAGGATTGTCGTGCCGGTGACAAGGTCCGGTTCGCCGCGGAGCGTACCCAGGTGCTGGGTCTCTGTGCAACGGGAGACACGCTGGCCGATGCCGTTGAAACCGTGGTCGCGGACTGGAGAATCCGCCCCGGCGTGTTCCTCGCATGCTGGGGCAAGTGGTCTCACGACCAACGTGAAAAAGCACTGGACCGGTACCGAGGGGCATGCGAAAAGCCAGGACTCCATCCAGACTTTCTAGCCTTTCGTGCGTCACTCGATCAGCTAAAGAAGACTGAATTGGACCGTCTGATCAGGGCTGCGCGGCATAACTGAAGATGCCGTGCGCCGGATCCTTCGGCGCGCTTTCCGCCCAACTGTGAAGCGGAAAGCCAGGTATCGCGCAAACCGTGGGGTTCGAGTTTGCTGATGCCGGATCAGTAACGCGTATGGGCTGCGCTGCGATGTTCACGTTGTACGTGCGCTATAGATCAATACAATTGCGTTCGACTCCTCTTGATAACAGATTTTTCGATAGCAAAGCCAGACGCGCGTGTCAGTAAATTTCAAGGGGATATCATCGTGACTTCGTCGGACCGTTCGAGAATCGCTGTTAGTAGATGACCGTTGAGGGCCACGATGGGTTTGCAAGCGTACTTTAGATGGTATGGTGCTGTTACGGAGGCATTCGTGGGCAAAGAAAAGGAAGATACTTCCGAACACTATTTCCTTGATGACCTTTGCAAGAATCGGTTTTCCGAACTCTCGATGTGGACGTCTGTCCTGGATTGTCTCTCTGCGGCACGATACCTTGAAGGACGTCCTGAACCGGAGGACAGGTTCGACAGACAATTGATCGTGCCGTTCATTGATAACGATACCTTCGAAGCTGTCTGTCTCAAATGTCTTGCATGGCTAGTCCCGACGTTCCGCGTGCCCGAGTCCAAAATCCACATGGCGACCCTGATCGATCCGAAAGTTAAGAATTCGACGGTTCAAATTCTGCGTAATGTCAGGTTCAATCCCACAATTTCGCGGGGAGCCGCCGGGATGATAGAGCATCTGCACGGCAAGCGATTGCTTCTGGTTCAGGACGAGCCGCACATCATCGAGTTGGTTCAAAATCCGATCCGCTGCATGCTTGATTTGATAAACCGATTTTGGCCAATGGCATCGAATATCAGGGAAATGATTGTGAAGGCTCGGGAGCGAGATGGATCAACAGGGCCGCCTGTTTTTCACCAACCGTATACCGACGGCTCTCTGGCGGCGCTTATCGATGCGGTATTGTTTTATGTCCACGGCCTCGATCTCGGGCCACGATACAGCCAGACTTCACAGGGAGGAATCAACCGCGGCTTTCGATCTTTCGAGGTCGTGGGGCATCCTCCGGTTGACCCCCGGCTCTTTGAAACCGCGCAAGAGATGACCGAAAGGATGTTTGGAGAAATTGCCTAGCCAGCCCACTATTCCGCTTCCGCCACACTTTTCGAACCTTCGCGGCCAGGGCGATCGCATTTCGAGCGCTGCGGTGCCCGAGAAACTTACGATGGTGGACGGCACCGGTTTCTTCGTCGATGAGCAATACGGCCACTCGTGGTCATTCGTCCCGCCTGAAGGCTCGGCCGTCTATGGACTCACGTCCCGCTTCAAACCATCGCCCGTCGATCACCTCGCAAATGGGGAATTTTTGCGGGTTCCTTTCCGGAGGGTTCCTGTGCTTGAGGCGAATAGCTTTGAAGAACTCATGGCGTTTTCGTCCCGAATATATTCGATGGACAAGAGTATCAAGTTGATGTGGCGCGGGCAGACCAAAGCTCACCCGATCAAACGCTCCGAGCAGGAATCGCTGAGGCTGTTCGGCGAACCGTATGTAACGGAGCCGTCTCTTCCGTCCTCCGGCGCCCGCCTGAAGGTTGAATTTGCGTCCGTGTTTGAACAGTGGTCAGCGATCCTCGACGCCTTTATCGCCGAGCGAATCCTGAAGCAGCTCTCGATCGGCTCATTCGGCCGCGAGGAAATTGCCGAGGGAGCGCGGCAATTCCTCTGCTCATACAACTACCGGCTCTGGGCTTTCGCAACCGCCCAACACTACGGCCTACCGAGCGTTGGGCTCGACGTGACCTCGGACATCAGAGTAGCTCTGCTTTTCGCGCTTCACCAATTCACAACGGATAAAGAGACGGGCCAATCGACCGCCGTCCGCCTCGACAAAGACGCCGAGCCGGTGCTATACGCATTGAGCGCCTTTGAGGGCGATCTGTTCGATGATGCGGAGCTCGCACCGGCATGGCTCCAATGTTCGAGACCAATCGCGCAGAAGGCCTTCTTCCTGGCTACCGGCTGGGGACAGGCGCCGAACCACGCGGCTGAACGAATATTCGTCGCTATCCGGCTGCGGAATCATGCTGAATGGAAGCTTCCGCTCGCCGTCGAAGATCTGTTTCCATTGCGACCCGACGACCTTTTTCTCGACTTCTTGCTTCATGCAAAATCGGCCTACTCCAGCATCGCGAAGGCCGCCATGCTCGATAAGATTTATTACCGAGCCTGATCTAGCCGATACGAGCGGGCTAAAGAAGCCCTTCACGCTTCATGCGTGCTCGCATGCTTTGATGAATACGGTGCAACAGCCAGGAACTCGCAACCTCGAAGATTTCGTACACGACACTGTAAACGGCCTTTGAGAATTTCGTTGTTTCCGGGTGCTCCGGGGCCCACACACCTGGATGCACGTAATTTCGTAGCTTCCGCAGTTCGTGAACAAAGCCCGCGAGCGTGGTCCTTTTCCCCCACGTTATTTTCTTCGGTGGGAACCAGCCCAACTCGTCGGCGATATTGATTAGTTCGTAATACTTGAATTCGAGAGCCTTGTACCTTTTCGTTCGAAATCTCTTTTCTGGTAGACCGAGGTCTTCTTCACTTCAGTCGAGAACAGAAAACACATTGCCTGCAAGTGGGCCTCAAGAGCCGCACCCTGCATCACGCACCTCGGTTATCACCTTAAATCCGGCCATACATTATCAGTTCAAAACCGGCCAACGGGCCGCTTTTGGGTGATTACCGAGGTCACGCAAGCCGCAAGGTACGCTTTGCCCTTAATGCATTTCGTAGCTTCGCCGCTATAGAAATTCGCCAACTTCCCCAGGTGATCCGTAATTTCCATCCAAATGCCTCCCCCTTTCAGGCATTATCCGCGTGTCTGGCTTCAGATTGTGATTTTCGGCGTAGGCATCGCGGCAAGCCTGATTGGCAGCGCCTTCTTTGGATGGGGCATTTTGCCAATTCCAATACTTGGCGAGGCCTTTACCGATATGTTCATTACCTGTACAACTTCGCCTCTTTCGTCTTGCACGGCGCCGCGAGGCCTGATTTTCATTGCCGTCCCAATGCTCCTTGGGTTCAGCGAACGCGCCCTCGCATCATTCGAAAGGCGGGTGTTCGGTGACGTGCGGAATTCCGCCAAGGATACGGCTGAAAAAGGTCACTGAGCCTGCATGGGAGCTCGATTCAATCATCGCCTTGGTCGCCTTCGATCTCGCGGATGCATTCAGGAGGAACTCGATCGACCTGCAGTTTGGCCTGAGCCGGCGAATTTCCCCGTGTCTCGCTGGAGCTGCTGCTGCATGCAGAGCAACAGAAAGGCTACGGTTATTTCTCCAAGCTCGGTCGCGTAGCGCGCCACAATTCCCGTCGGTCGCGTGTCAGTCAAATTCAGGTCTTTATGCTCCAGATAGACATATTCCCTCAGGGGATCGATCGAAGCGGTGACTCTCGTTGTCAGGCGCTTTCGCCCTTTCCCGCCAGACGAAATTCCATTTGTTCCGCGAGCGACGGAATCGTTTCGTCCCGAAGCGGCACGCTAATATAGGCACCTCCATTGGGACGGGTTTGGATCTCGATCCCGCGATCCCTCAGCAACTCATAGCCCAGCTGCTTCAAAGGCTCATAAACCCCCATTCCCTCCCAAGCTCCGTAATTCGTATTCATCATCCGCAACTCAGTCCCTAGCTTTTCAAAGAACGGTCTGAACCAACTGTTCCGTGCAATCGCGTTCACGGCTTCCGGTGCTGCATCGCTCAGATCGCGCTCAAGACCTTCCGCATGTCCGATCAAATAAGCTCCATAGGTCAGGAGCCTTTTATAACGGCCCGCCGCTTCATCGAGGAGGCGATCGACATCACTGTGCATGCGATATTGCCGAATGGCTGCGTCTGCGTTTGGCTGCGCGCCATCGAGCGATTTGCAAAAAACTTCCTCATAACCTCGCAAGGTCGATTCCTTTGCGAAGGGTGCGCTCAGACGGCACGCGATGTACTCGTCCCAGCAAGGATCGATCAAGCCAAAAAGAAGCCTATCCCGCGGACCAAGCTGGAGCCTCAGGACGACCCCCGGCAAGCATTTTTCCTTAATTTCGAGATCGTGGACATGCGCGCACTCGTGAATGATGGTGTAGATCATCTCGTTCCGCTGGGTCTCGAGTCCAGGTCTCTCGGCTTCCGCGAAGACGCTCATGTGAAGCGCGTTGAATACCATGACTGCGCGCACTTCACCATCATCGAGGACCGTAGGCGCCATCGCGATGCCCACACCCAATGCGTCGCACGTAGCTCGCAATGGCCTAGCGCCCGGCGCTCCCCGGCTGAGGCCCGCCAGCGTCTCATCGTAATCCCAGGCCACGATGACTTGCTTCAGGCGCCTGAGATTTAGAAACCTCCCAGACATTTGAACGAAGGCATTAACCTGCGCCCCGACAAGTTCCGCCTGCTCGCGTGTCGCGAACCCGCGCAGATCTACGCCTACATCCGGCGCCGTTGATGGGCGCCGCATGAATTCCTCGTCGGAGAGTTCCTCGTCATCCTCCCGTTCTACGGGCTCCATCGAGTACCTCTCGCTTATCGATCTTCGCATCATGACAATCTGGGGCTGTAGGACTCCAAGACTTGACCTCCCTAAGCGCCTGAGCCTGGCAACTCAGGAGGCTGAGGTCGAATCGGCGGTTGAGTCGCCACTAAGCGCGGCAACAAATGAGCATGGGGATGCGGCAGGTCGAGATAGAGCTGTTGCGTGATTTCCGCGAATACCCAGAGATCGTTAAGTCTGACGTATGCCGGCTCAATAAATGTTGCGTGGCGCCCGCCGAACGCCTTCCAGGCATCGCGAATATCCCATCGCGAGAATAGCTCAATACCTGTAAGCACAATGACCGGCGAATGCGGCCTGCCATCTTTCAGATTTGTCCTGCCCCATAAAGCCAGTTCCGCTATGAGCTTCTTTTCCGCATCACTAAGAGCATCCTTCAAGGTCGCGAACACCAGGAAGGCCCCGGGAAATTTCTCGCCCAGCTTCCGCATGCGAACCAGATCCGCTTGCTGGAAACACTCCATCGCGAAACTCTTAGCCTCACCGAAGACCAGCACCGGCTCCTCCTCCAGATCGAGGATTCGCCTGCGCTGGTACCAAAGGGTGAAGTCAACCTCGAATGGCTTATCTTCCCCGATTTTGTAATGGAGGTTTGTGGCGTAGGTGACGTTCGCATGATCACTTTCCAGGCCCCGCGCGAACGCATTAAGCGCAAGAACAGTTGCGTAGGCACCCTCGGCGTAGTTGGGCACACTGAAAGGTCCTACGACCCGATAATGCCACGGCGTGCGTTCGAAGTGCAGACTGCCCTGGGGAAAGGGATAGTCCTTGAGGCATCGTTCGCATTTAACCTTCTCGCTCAAGGTGTCGACGCCGTACCAATTCTTCTTGCGGCAGTTGGGACACTCAAGCACCAGGCCGAGGCGCAAGATGTTGGCTTTGATGAAACTGTCGAGACTGAGACTTCCAGTAAACGGCATGTTGGCGCGGCGACTGACGAGGTCCTTCCACCTTTTGACTTCGACAGATCGATCCGGAAACTCTTCAATCTTGCCGTCCGTGTACTTCGTCGTGCTCTTCGACATCTCATCGAGTAGTTTCAGCGTATCGCGATCTGCGATCAGCCGAATACCCCAGAACCCGCCGAGAGACACAAGAATTTGATCTGCGATCCGGCCAGGTTCGGCGACCTGTGCCTCGACCCCTTGTTGTTTTAGCCATTCAATGACGGCATCGCGGCCTTCCAAGACCAAGAAATATTCGCCGTGATTCTTATACTCCTGCGGGAGAACGAAGCCTTCACGCGAAATAAGCGTTGCTTCCCCAAGCCGCATGCGTCTCGAACTGTCGCCGGTGAAAGACGACGGCAAAGTGAAGGCGAGCGTGTCATTTCTTGCATAATTCTGGAATTTCAGGACATTGACCCATCGCGCCGTTCCATGCCCATAAGTCTCGGCGAAATCCGGCGATATGCCCGCGAACCGGCAGCGGACTTCGCTGTCTTCCTCGGCGACTGTCAACTCCAGATTTGTTGATTCAGCCGAAACCAGTCGGCGCTTAGGACGTGAGACGATATCATCCCGTATCGGCCTCCAGATATCGTCATACCAAAGCTTGTAAGCCCATTGAAAAGGATCGGACGGAACAATATTGGCCTCTTGCATTGCGGCCCGCATGCGCTCTTCGGAGATTGACCGGCCAATCTGAATGGTGGTGTGGATCATCACGCCATTTGGATTTCCGGGTAATGGACGATAATTCGCCTTCAAAAATCCGATTAAGAAATCGCCGGATTCCTTCAGCCATGAAACATTGACCGGAAGCACTCGGCCATGAAAGAGACGCAAGTTCCAGAGATCGATGAGATCGCAGGGGCTCGTGGGGTCCGCGACAAAGATCGTCGGCTCGTCCCAGCCGCTGTTCTCAGTCTTGAGCCCTTCTCGCGTGAGCAACAGGGGAGACAAAAAGCCTTCTCTTACAACCCTGATCCAGTTTTCCGCCGTTGGCGCGAGAGTAGCCGGATCAAAAGCGTCTTGATATGCCTGGGCTAAAGATCCGAGAGGTCCCGCAACCGGAAATCCACCCAAGAAGCATTCAACGAACGGCGCATTCTCTGTGTCTGTCGCCATTAGGGCCACGCGACGTTCACGTCGAGGAACGAACTTGAACTCTCGTTCGTACAGGTCCCTATAGAGATGGAACATATTTGTACCGAGTGGAATGTCCGGATCGTAATCGCCGCGCTTTGTGAAGAACGCGTCGAGAGGCAAAAGCCGCGGGCGGCCGAAATCAAGATCACCGACTTTTAGATCAATCTCTTTCGCCAACCCCTCCTGAGCCTCCACGAAGACATCAGGCTCAAAAAAATCAATGTAGCCTCTTGCGATTTCGACTGGATCGGGATCAGGAAGCGGATGCCGCTCTTTCCAGGCGTCAGGTAACGTCGTGCTGACGGGGATAATCGGGTTGTAAACTCCGCCCCAGAGGCAGGTGCATATCTGGAAGATCCGGCGAAGAGATTCCATGTCGTCGGGTTTCACAAGGAAGCCGATGCGGGTTGGGCGCAACATCAGTGAGGCAGAAAGAGTGATCATCCGGCCGTTTCCATTGTTCACATTCTTTAATCCTAAGGCAGAATAGACACAATGCTCGATGCTGCCGCTAGTAACACCGACCCTGCAGTCCACAATGCTGCTTTCGCGTTCAGTTCAGCCGCGCGTGTACTTGCTTCGAGCAGCCCCGCGATCCATCCTTCCTGCGAGTCCTCTCGCTCTCCAGGTTCTACAAGGCCGGAAGCCCCCTGGGGCCAAATCGGATCAATCGGAACCCTGCTTGACAGATACCAGTAAATCGCCGCTATCACACCAGTGATGCACGCGAGAATGGCCAGTCCAATTCCTTGCGCCTTCATGCCTGCTCTCCTAAGTCGCTTTCGCTCACCACATACTTGCCACGCCATAATGCTCAATCTCAGCGTCACGAAGAGACTCAGCAAGAGATGTGGCTTCCGACGGTGATAGGCCACCCTTCAATCTTTCAAACATTTGTTTGAACGCATCAGCACCCAGTATACGAACAAGGCGAATCACAGCGGCGCGAGCAATCAGACCATACGAATGCACCACGAGGCGAAAAAGCACTTCAAGGTCTGTAGTTCCCACAGCGCCAATAGCTGCATAGGCAGCGATGCGAATGTAAAGTGCTCGATTCTCCGTCGCCTTCAAACCAAGAGAGTCGTCGCTAGTGGTCGAATCCTGACCGCGATAATGCCAAAATTCCCGCCTCGACATCGCTGTTAGTAGGAAGTCAGGCACTCCGGACGCGATTGCCATCATTCGTCGCGCTACGGCCTGTCCAAGGCCTGTGTGATTTTCAAACTCGATGCGCTCGTCCGCCTCAGCAATGCGACGGAGAACCGTATCCACATCCTCGACGCTGCCGTGACTTAAAAGTGCAAGAATCACCCAGCGCGCCGAACTCGTGAAACGCATTTCCTGTACCGCTCTTCTTATTTGTAGAACGAACTCGGGCCTGGCTGTTCGGGCGATCGCACGGGAAAGTGCATTCGCTTTTTCCGGTGTGCTTGCCGGGGATGGATCATCCTCTCTAACGCAGCCAAAGCGCGCATAGAGCTCAAGCAGAAACTCAAATTCCTGCACCGAAAGATCTCCGGCAAAGCAACGGCAAATCGCCTCTCCTTCGGCACCAGAACAGGATTCCAGCATCTTCATCGTAATATCCAATTGCACCTGTTTTAATCGCAGAAGATTCTCCCCCAACAAGGATGTGTCCCGCCCCGGCCGCATCCTCTTGAGCTCATTAAACGCCGTCGAGGCAGCATCCCGATTTGCGGCTCTCTGAATTAGCTGGAGTTTCCGCATTTCCTCGACAGCCCTCGATCCGCCGGGCGGGGCAAGAGGCAAATCCATATTTGTCGCACATTCGTAAAAGGTCTCTTTTAGGCGCGGGCTTGAGCCGTCCTTTACAGCCTGGAGCAGAGGCCATTGGCCAGCGCGGAGACGCTCTTTCAACACATCGGCGCTTGCGCGGCGCACTTCCTCTCTTCGGTGGCGCAAGCCGCGTAAGATGATCCGGTCGGACAAATTCCTTGACCCTCGACTTACGAGCGATGCGAGTTCAAGCGCGCTTTGGTAGCCCTTAAGACCGTCATAATCGGTGTCTGCGAGAGTTTCACCTTGAAGCGTGTCATCAATCAT
>JAJYAE010000321.1 GCA_021779695.1 Acidobacteriota bacterium | reverse complement strand
AGAATAATCGCGCAGCCCCATCCGTATGGGGCTGCTGGAACAGCCCTACATCAGACGCTGTGCATCTACATCCATTACGAGATTCCTCCGAGGGATGCCAGCCCTCTCTGCGTGTGTCATCGCTCCCCTCAGGGCTGCATTCAGCGCTTTGCGCGATGCAGCTTTCAAGATGATGTGGAAACGATAAATTCCTTTGATGCGCGCGATCGGCGCCGTACAAGGACCCAGTACCCGAACGCCTTCCGGCGCAGCAGACTGAAACCACCCTCCCAGACTCGCCGACCAGCGGACGGCTTCCTCCAGTTTTTCCGATTGGATCAGGAGATTAGCCAGAGCACCAAACGGCGGATAGTGCATCCAGCGCCGGTACTTCAATTCCCGCTCGACAAAGGCGCTGTAGTCGTGTTGGCTGGCGGCCACCACGGCGTAGTGGTCCGGATAGTAGGTCTGCACCACGACTCTACCCGCCAGATCGCCGCGGCCTGCGCGGCCAGAGACCTGCGTAATCAACTGAAAGACGCGTTCCGCAGCGCGGAAATCCGGCATTGAAAGCGCGTGATCGCAACCCACAACTCCCACCAGGGTCACGCCATGAATGTCGTGCCCCTTTGCAATCATCTGCGTGCCCACCAGCAGGTTGATCTCGCCGGAGTGAAGTCGAGCCAGCATCTGCTCCAGATCGTGGCGGCCGCGCACCGTATCCCGGTCCATTCGACCGATGCGCGCCATGGGGAAAATCTCCGCCAGGCGCTCTTCGCCCTGCTGCGATCCGGCGCCGAGGTAGTACAAATGCTCGCTGTCACATTCCGGGCAACGCGCCGGAACCTTCCTGCGAAAGCCGCAGTAGTGGCACTCCAGCCGCTGTCCTTCGCGCGCCAGACCGGCTTCATCGATCACCGGCTTGTGGTGGGTCAAGGCAATCGCGCAATTCTGGCACTCCAGTTTCTTTCCGCATGCGCGGCAGATCACGGCAAAGGAGTACCCGCGACGGTTGAGCAGAATCATTGCTTGCTCGCCGCGCTCCAACGTGGCCCGCGTCTGCTCTACAAGACTGCGGGAAAAGAGTTGCTCCTGCCCGGTCTGCTGAAACTCGCTCCGCATGTCCACCAGTTCCACCGGAGGGAGCGGCCGGTCCTTTACGCGATCCCGCATTGCAATCCGCGTGTAGCGCCCCTGCACCGCATTCTGCCAGCTTTCCAGCGACGGCGTGGCTGAACCAAGCACCACCACCGCATTCGATAGTTTGGCCCGCATCACCGCAACATCCCGGGCGTTATAGCGCGGCGTCTCCTCCTGCTTATAACTCTGGTCGTGTTCCTCATCGACCAGGATCAAGCCCAGGTTTTCAAGCGGCGCAAAAATCGCAGAACGCGTTCCCACCACAATCGGAGCATCCCCGCGATGGATCCGCCGCCATTGCTCACTACGCTCTTCGGGAGTCAGGGCGGAGTGAAGCAGCGCCACCCGCGATCCGAAAGCTGCATCCAGCAGACCCGCCATCTGCGGGGTCAACCCAATCTCGGGCACCAACAAGATGGAAGCCAGTCCCCGATCCAGCGCGCGCTGCATCGCTTCCAGATAGACGGCGGTCTTGCCCGAACCCGTAACACCGTGCAGCAAGAATGGCTTGAATACTCCCAGATCGCTTGCAATCGACGCCAGAGCATCTGTTTGAGATTCATTGAGCCGGACCGGTTCACTCCGGGCCGGAATCCCGCCAAGATGAAAAGCTGCGACGCGCTCTTCGATGCGCATCAGGCCGCGGCGCACCAGCGTCTGCAGAGTTGAAGGCGACGGAATCTTGCGGCGCAACTCCACGAGGGGCATCTCCCCCTTGTGCGCAGCCAACTCAGCCAGTATGGCCTGTTGCCGATCCGTCAGCGATGGCAGTCGGCCTTCCGGCACAAGCACGGCGAATCGCTCGGTCCGCCGCGCATCTCGCTCCGCTGCCGCAGTCTCACGCGCAATCCATTTCTTGCGCACCATGGAGGCAAGAACCGGAAGCGTCGCAGCGGTCGAGCTTCGCAATGTGGAGACTCGTACCCGCTCGCCGGCGGACAATCGCTCGAGAACTTGCCTTGTCAGACTCGATTCTCCGCCCTGCATCGCCTCCATTTCATTGTGGCGCTGTCGGGTGCACAGGCTTCCAGATTCGGGTGCGCCCTCCACCAGGCGGGCAAGCACATCGCGCCCTGAATCCGTGATCCGGTAGTACACGGTCCGTCGCACTTCTGCCATCAGCGGCAACATGCCGCGTAAGACCTCTCCCAGCGGCGCGAGATAGTACTGTGCTATCCATTCGGCCAACTGGAGCAAATGCTCGCTAAGCAGTGGCGCTTCATCCAGAACAGCTTCAATCAACCGCACGTCGAAATCGGTTGGAGCCGTCGAACGTAGCTCCGTCACGACGCCGATGAGCTTCTCCTGGCGAAACGGCGCAATCACCCTCGCTCCGCGCACTGCCGACTGGTCATCCGGCAAGGCGTAGGTGAACGTGCGGTCCAGCGGCACGGGCAAAGCGACTTCGCAATAACCGGGCATAATGACAAGACCCAGTGTAGGGGATGGCGCCTTACCCCCAGTCCCGGTTAAGGCCTCGATTTGCACAGGATTCAATCGCCCTTGGCGCCGCATTACAATGCAACGTGATGAAAACATCAACCCCCAAGCCGCAAAACTCTGCGAGCAAGTCCATCGCGCACCCTGAGCATCCAGTCACTCTTGCCATTGATATTGGAGGGTCTGGCCTCAAAGCGATGTTGCTGGATGCCGCGGGAACTCCGATCAGCGAACGGCAGCGCGTCGCAACCCCCGAACCGGCCGTACCGGAAGCGGTCCTTGAAAAACTTCATGAGCTGAAGCAGCTCCTGCTGGGCTTTGACCGCGTCTCTGTTGGTTTTCCTGGAGTCATCAAGCGTGGCTGCACTCTCGGTGCCTTCAATCTGCACCCCACTTGGGCTGGCTTTCCGTTGCAGGAAGGGCTGGAAAAGCGATGGAAGAAGCCTGTCCGAGTCGCCAACGACGCCGCAGTCCAGGGCTACGGAGCCATCAAGGGACAGGGGGTTGAGCTGGTTCTCACTCTCGGCACTGGCCTGGGGTCCTCCCTGTTCACCAGGGGGCGTCTTTGCCCAGGACTCGAACTGGGACACCATCCATGGCTTAAAAAGACCTATGAGGACTATCTAGGCCGCCGTGGTCTCGAGAAGTTTGGCAAGAAGCATTGGAACAAGCTGCTTCAGGAGGCCATCGACGAGACCTCCCGCCTCTTCAACTGGGACCATCTGTACCTGGGAGGCGGAAATGCCAAGAAGATTGAGTTCACTCCGCCCGAACACGTCACCATTATCTCGAATGAAACCGGAATCCTGGGTGGCGTCAAACTCTGGCAGGATCAGGAGTAACAGAATTTCTGTTCGAGCGGTGCGGTTAACCGCGCGTCGGTGCCTTCAAGCCCAATTCGCGCATCGCAATCTGCAGATCCGCCCATGCCTCTTTCTTCTGTCGCGGGTCTCGCAGCAGATAGGCGGGATGATACGTCACAATAAGCTGGCATCCGCGAAAGGCATGCACGCGTCCCCGCAGTCCAGCCAGCGGCTGGCGCTGACCCAGCAGATATGTGGCCGCAGTAGCTCCAAGCGCAACCAGTACCTGCGGATGAACAGCATCAATCTGACGGAATAGGAAAGGGGAGCAGGTATTCGCCTCCTCCGGTTCGGGCGTTCGATTGCCCGGCGGACGGCACTTTACAACATTAGCAATGTAGACCTCTTCGCGCTTCAAGCCCATCGCTGCAATCATGTTGTTCAGCAGTTGTCCGGCGCGTCCCACAAAGGGAATCCCCTGTGCATCCTCATCCGCTCCAGGTCCCTCACCCACAAACATCAGTCGCGCCTTTGGATCCCCATCTCCAAAAACGAGCTTGTTGCGCCCCTTGTGGAGTCCGCAGCGGGTACACTCGCCAATCTCTTCTTGAATAAGGCGCAAAGCTTCTGCGCGCTCATTCGCTGCAACTGGAACGGAAACTGGGGGTGGCTCAGGGAATGTCCTTTTAGGCGAAATAGTCGATTCCTCCAGCGTCTGGGCTCGGTCGGTGGTGCTGGATTCGGGTGCCTCACCCAATCCAGCAGCCAAAGTACGAACATCGGGTGTCGCGCTTAATTCCGCCAGCCAATCCGCGGGCACTGCCCGCCGGTACATCTCGCTGAGACCAAGTTCGCGATAGAAGCGCATGCGCGCAACAAGGGCATCCTGGGCGACTTGGTCAACCGGTCCCGGCATGCCTAGCTCTCCACAATCAGCGCGCGCCGTGTTGCAGCGGGCACATCCGACTGATTCAGCACCTGATCCTGAGCCGTCGCTTGGTCCATCTCAACGACGATGGACCGTGGGCGCCGCAATGCAGCAATCTCATCCAGAATCCGGTCCGCCAGCTTCCGCTTTGGCATCTCAGGCAAATCAATTGCCGTGGTCGCAGTCAGAAACGTGGCGGCGTTGTTGTCCGCGTCAATCCCCACCCCTTCACCGGATACATCGTTCATCACAATGGCGTCGGCACCCTTTCGCAGCAACTTGGCCCGGCCATTCTCCATGCCATTTTCGGTCTCGGCCGCGAATCCCACGATTAACTGCCCTGGGCGCCGCTTCCGCGCGACTTCGGCCAGAATATCGACTGTCGGCGCCAACTCCAGCGTCAGTGGACCGGATCTCTTTAGCTTCTGCTCGGAGACTTTGAGCGGCTTGTAATCGGCCACGGCAGCAGCCTTAATGATTAATGTCGCTTCAGCCATGCGGTCCAGAACGGCGCTCCGCATCTCCTCTGCCGTCGTCACCTTCACCACTTCACAGTGGGAAGGCGGGTGCAACGTGGTTGGGCCGCTTACCAGGATGACGCGCGCCCCACGGCCATGCGCCGCTTCCGCCAATGCATATCCCATCTTGCCGCTCGACCGGTTTCCGAGAAAGCGCACCGGGTCCAGCGCTTCGCGCGTGCCGCCCGCCGTCACCAGAACCACTTCGCCGGC
>JAJYAE010000038.1 GCA_021779695.1 Acidobacteriota bacterium | reverse complement strand
AAAGCCGGTACCACTCGACGAGTATTTGGCGCAGAACCTGCTGGAGTGGTATCGACATGCTCCATGTGTTCGACCGGAGGACTGGATTTTTGCCAGCACCAGCAACCGTGCCGGTCGAAATCGCGGTCAGCATCCTCTCTACCTGTCCTCGGTGATGCGGTATTACATCCAGCCAGCGGCCCTTCGCGCTGGCATTACGAAGAAGTTGTCCTGGCATACATTTCGGCACACCTTCTCCACGCTGCTCAAAGCGAATGGGGAAGATGTGAAGACGGTGCAGGAGCTTTTGCGTCATGCGTCGTCGAGGATCACTCTGGATGTCTACACGCAGGCAGTGACCCCAGCGAAGCGCCAGGCGCAAAGCAAGGTCATTGCCATGATTCGACCGAAAAGTGAGAGAAATTGTGTACCCGAGAGTGTACCCGAGAATTTGGGGCCAAATTCTGTAAGTGCTTGAAAGGATTTGGCGTCCCCGACGGGATTTGAACCCGTGTTATCGCCGTGAAAGGGACCCCGGCGCACGTAACTAACTGAAACCAATGAGTACGGTTGGCCTTATAAGGACGTTTTGGAGCCCTGCGGAACGCTTATCGAACCCTTAACGAACCCTTTTTTTGCGGTCGCAGTACGCAGGCGGTAACACAGAAAATTGCCGCAATTTCTGGCCTGAAATTCTGGCCTTTCCTGGACGCGTCGATATTATTTTCCATCTCCAGCAATCGCTGGCCCTGGAGCTGCCGCTTTCCTCCAGTTCGTCGTCTCTCATGGGAGGACCCATGTCACACGCTCCATGAAGGCGGGAAGACGGCCCGGTTTGAATTGTTAGACCACTGGACGTACACTTGCAACAGTACGACAAGACGGAGAAAACGCCATGCCTCGAACTTCAACTTTAGAAAATCCAGAGAAGCGCCGTATTCGCGGCTCACGTCTTGGTTTTCGTGTGGATGCCCAGACAAAGAAACTGGTAGAAAGGGCCGCTGCGCTGGAGCGCCGAAGCCTTACAGATTTTTGTTTGACCGTACTGACTCAGGCTACGCAGGCCACAATTACCCGGCACGAAAGCATTGTGCTTTCTGAGCGTGATCGCGAAGTATTTTTTGATGCTCTGGTTCATTCTCCGAAGCCGAATGCGCGTCTCCGGCAAGCATTTCGATCTGCACAAGAGCGAATCGTCTCCTGATGGCGTCGGCGGAAGGATCTCTGTATCGGCTCGATCTGCTCGGCAAGCATCACGACCGGGCCGAGTTCACTTGCGGAGTTGAGAGCCTCGACTCGTATTTGAAAACCCAGGCGACGCAGGACATGCGGCGGAAAGCAAATGCTGTGTTCGTCCTGGTTCCAAAGAACGCCCCAAGCAAGATTGCCGGTTACTTTACGCTCTGCGCATACGGCCTCTCTCCCGGAGCCATTCCGGAAACGGCGCAAAAATACATCCCTCGCTATCCAGTGGTCAGTGCGACCTTGATCGGTCGCCTTGCGATCAGCGACCACTTACAGGGGCAAAGGCTCGGCTCTATGCTTCTAGCACAAGCCCTTCGGAAAGCCCATGAGAATGCCTCGGTCGTCGGTTCCACAATGGTTGTCGTCGACGCGATTGACGATAGGGCAGCACGGTTTTATGAGGCACATGGATTTATAAAACTGCCGGAATCCATGCGGTTGATCTTACCCATGCGAACGATTGCCGAACTGAAGTCCGAATAGCCGAGCACCAATGAGAACGCGCTCAAAAAGATTCCTTCGAGCGCGTTCGCAAGGGTGCTTTTTTGGATATCTTCAAGTCGTTCTTGCGAGTGGCCTTGGAAGGATAAGGACCGTCGCTTTCCGCGAGTTCGTCCCCCTTCATGGGGGGATTGTCTTTCCCAAGCCGACCCAGAATTCCGATTGCTTCAGGAACGTTCGCCCGGCGAGCACGCTCGCGGAAGAAGGTTTCCGTGCGTATGGCGGAAAGCTTTTCCGCCACGGCTACGTTGATCAGTTGATTCAACGCGACCCCTTCTTTCTCGGCAGTTCTACGCGCCTCATCCAGCAACGAAGGTTGCAATCTGAGTGCAAAATTACTTGTTCTCATCTCTCCTCCTGATTTCTCTCAAGGCTTCCTGGGGTGACACAACAGCGATTCCGAGCTGGGAAGCGGCAGGCTCAAAATCGCGCCGATTAAAGGTGACGAGGAAATGAGCGTGTCCACTCATGGCTGCCTCTAACACCATGTCGTCATTGGCGTCCCGCAATAAGGGACGCCAGAAAAAAGCTCGATATACAGGCTTGGCCATCGCTATTAGAGCATCCAGTAATTTGTCGATCTCGGGCGTTGTTCCACCGGATGTCTTGAGATGCTCTGGTCGTTTCAGGACAGCCTCATATTCAAGAACCAGCGGCACGGACAGCAGCAATTCAAAACGATTTTCAAGTGCGGCCCGGACAAGCTGGTGCGATGCGCCTTTGTTACTGCGTATCGCTGCTACAAGCACCGCAGTGTCAAGAACCGTCCGCACATGAAAATGATATCGCAAGCAATATCACATTTCAACGGATTGCGCGTCCTATCCAAGCCCTGAGTCTGAAAAACGTCGCCGCAGACCATCACGGAGAAGGGTCAATCAGCTTAGACTAATCGTAGATGCCGCGAATGACACGGCGGACCTCTCCCCTCTGCGCCAGACGATGAAGTGAGGAGTCAATGGTGGAACAGTCCGCCAAGGTCTAGGAAGTCACGCGGCGAGAACGTCCAGCCTCCAGCCTGACGTGGACCCCGTATTCCATATTATTTTCAATGGTTTGCCGCATATATCATCTGCATTGTCTGCAAGAAAAAATACCTTTTTTTCTTGCAACATTCAAGTTCCGTTATAACGAAGAACATAGTTCCGCGAACGCAGGAGAGCAGGAGAATTTCCCGGAGACTGAGTGGAAAGCAACGACCGCTCGGATCATTTACTTATTGATGCGGCGCTTCCGAAGTCAGATATTAAACTCTTGGTCGAACTTGCGATTCAGGCCAGAAAAGTTATCGCCTCAATCCAAAAGGTTATTGGACACGGAATCGGAGTTGGGCCTACTTTGTCGGCATATCGCGACCCGTCAAGGGCCGGTGGAGGTTCCGATGCAGATTCCATTTCAGTCTTCCCATTCCCTCAAAATCCCACACAAACGTCGCCACTTTAACTGGTGGCCAACCATCGTAATGGCCATGTTGCCATTGCTCTTTCCGCTGGCCGCCTACGCGCAAGTCGGCGGCTCGCCTTTCGACAATGGCTTCACCGCACTTGAAATGCTTTTCACCGGAACCGTCGCCAGGGTCGCCAGCCTGATTGCCATTGTGATCGGCGGGTACGGCTTTGCGCACGGAGAACCCGGCGCGAAGAAGGCGCTGGCCGGTGTCGCCGCCGGAACTGGTATTGCCGTTCTCGCTGTGAACGTCCTGAGTTGGCTTTGGGGTGTGTAGACACACTTCGCCCGTCCACTCTCAACCATCCATTGCAGCGAGCACAACCGAAACCGGAATAACGAGGGGTTTGTGACAGACGTGAAGCCGCAACCAAGACGGACAAACCGGGTCTTCAAGAGCCTGCATAAACCCCTCACCTATTTGGGCGTCGAGCGCACATTGTTTTACTTCGTATGCGTTGGCGCAGTCGGCGCGTTCAACCTCTTCAATTCCATCCTCGCAGGAATCGCGGTGTTCCTCGGAGGCTACGCTTTCGGTCATTGGGTGACAAACAGTGATTCGGCCTTTTTGCGCATTCTCGCCAAGTCTGAGAAGTACAAGCTGCGCTACGACGCAGCGAAACAAAGTGTGCCGCGCGTGGAGGTGGTCTGATGTTCCGCATCGACAAAGCCATCAAGACTTGGAAAGAGGCGGCATCGCTCAATGACCATATCAACCTCTATGGTTTCTGGAACGAGACTTCCTTTCTTACAAAGTCCGGCGACCTCGGCATGGTGTTGCGCGTTCGGGGCGTGGACTACGAGAGTCTCGATTCCGGGGAGCAAGAATACGCCGTGAAGCGGCTGGAAGCGGCGCTCAAAGCGTTCGGCCCCGGTTTCCACGTTTATCAATATCTCTTTAAGTCGAACCGTCCGGAGATTCCGTTCCGCAGGTATGACGACCCCATTGTGGAAGCCGCCATCGACCAGCGGCGTCAGTTTTTCGAGGCGAAGCGCGACCATCTTTATCAGGTCGAAATCTTTTACTGCATACTGCTCGAAGGCGCGCGGTCGAAGACCGGCCTGGGCGTGGCGCTGGCCCGGCTCTTCCGCGATCCCGCTGGAGCCGTTGGCGAGTTGAGAGCGCAATTTACCAACGGCAGCATGAAGACCTTGCTGCGCTCGCAGATTGAACATGACCTTGCACGGCTGGAACAGCGTGCCCAGGCTTTCACCCGCCAGCTTGCCGATTTCATGCAGATTGAAGTGCTGGACCAGCAGGGCCAACTCCATTTCTTCCGGCGGCTACTCAACTATGACGACTGGCGTGTTGCGGGCAAGCCGCAGTCCACGCAGTTCCTCGACTATCAGGCTGGGAACAGCAACATCGAAGCCGAACGCGATCACCTCCGCGTGGGGGATCATTTCGTCCGCGTTTTAACCATGAAGGAGGCCATCACAGAGACGCGGCCCTTGGTGTTGGACGCCCTGCTGAAGATCCCTGCCAACTTCTATGTCGTCACCGAATGGACACCGCTTTCGACGGACAAGGCGCGCAAGGAAGTGAACAAGCGCCGTCGCCACTTCAATATGTCAAAGACCGGCTTCGTTTCGCAGATCGGCAACGACACGACGAAGACGAATCCCCGCGACGTGCTGGTAGATGAATCAAAGCAGGCCGACATAGAAAATCTGGGCGACTGCCTGCGAGCTTTGGGAGATGGCCAATCGCTGGGCGATTTCTCGCTGACGGTTGTTCTGTATGGTCACTCAAAAACTGAACTTGAGCAGCTTGTGGGCGAGTTCACCGGTGTCTTCACCAACGCCGACGGGAACCTCTTCGCCGAAACGTACAACCAGCTCAACGCCTACTTCGCCTGTGTGCCCGGAAACTATGCGCTGAATCTCCGCAAGCTGTATCTGCTGAACTCCAATTATGCCGACCTCAGCTTTCTGTTTACGATCCTGCCGGGCGAAAAGACGAACCCACATCTCGGCACGGAGTATCTTGCTGTGCTCGAAACCGACAACAGCACGCCGTATTTTCTGAATCTGCACAACGGCGAGGTGGCGCACACGCTAATTCTGGGAATGACGGGGAGCGGCAAGAGCTATCTCTGCTGCTTCCTGCTGCAGAACGCGCAAAAATACGCGCCGCTCACGTTCATTTTCGATATCGGTGGCAGCTTCCAGTCGCTCACGACCATCTTCGGCGGAAGCTGTCTGAATGTGGGACATGAAACGCGCGATTTCACTATCAATCCATTTTCACTGCCACCAACCAAGGAAAACCAGCAATTTCTCTTCAGCTTCTTTCGCGTGCTGATTGAGGGCCAAGATCATGCTAGTGCCCAGCGTTACCGGCTCGACTTCAAGGAGGAACGCAAACTGTGGGATGCCATCGAGCGGACGTATATGCTGGAGCCGAACCAACGCACTGTCTCCAACTTCACCAACATCATCGGCGAATTGAAAGAGCGTCTGCACCGCTGGACAGTTGCCGGACAGTACGGATTTCTGTTCGACAACGCTGTAGACACGCTCTCGTTCTCGCGCTTCCAGACTTTCAACTTTGCTGGCTGGGGCGATGCGCCGGACGTGCTGGAGCCACTATTGTTTTATGTCCTTCACCGTGCCAGCAATGAAATCGCCGATCCGAAGAAGCTGGCGACGTTCAAGATGTTTCTGCTGGACGAGGCATGGCTGTTTATCAAGAACGAGACCATTCGGAACTACATCGTCCAGGCGCAGAAGACGTGGCGCAAACACAACGCCGCGATGATCCTCGCTACGCAATCCATCAAGGAGCTTCAGGAGTCGGGCATGTTGCAGATCGTCGCAGAAAGCTGCCCGACGAAGATCTTTCTAGCGAACCCGGAGATGGACCGCGAGCTATATCGCGAAGCGTTTCATCTGAACGACACCGAACTCGACTTGATTGCCGGACTTGTTCCGCCCGGCCAGATGCTCATCCGCAAAGCGCAGTCCTCGAAGAAGGTCAGGTTGAACGTCGATTCCGTCTCGCACTGGATGGCGACCAACAACGCCCCCGACAACCTCAAGAAGCGCGAATACTTCGCGCGTTTCGGCATTGCCGAAGGACTGCGTCATCTTGCGGAAGACCATCCCTTCCGGTCCCAGATATTTTCCGGAGCTGCTACGGACAACCGTAAAGGAGCACTTGTATGAACCGCACGCTCACTATCATTGCTGGGGTTGCTCTGGCCTTCACTTCTGCTGCGGCCGTGGCGCAGGATGCTTCGGCCCGCACCGTGCAGTATCACTCGCAGGACATCGTTCCCATCCATGCCAAGTTGAAATACACGACGCTGATCGAAGTCCCGCCGACGGAGAAGATCATGGAAGCGGCGACTGGCGACAAGGATTTCTGGGTGGTAGACGTTGTCGGCAATTTCTGTTTTGTGCATCCTGCAAAGGCCGGGATCAGCTCCAACCTGAATCTCATTACCGACAAAGGCAATATCTACAGTTTCACCTTGCAGGACGTGTCCGGCACAGCCGAAGTGCCGGACCTGAAGGTATTGATCGTGCCAGCCGATCGATCCTCCATCGTTGCATCGTCCGGCCCGGCGCAGTATGTTCCCGCAGCCCAACTGGAGCAGTCGCAGCAGCAGCTTGCCGCGCTTCAATCCCATGTCGAGCAGGCCGTCGATGCGTATAAGAGCGCTTATCCCCTGCAACTGAAATTTGACTACACCTACAAGGCGAACGAAGCTCCGTTCAATATCCAGTCGATTTATCACGACAACAAATTCACTTACATCAAGACGAATGCACCGGAAAAGTTCAGCGTATATGAGATGAAGGATGGCAAACCCAACCTCATCAATTACGACCTCCGCGATGGGACCTATATCATCCCGAAAGTCATGGATTCTGGCTATGTGGAACTCGGCAAGAAGCGCATGGAATTTTCGCGCAAGGGGTAATGGCGATGGCTGACCAAGAAACAAAACCACCGGCAGACCCCGAATTGTTCGATCTGCCCGAACTGCATCGTAGGCTCGTGGAGCCGAAGGGCGTGCTCCAGAAAAATCTGAAGATATTTCTTTACCTTGGGGCCAGCGTACTGGTTATCGTCGCGGCGATCTTCAGCGCCGGTGGCAAAAAGCCTGCGACGCAGGCCGGGAAGAACCAGCCGCCGCAGCCGACGGTGCAGGACAATACCGATAACAATGTTGCCGATTTGAAGAGTCAGCTCCAGGCCGAACAGTTGAAGGAACAGCAGCAGCAGGCCGCTATCGCTGCCGCCAACGATCCCGCGCTTGCGTCTGCGACCGCCGCACAGCAGGCTGCCGTCGCAGCCTATGGACCTACAGGCCAGTCTCGCGCTTGTGTTCCGGGCCAGTCTTGCACGCAAGCCGCTTACGGACAAAACGGTGGTCAGCAACAACTCACCCCGGAGCGACAGCAGGCCCAGCAGCTCGCCGCCAAGGAGCGGGAACTTGCGTACAACTCCCGGTTTGCATCGAACCTTGTTTACACCCGGTCTTCTGACCCTCCCCCGACACAACAACCATCGACACCACGAGAACCACGCGGTGGGACGCCAACCGGCTACGCTCCCCAGCAGAATCCTTATGTCACATCTTCAGACCAGCCAGGAAGCAGCTTGATTGCTCCCCGTGCGCCAGGTGAGCAGTCAACACAACAAAAGCGTGCGCCGGAGGTGAATCTGGATTCCGCCGTGGGCCAGCCGTATGTGATCTATGAGGGTACGACGCTCGACACGGTCCTGATGAACCGGCTCGACGGCGATGCCGTTGGCCCGGTCAAGGTTCTTGTGTCGAATCCTTTGTATTCGCATGACCATCAGCACGTCCTGATTCCCGATGGAACCATCGTGCTAGGCGAGGCGAAGAAAATTGGAGCAGCCGGCTTTGGGCAACAGCGCCGCCTGGCCGTCGTCTTTCATCGGATGATTATGCCGGATGGCTACTCCGTGGACCTTGACCAGTTCCATGGACTGGACCAGATCGGCGAGGAAGGACTCAAAGACAAGGTGAACAATCATTATCTCGAGATATTCGGAACCTCCATTGCGCTCGGGGTCATCGCCGGAGCCGCCGAGATTACGCAGGGTGGAGGCGCTTTCACTGGTTCCGGTTCTCAGGAATTTACCAACGGTGCCGCCGGCAGTGTGTCCGAGTCGGCAACCACGGTTCTCGACCAATTTCTTCAGATACCGCCGACCATCACCATCCGCGAAGGGCATCGCGTTAAAGTTTATTTCACACAGGATATGTTGCTGCCCGCTTACAGCAACCACACTATTCCACAAACGTTTTGAGGAGATTGCTATGAAACTCACCCACGCAGTTGTTGCTGTAGGAATAATGATCGGAAGCCTCACCCTTTCTGGATGCGAGAGCAAACAGCATAAGCTAACCAGGCTACAAGCCGAGTATGACGCAGTGAACAAACAATACTACGCAGATTGTATTGCCCCCGCCATGGGCGGCGGAGGCGGCGGGTATTTCTCCGGGAAAAAACCCACACTTCCAACTTCAGCGCAGCAGCAGGCAAAGCAAAAACAATGCGCCGTGGAACGCGCGAAAGCGGACAAACTTCTGAACCAGATCATGACAACCCAAACGAAGTAAACGAGGAGAACGACCATGAGACGCATCCCCAATAGCATTGCAACTCTGGCGATCCTTCTCGCCGGAGCCACCGCAGCCCAGGCACAGTTCGGAGGCGTCGTCTTCGATCCCACTCAATCCGTTCATGCCGTCCAGCAGATCATGCAGGCCAGCCAGCTCTACACAACTACTATGCAAACGACCCAGAACGTGATCGCCGACTATAACTTTGTGAGACAGATGGCCAGTGCGCCCGCTAGCCTTTACCGGCCCTATCTATCGCCCTCAACCTACTGGCAGACGCTCGATCAGACAGCCAATACCTACGGCAACTCGCAGGCGGTGATTAATGCCGCCAACACCGGGGTCAACGCCCAGGCCGCCTACCAGCTTTCGAGCGTGCCCCGTACTGGGATCGATCCCGACTACAGCACCCTCAGTACGGCGGGCCAGCAGCAGATCGCGGCGCAGGCTGCTACCACCGACCTGAGCGATGCGGTCGTTGCAAGCAATCTGCAGACGCTGGGCACCATGCGCGCGAATGAAATGCAGCGCGAACAGGACATCTCCGCGCTTGAGAACGCGAGCCATTCGATGGACCCAGCGCAGCAAACCGACATGGCCACCATGCAACGCATCAACCAGGCGATGCTGCTCCAACTCCGGCAGCAGCAGGAATCCAACCAGATCCAACAGGGGATTGCTCTGCAACAAATGATTACGTTGAAACAGCAGCAGGACGTGATGAAGCAGGGGTTTCAGGACGCCGCCGGATACAGCCAGTATTACCAAACGAACATCGCTCCGGCCTATAACGGCGGAGCGCAGGCCCTTATGTACTAACTACCAATCGAGAGCGAGGCAGAATATGGGATATGGCGCACTGCAATGGATCACGCAAGGCTGCGATGCGCTGACCGCCACGGCATCGCCATCCGTCGATGCGCTGGGTCTCCACATCTGCATCGCGCTCGCCACTATGATGCTGGTTTGGTTCGGCGTGCAGGAATCGCTGGCCTCCGCCCATGGAGGTCCCGGGTTCAACATGGGCAAGTTCCTGAGCTTTTTTATGCTCATCACCTTCGCCTACGTGATGGTGAAGTTCTACGACAGCGCCATTCCGGGCGTCGGCTATTCGCTCCGCGGTTTCATCGACGGAGGCGCGCAATACCTGGTCACAGTCATCGGCAACGACAGCATGACCACGATTCAGCAGACGCTGGGCGAAGCGCTGAATAACAGCGGCCCTGGCATTGTCAAAGTGTTGATGAGTCCCTATTACGCCCTGGTCTACGTCATCATTCAGGTGCTGCTGGCGATCTTCACTGCGGCGGTCAGCGCGATTGTTGCCTATGGCGCGGTTGGAGTGGCCGTGGTCGGGCTGCTTGGCCCCGTTTTCATTCCCTTTCTCGTCTTCGACAAATTGGATTTTCTATTTTGGGGATGGCTGCGCGCCTTTATCGGCTTCTGTTTTTACAAAGTGCTGGCCGCCGCAGTGCTCAGTATCCTTGGGCACCTCCTGGCGCAGTATTACACCAACATTGTGAACTTTTCCGACCCCGGCACGATGGTGAAATCGCTGCCGTTGCTGATTCTGCTGGTGACGGTAAATATCTACATCCTGTTCAAAGTTCCGGTCATGACCGCGACCATCTTCTCGGGCGGCCACGGCGGGCACGACGGCGGTATGGGCCTGCTCACATTTGCTCTCTTGCGAAGCATATAGAGCGGAGATGGCCCATTGGAGAAACCGATGAATACTGCAACGAAAGCATCCCCGGAAATCACCCGCGCGGCGGAGCGGTATCTGGAGCAATATGGCGACCCGCTCGTCATGAACACATATCTCAAGATCACAATCCTGTGCCTTGTGGCGGTATGTCTGGCGCTGGCCGCACTCGTCTTCAAGAGTCAGAAGGCGCTTGCCTCGATGCGGCCTCTGATTATCCGTATCAACGATGTGGGCCGGGCGGAAGCCATCGACTATCGCAATTTTCAGTACCGCCCGCAGGAAGCGGAGAACAAGTATTATCTGACCCGCTGGGCCGAGTTGTATTTCTCGCGCAATCGCTTCACCATCGAGCGCGACCAGACCGATTCTCTGTACTTCCTGAACGGTGACGTGCAGCGGGCCGTGATTGCCGAGGAGCAGAAGGACAAGATCATCCAGACGTACAGGAACGACAGCACGCTCCCCTATGTCGATGCTGAGGTCAAGAACATTGTCCTGGACGACATGCGACAGTCTCCATATTCAGCGCGGATTGAATTTGAAAAGGTATACACGAATCCGGCGGACCATACCGAACTCAAGCGGGAACGATGGACCGCCAGCGTCACCTATGTCTTCCGCGAGAACGTGAAGAACAACGAACTGGCGGTGAACCCCCTCGGATTGACCATCGTGCGCGTCCGGGCCGACCAGGCATTCAACTGAGGAGAGAACCGACTTTTCCGAGAGTATGCGATGTCCAATCTTGCTGCCAATCCGTCTGGTTCGCACCACTGGTCTTCGTGTATGGTGAGGCGGGCGAACGCAAGCCGTTCGCTGTGCAACATCGGTGTTCGACGGCACTCTTCTTGCGTAGTCTTCGGTAGCTCGAATCAAGCTGCGATTCCGGCGGACCTCTGCGGCCAGAGTGCAGATGAGAACTTTGCTCCGGTATGCGTCTGCCGTTTTGTATCCCGCCTTTGTCTCGGTCACGGCTTCGGGGCTTGTCATGCGCCCTGCGGCAACTCGCTCTTCTGCTTCGGCTCACCACCCCATCACGCAACAATCGCGTGCCGGGGACCCCGGATATTCGCCGCCCTGCGGGTTACGGTTTCCCTCCAAATCTTGTTCGGAAAGTACGCCGAAAAGATTTCTCCTGACCCTCCGTAAATGCAGAGCTTCGGCACTTGGGAGCATGGCCCACTCGCCAGGCTTCGCCCAGTGTGACCCGATCCAGATCGGGAAATTCAACAAACGGAGACACGACCATGTACCTCAGCAAAGTAACCCTCATCGGTTTTATCGGCAGCGATGCAGAAGTCCGCACCGCCAACAACCGCAGCTTCACCACGCTTTCCGTGGCCACTAAGTCCTCCTACAAGGACAAGAAGAGCGGTCAGTACGTCTCGCACACGGAATGGCACCGTTGCGTCGTCTTCGGCAAGCTCTCAGAGTTCGCCGCGACACTCACCAAGGGCGCGCATATCCAGGTGGAAGGCGAGTTGCGCAGCCGGGAGTACACCAGCAAAAAGGCGGACGCAAAGCATCGCATCTGGGAAATCCGGGTGAGTTCGATCCTGAAGCTCGACCGGGCTGAAAAGGCCGGTTCGGAAGAGCAGGAAGACAATGTCCCAAACCCGGAGGAAGAGGCCGCATAGGCCCTTCCTCTTCAATCGCGGAAGCCCGGCTCACCGCTGGGCTTCCATCTTCGTGAGGTTCCACTGTGAGTTTCGAGTTGATCCTTCCATTCCTTCGCCCGATAGAGCCGCTGCTGCTCGACGACAGCATCAGCGAGATCATGGGCAATCCCGATGCTTCGTGGTGGTATGAGCGCGACGGAATCGTGCGTCGTGAAGCCTCCATCTCCTTCGACGCCGGCAGGCTACGCACCGGCCTCGAAGTCATAGCCAACCAACTCGGCAAAAGGCTCGATGAAGACAATCCCGTCCTGCACGCGCAGCTCCCCGACGGAAGCCGCCTGGCGGCGGTCATTCCACCGGTCGTGCGCCCCGCTCCCGCGCTCACAATCCGGAAGTTCACCAGCCGACATTACACGGTCGATGACCTCATCGCTCGCGGCACGCTCACGCGGTCGCTTGCGGATTTTCTGGAGGAGCAGATTCGCAGCGGGAAAACGCTGCTGATCAGCGGCGGAACCGGCACAGGAAAAACCACGCTCTTGCGAATTCTGGCCAATGCAATCCCGGAACAGGAGCGCATCGTTGTCATCGAAGATACTGCCGAGTTGCACATCCAGAAGCCGAACATTCTCGCCGTCGAATGTCAGACCTATACGTTCAAAGAAAATATCTCTTTCGACGATCTTTTGAAGTCTTCTCTCCGCTGGAGACCGGACCGTATCATTCTCGGCGAAGTGCGTGGAATCGAGGCGCGGACGCTGCTCGATTCCTTCAATACCGGCCATGCCGGTTCGCTGGCTACGATTCATGCGAACTCAGCCGAGAAGGCCCTGCACCGTTTCGCCAATCTCGTCATGCGCAACCACGCACAAACAACCTTCTCCGAAACCGAAGCGGAGATCGGAGAGGCGGTCGATTTCGTTGTCCATGTCGAGCGGCAACCAGGTCGCCGCGTAATCCGGGAGGTGTTGGCATTACACGACTATGACCGGGATACCAAATGCTTCCTTCTCGAATCCGTTTACGATCTCCATTCCAACGCAATTCCCACCTGAAAGGAACCCGCTATGCCCTTGCTCGAAGTCAACCCAAACCGCCACGTCAGCGCCTCCATCCGCCTAGAGGAAGCCACTGCAATCCAAATCGATCAGTATGCCGCTTTCATCCACGCATCGGCGGACGATGTGGTCGATAAGGCTCTCAACTATGTCTTCCTGAAAGACCGCGATTTTCAGGAGTTCCTGAAGACTGTGCAGGCAGCTCATGTCCCGCCGACTCTCCGCGTTCGTAGAGCCGCCGTTTCCGATGCAGTTGAACATGCTCCGCGGAAGCCTGTTGCCGCAATGGAGTCCAATGAATCGTTGCGGGTTCAGAAGGCATGAACTCCATCGGAATCCCTAGTGGAGCACAGACGGTGCTTCGCACCGGGTTTATTTCGTCGCGGTAGGGATACGGCTTTCGCTGTACCCCCCGCACAGATCCGGACAGGCGGATTTCCCGCATCCGGCTCTTGCCTCAGGTGGTGACGCGCAGACGGCGCGAGGGATAAGGATGGCAGATACGGGCCGGAGGAAGCCAACTGCGGATGAGCCGTTTCATTCGCTCCCACTTGACGCGACCATGCTGGCTTCGCCTGCACAGAGCGCGATGCCAGAGGTTGCTCACGGTGTAACGAAAGTGAGCCAAGGCATGCCGGTTGCCCGGCACTCCGAAGTATCGGAGATGCCCGCCCACAACAGACTTCAACCACTTGCCGACTTCAGGAACAGGGTCATGCATACGCCGCCACAAGCCGATCTTCACCTCTTGCAGCTTGGCCTGCATGCGTTTGCGAATCGTCTGCCGAAGCACCAGAAACCGCCCCTTCTTCGTCTTGCCGCATATGTGCGTAAAGCCGAGAAAGTCGAAGGTCTCTGGCCTGCCCAGACCAGCACTCTTTCGGTTCTTAGCCGCGTGGCGTCCGAACTCGAAAAGCCGCGTCTTCTCCGGGTGCAGTTCCAGTTGGAACTTCTGCATTCGTTCTGTAAGTTCCTTCCAGAACCGTTCGGCCTCGTCTTTGTACTCGAATCCAACCACGATGTCGTCAGCGTAGCGCACCACGATTACATCGCCGTGCGCACACTTCTTACGCCATGCCTGAACCCAGAGATCGAAGACGTAATGGAGGTAGATATTCGCCAGCAGCGGCGATGCACTTCCGCCCTGCGGCGAGCCTGCTTCCACGAACGTTCGCTTGCCCTTTTCCAACACGCCTGCGTTCAGCCATTTCTGGATGAGGCGCACAACGCGCCGATCCGCTATCCGGTGCTGGAGGAACCGAACCAGCCACTCATGCGACAGCCGATCGAAAAAGCTGCGCACGTCCAGGTCCAGCACCCAGTTCACACGTCGCTCATGGAGTCCACAGAACAAGGCGTCCAGCGCTTTATGCTGGTTGCGCTTTGGCCGGAACCCATAAGAGAAGCCGAGGAAGTCGGTTTCGTAGATTGCGTTGAGTACTTCCACCGTCGCTCTCTGGACGAGCTTGTCTTCGAGCGCCGGGACTCCGAGCGGTCGCTGCCGCCCGTCCGCCTTCGGAATGTACACCCTACGCACCAGCTTGGCCCGGTACGCTCCGCGCTTCAGTCTATGGGAAAGGCTCTGGAGATTGTCCTCAAGAGCCTCGCCGTAGTGCCGCCACGTCTCCCCATCCACACCGGCTGCCGCGTGCCTTTTCAACTGCGAATAAGCAAACCGCAGGGTGTCGATCCGGTAGATGTGATGCATCAGAGCGGTGAACTTTACATCCTTGTTCGATTTTGCCGTTTGTCGTATCTGCGCCAACTCACTCGGCGCGCTGATCCGGCTCTGAGTCCGGGGCGCGTTTTGTTGGCTCAGATTCCCCTTGGCCAGACCCCTTCCCTCCATCTCCTCCGCCACCGGTGCTTTGGCTTTGTTCGGAGACTTCCCCGGTACTATGGGTCTGTCCGACTTCCCGTGTTCGTTCATCATCGGATTCCGTCCTTGGACTTCCCGATGCGTCCCGAGCGCGCTGGTCGCTCTCGGGTGAACCCGGGATCTCTCAACTTCCGTGCAAGATGTGTCCCTACGTGCCAGGGTCATAGACCGCGCAGGACTCCTGCCAAACTCGCAATGGCGCTTGGCAGGATATTGCCTTCCGCGTTGTGTCAGGGCGTCGGCGTCCTGAAGTTAGGGATATTTCGCGGCTCAATAGCCTGGCCCGTAGTTCCTCCTGTCTACGCTTCGTATCTGACCTTACGGTCATGCCCGCAAGACTCGGAGCCGGTGTGGCTTGCTAGGCCCTCACCGTACGGCTCTTTCATCCGATACACCTTGCCGGTTCCGTGCTTGCGCACGGGGTTGACGCTGCGACACTCCATCCCTGAAAGGGTTCACGTTCGCTACCAACCGGTAGCAGATGCTACCGCGAACGGATTCAGGCAGTTACAGAGTTGCAGTAGCGGCCGCTATCTTTCGGTATCGTTTGCTACCGCTCCCTTTGGTGAGGAAATCATGGCTGAAAAGAACACGCTGACGGAGCAGATTGCAGACGTTGGTCGCCCTTCCGTGAAGAGCAAACAGATTGGCGTGCGCGTCACCGAAGCGGAATACATCGCGCTCGAACGTGAGGCTTGGAGAACCGGGCACAAAGTTGGAGATTGGGCACGCGACCAACTGTTGGAACGAATGAAGCGCGCGGAGGATGATCGCATCTCGGCCCATGTGTTTACCGAATTGATTGGAGTCCAGATGCTGCTGATGGGCAGCTTCTTGCCATTGCTTCAAGGCAAGACTCTGACTGCCGAACAATATCAGGAACTCATCCGCAACGTGCAATCGGGCAAAAGCAAACGCGCCAGGGAGCTTCTGCTTCAGCGCACCAACCAGGAAGGAAAATAGCCATGGCGACCAGTCAAAAGTGGGGCAGAAAGGAATCATTGATTTGGCCACCGCGCGGCTTCTACTACTCTTACGGAGCTGTCTTTCTGGCCATCATCTTTACCTGCTTTCTGTTCTATGTTCGTTTTCAGTTCGGACTAAAACCATTGGAGCGGTACTACCTTCCCTATTACGTCCGATCGGCTTACAGCATCCGGCCAACCGCGAAATATCAGCTCCTTTTCCTGAGCGATGGAAAGCGATCACGGCTGGCCAGCGTGGAAGATGTCACAGACGGGACGACGGCGCAGCCGTCGGGGAAACCGCTCCCACTCACCATCTCTGCCAAGGCTGCGCGTGAAGGCTATCGCTGGCTGCTGCAAGGACCAGAACGCGCCTATCAAAACAAGCAACTCCACGCCTTTTTTGCGCAGTGGATTTATCAGCGCCAGAACCTTTGGAAGATGTTTTCCATGCAGGTCTATTTCGGCATCCTGACGCTCCTTCTCCAGCTTCCGTTCACTGTTCCGAAAGACATCAAGCGCCGCAAGGAACTGCGCTACGGGCGGCGATTGAAAGGGCCATATCTCGTCTCCGCAAAGGAGTTCAATGAAGCCATTCAAGGCGATGGCATCGGGATCAAAACCGACGACATGGCCAGCCTTCTTTCGATTCCCGCATCGGCGGAGAACAAGCACATTCTTGCAATCGGCGACACAGGGTCTGGCAAGTCGAGCGTCATTCGCCAGTTTGCCTTTCGCATCCAGCAGCGTGGCGAGTGCGCCATCATTTACGATCCGGCGGGCGAGTTTATCCGGCAGTTCTACGACGAGAAACGCGGCGACGTTGTCCTGAATCCCCTCGATGTGCGGATGCCGTACTGGAATCCCGCCGACGAGGTAGACGATGAACCGGAGGCGCTGACCCTGGCCAAGTCTTTTTATCAGCCGGACGATGTGCCCAACGTGTTTTTTGTCGAAAGTCCGCAGAAGATATTTGCTTATCTGATTAGCCGCGACCCCAAACCGGCCCCGGAAGATTTGATCGAATGGATGGCCAGCAAAGACAAAATTGAAGCTCGCCTGGAGGGAACGGAACACTCGATTCTTGTGGATCGCACGGCAGGGCCGCAGCGCGTGGGCGTCCTCAGCTCTCTCAATAAAATTGCAACCACCCTGCGAATGCTTCCCACCGCCGCAGATGCCGCCTACCGGCAGTGGAGCGTGCGGTCATGGTGTGAAAAGCGCGACGGATGGATCTTCCTTACCTCCACAACCAAGACGCGCGAGGCGGTTCGCCCACTGCATTGCGTTTGGCTCGATATGCTCATCCTGCATCTCCTCGGCTCACGGAACAAAGATCAGAAGCGCGTCTGGTTTTTGATTGATGAAATGGCAAGCCTGCAACGGCTTCCACAGCTCCATACAGCGCTTACGGAGAACCGGAAATCGGAGAATCCCGTTGTACTGGGTTTCCAGGGACGCAGCCAGCTGGAGACCCGCTACGGCCACGACGCGGAAGCGATGCTTTCGCAGCCTGCCACCAAGATTTTCTTCAGGACGGACGAGCCGCAGGCCGCCAAGTGGATCTCCGACAACCTCGGCGAGGTGGAAATCGAACGGCTGAAAGAGACCCACTACGACGGCAGCCGCGCGGGAAAGAACTTCACTCTTGAACGGTTGAAAGAACCTCTCGTTATGCCGTCAGAGATTCAGGGACTGCCCGACCTGAATGCCTTTCTGAAGTATGGCAACTACATCGCGCGCTTCTCTATTCCTTACATCGAACTCGAAGAAAAGCACGATGATTTTATTCCTCGCAAAAATAAGAAGTTCGCTCCGACAACGCAGATAGCATCATTTTCAAAAACGGCAGAAGTAGCTACCAACCCCGGCTCCGAATCCGCAGCGGATGAGCTTGGAATGCAGGTGGAGTAACCATCATGCTAACGATTTCCAAAGCGCTTTCCGCAGGCCAGGCGCAGTCTTATCACGCGAAAGAGTTCACGGCGAAAGAGCAGAGTTATTGGTCGCAAGGCAACACTGTGCAGGGCGAATGGCAGGGGCGTCTGGCCGAGCAGTATGCACTCTCTGGCGCAGTACGCGCCGAAGAATTCGCACGGCTGAGCCAGGGACAGCATCCGCAAACGGAAGAGCAACTCGTCCGCCATCGGACAGCACACGAATATGAAGATGCCAACGGTAAAACAGTCAAAACGGTAGAGCACCGTGCCGGATGGGATGCCACTTTTTCCGCTCCCAAGTCCGTTTCGCTCACAGCGCTTGTTGGCAGAGATGACCGTGTTCGCGAGGCCCATCGTGAAAGCGTTCGCGTAGCCATCGACCAGTTAGAGCATTACACCCAGGCGCGCATCGGCGGCAATCATCCGGCAGAGACAACGCAAAAGTTCATTGTCGCAAAGTTCGAGCATGATACAGCTCGGCCCGTCGATGGTTATGCCGCACCCCAGCTCCACACTCATGCGGTGGTCTTTAATTTGACAGAGCGCGACAACGGCCAAAGCCGGGCGCTACAGGAGCGTGCCCTCTTTCAGTCGCAGCAGTTTGCGACGGCAGTCTATCAAGCTGAACTGATGTATCGCCTGACGCGCATGGGATATGAGCTGGAGACTGGACGAAGCGGCGCGCCTGAGATCAAAGGCTATTCTCCGGAGTATCTAGACGCCTCCAGTCCCAGAAGCCAACAGATTCGCGAATACCTCGAAAAAGCGGGCCACAACAGCAAGGAAGCGGCGGAGATTGCCGCGCATTCCACGCGCGACCGCAAGCAGATTCTGACACCGCAGGAGGTGTTCGCCGCTCACCGGAGGCTGGCGGCGGATTTCGGCAATCAGGCCGATGTGGTCGTCCGTGCGGCACGGGAACGCTCTCAGCATTTGGACATTCCCGCCAACTCTGCACAACGGGCACAGGATGCCGTGACGTTCTCCCGCAATAAAAACTTTGAGCGGGAAGCTGTCGTAGACGAACGTCTGCTTATGCGGGACGCACTTCGCCGCGCGATGGGCGAAGTCCCTTACGCGCAGGTGCGTGGCAACCTGGAATCTCGCCATGCGGCAGGAGAGTTTGTCGCCATCGCAACCGGCCCGCATCAAACCAGCCCCCAGTTCACGACTGCCCAGACCATCGCCACCGAGAATGACATCGTTCGCCGGATGCGAGAAGGGCAGAATCAAATTGAGCCGGTCCTTTCGCGCCGAG
The DNA here is from genome assembly GCA_021779695.1 of Acidobacteriota bacterium. The sequence goes on along the minus strand of JAJYAE010000038.1, from coordinate 1,729 downwards.
ATGCCCTTGCTCTGGTCGAACAGCACTCTCATCTCAATCGAGGTCAGCAGGAGGTCGTCAAGGAAGTGCTGACCTCTCGTGACCAGATTCAGGGGATTCAGGGCGTTGCAGGCGCGGGTAAAACGACGGCCCTCGTCGCCGTTCGCACGGGAGCCGAGTATGCGGGGTTTCAGGTCGAGGGTCTTGCTCCCACCTCGCGCGCCGCGAAACAACTTGAGCAAGCTAGAATTCACGCGGGCACGTTGCAGGGCTTTCTCGCTCGCGGTCAGCAAGGTCAGGAAGACTCGGGACAGCGGCTGTACTTTGTGGATGAATCGAGCCTTGCCAGCACCAACCAGATGCGCGATTTCCTGAACCGTCTTGGTTCCCAGGATCGCGTTATCCTCATCGGCGATACGCGGCAGCATCAGGCCGTCGAAGCGGGCCGCCCTTTCCAGCAATTGCAGGAGGCAGGGATGCACACGGCAAAGCTCGACCAGATCGTGCGCCAGAAAGACCCGGAGTTGAAGGCAGTCGTGGAACAGCTTTCGGTCGGCAATGTCGCAGGAGGTTTGGAAGCGCTACAAAGCCAAGGCCGCATAACGGAAATCCGCAATGCACAAGAGCGCGTCCAGGCCATTGCCAAGAGCTATGTCGAGCACACAGAGCACACGCTGATCGTCTCTCCCGACAATGCTTCCCGTCGCGAGTTGAATCAGGCCGTCCGACAACAGCTACAAGCAACGGGCATCGTGGACACCGTGAATCATGCTCTGCGCGTGTTGGTTCCGCGCCAGGAGATGACTGGCGCAGACCGCCAGTGGGCTTCTCGTTATAGCGCGGAGGACATTCTGCGCTATTCGCGCGGGAGTGCCGCGCTCGAAATCGAAGGCGGCAGCTATGCTCGCGTTATCTCCACGAATCCCAAAGAGAACCTTGTCACGATAGAGAAGGTTTCCGGCGAGCAAATCACCTACGACCCGAAGCGTCTTGCCGGTGTCAGCGTGTATCGGGAAATGGAAAGGGACTTCGGCGTGGGCGACCGAATTCAATTCACCGCGCCCGACAAGGGGCTGGGTGTCTCCAATCGAGAATTGGCGACCATACTGCGAACGTACGACGACGGTCTACTTTCCGTGCATCTCGACAGCGGCAGGCAGGTCGATTTCGATCCTTCGAGGACTCGGCATTTCGACCATGGCTACGCCGTCACCAGCCACAGTTCCCAGGGACTCACCGCCGACCGCGTCCTCATCAACATCGACACCGATACGCACCCCGACCTCATCAACTCGCGCTTCGCCTATGTATCAGTCTCACGCGCGACGATCGACGCTCAGATTTATACGAACGACGCTTCGAGTCTGACTAGAAGTCTCAGCAACGACATATCGAAGGCATCGGCGATCGAGTTCGCCCACAACACGTCTGCACAGACCATCGGTGAGTGCACGTCCAACGTAGGAATCGACCAGTCGATGTAGTAGTGAGAGAGAAATTTACCCGTACATCAGATGGGGGAAAGAATCGAAAATACAAAACTAGTGCTATGGTTGTATCATTGAGGTCATTGAGGGAGGCCACATCTCGAATGAGAAACGTGACGGCGGTCGTATTGTGTGGTGGCAAGGGAGAGCGCCTGCGTCCCCTTACTTCCGAGATTCCGAAGGCGCTGGTGCCGCTCCGCGGACGTCCCATCCTGCAACATCTGCTGACTTACCTGGCTTTTTCAGGCATTCGGAAGTTCGTC
>JAJYAE010000320.1 GCA_021779695.1 Acidobacteriota bacterium | reverse complement strand
AATATGATGTTGTAGTTCTTGGCGCGGGTATCGTCGGGGCGGCGTGTGCTTTGGAGTTTTCGCGGGCGGGTATGTGTGTCGCCATTGTGGAACGCGGAGTCATTGGCGGAGAAGCCACTGCTGCAGGGATGGGCCACATCGTTGTTATGGACGACTCACCGGCCCAGTTTGCGCTGACACGATATTCGCAAATGCTATGGGCAGAGTTGGCACCAACCTTGCCCAAGAGTGTCGAGCACGACTGCTGTGGAACTCTGTGGATCGCCAAGAATGAAGGAGAGATGCTGGAGGTTCAGCGCAAATACATCTACTACCAGTCTCTGGGGGTTCCCGTTGAGATTCTAGACTCGAACGATCTGAAGAAAGCTGAGCCAAATCTCTCCAGCGATCTTTCCGGTGCATTGCTGGTCCCCGAAGACGCCGTTTTGTATCCTCCGTCCGCGGCGTTATGCCTGGTTCAGCGTGCTCAAGAACTGGGCGCAAAACTTTATCTGAACAAGACAGTCGTGCGAGCAGGTGGCAGCGAGGTTCTACTAGACGATGCAACTTTACTTTGCGCCGATCGTATTGTGAATGCGATGGGAGCTTCGGCTGGTGACGTGACTCCGGGCTTACCGATCCGAAAACGAAAAGGGCACTTAATTATCACGGATCGGTATCCAGGCTATTGTCGCCACCAGATGGTAGAGCTCGGCTATCTTACGAGTGCACACTCAGTGGAGGGTAGCTCAGTCGCATTCAATCTGCAGCCCCGGCCCACAGGGCAGCTATTGCTTGGCTCTTCTCGCCAGTTCGACGTCGATGATGGATTTGTCGACCGCTCTATAGTCGAGGCGATGATTGAACGTGCGCAAATGTTTATTCCAAAGCTAGGCCTCCTTTCAGCTCTGCGAATCTGGACAGGTTTCCGCGTCGCGACACCCGATCACCTGCCTCTAATTGGTGGCTTTCAGCTTGATGCCAGTATGTTTCTGGCAGTCGGTCATGAAGGACTTGGCATCACAACATCGCTCGCTACAGCTCATTTGCTGGTAGACCAATTTCTCCAACGCAAATCGATCATCTCGCCAAACCCATATTTGCCATCCCGCTTTTCCATGGCGGAAGCCCATGCCTGAAACCATATCGCTTACGATCAACCAGAAACCAATACGTGTCCCCAGAGGAACGACGGTGTGCGTGGCTATAGCCGCTGCTGATGAAGTCTGCAGGGAATCACTGACGGGAGAACCGAGGGGCCCTCTCTGTGCTATGGGCGTCTGCTGCGAATGCCGCACCATCATCAACGGAAAGCCTCATCAACTCAGTTGCCGGATTCTTTGCCAACAGGGCATGGATGTTCATACGCAATGACCTACAACTTTGAAATTGTCGTGGTAGGCGGAGGTCCCGCGGGAATTGCAGCGGCTTGCGAGGCGGCTGAACATGGAAACCGTGTCGCGATTGTTGACGAAAATTTTACGCCTGGTGGTCAGATCTGGCGTGGAGAACCGCAAGGAAACTCAGACTCATCCCCCTCTTACTGGTTTCGCAGGCTTGAAAGAAACCAGTCAATAAGGCATTTCTTCGGTTGGCGAATCTTTGATACTCCTGCTTTCGGGATTCTGCGAGCTGAACAACAGGGTGAGAGCATCGACCTTGGCTACACGCGCCTGGTTCTGGCAACGGGTGCTCGTGAGAGGTTCTTGCCTTTTCCAGGATGGACGCTGCCCAACGTTGTAGGAGCGGGTGCTCTGCAGGTGATGGTTAAATCCGGTTTGCCCATTCGAAATAAACGCGTTGTCGTCGCGGGTAGTGGCCCACTGCTTGTCGCCGTTTCCGCATATTTGCGCGAGCACGGAGCCAATGTTGTGGCCATTTGTGAGCAAACGTCATGGATAAACCTGGCGCGTTTTGTGAGTGGAATCGCAGGCACTCCTCGCAAGCTGGCACAAGCAGCGCAGTATTTGTGGAAAACCTTCGGTATTCCCTTTCGCGCTGGTTGTTGGCCAATCGCTGCGCGGGGAAAAGACAAGCTCCAGTCAATAGTGATTTCGGATGGAACGACTCGATCCGAGTTGCCGTGCGACTATCTTGCCTGTGGATTTCATCTAGTGCCCAATACTGAATTGGCCTGTTTGCTAGGCTGTCGCATCCAGGACACATTTGTGGCAGTCGATTCCCTGCAGCGCACGTCTGTAGACTCTATCTTTTGCGCCGGAGAAGGCACGGGCATTGGAGGATTAGAAATGGCGTTGCTAGAAGGGCGGATTGCTGGACTGGCTAGCGCGGGTGATTGTAAAGGGGCGGAGGCCCTGAAAGAACAACATGGCAAAATGCTGAAATTCACCACCCTTCTTGCTAGAACTTTTGCGCTACGGTCGGAACTCAAAACTTTGGGGCATCCGGATACGATTGTTTGTCGCTGCGAGGATGTACCCCTTGAACTTATCTCTCAGCACAACTCATGGCGTTCGGCGAAGTTGCATACGCGCTGCGGCATGGGTCCATGCCAGGGACGCATCTGCGGAACCGCACTGGAATTTTTGAATGGTTGGATCGCAGATTCCATCAGGCCTCCCATCTTTCCGACGCCAATTGCAAGCTTGACGGCAGCTCGTGAAAACCCGAGACACAACAATCTGGATACTTAGGAGAGATTATGAAATGGAACGGCGTAATGCCCGCAATGACTACCTGCTTCGACAACAACCTGGCAGTCGATCACGAGTTCATGTCCCTTCACGCCCGTTGGATGTTGGACAACGGCTGCACTGGGATCGTTCTCTTAGGCTCTCTGGGAGAGGGAGCGACTATTGGTTTTGAAGAGAAGAAATCTATTCTCGCGAATGTTGTGGATTCCGTTGGTGGACGCGCACCAGTGGTCGCGGCGATTTCCGCTCTCTCCACGCTTGAAGCTGTTGCGCAGGCGAAAGCAGCCAATGATGTAGGTTGTGACGGGGTTATGATCTTGCCGCCGTATGTTTATAAGGGAGACTGGCGCGAGATGAAAGCATATGTCTCCCAAGTCTTAGGCGCGACTTCACTTTCCGCGATGCTGTACAACAACCCAGTCGCCTACGGAACTGACTTTGTTCCGGAGCAGATCTTCGAACTGGCGTCGGAGCACGAAAATCTCCATGCTGTAAAAGAGTCGAGCGCGGATGTGCGCCGTGTTACAGCAATTCGAGAAATGACCGAGGATCGCTTAAGTATCTTCGTGGGTGTTGATGATGAAATTGTAGAAGCCATCTCCGCAGGGGCCGTGGGATGGATTGCTGGCCTTGTCAACGCGATGCCACGAGAATCTGTCGCTCTTTTCAACTATGCGATGGAAGGAAAGCAGCGATCGGCGCGCGAACTCTATCGGTGGTTTCTACCATTGCTGCGGATGGACACTGTGCCTAAATTCATCCAGCTAGTGAAACTGGTGCAGCAGGAATTAGGGGTGGGTAATGCGCGGGTACGGGGTCCCCGATTGGAAATTGAGGGCAAAGAACTAGAGAACGCGCGACTCATCATTCACGACGCACTTCGCAGTAGGCCCGAGCTAGGGCAGATTCCCATGACAATCACTGGCAAGAGTGGAAGGCGGTAGACACGATGACCCTTGCCGGCCAATCCATCATTGGAGGAATGTCTGCACGTAAGACCGCTCTAAGCGGCGCGGAACAAGATGCACCTTTCGCGGCCACCAATCCAGCTACCGGACAGTCCCTCAGTCCGAAATATGTTTCGGCGTCCCACGATGAGATAGAACAGGCCACCCTACTGGCGGAACGGGCATTTCCTGTTTACGCAAAAACCTCCGGGGCAGAGAAGGCATCTCTGCTCAGAGCTATTGCGGAGGGACTGGAGGCAATCCGCGATGCTCTGGTAGAGAGAGCACATTCGGAAACTGCGCTATCTGTGCCACGACTCGAAGGCGAAGTTGCTCGCACGGCGAACCAACTTCGCCTGTTCGCCGAGGTTGCGGAGGAGGGATCTTGGGTGATGGCGCGAATCGATCGAGCATTGCCCTCCCGTCGGCCAAACTCCAGACCGGATTTACGGTCTATGCTTCGGCCGCTTGGCCCCGTCGCCGTTTTTGGTGCAAGCAATTTTCCCATAGCATTCTCTGTAGCCGGTGGTGATACGGCTTCCGCGTTAGCGGCGGGAAATAGCGTACTTGTCAAGGCACATCCGGCTCATCCCGGAACGAGCGAACTGGTCGGCCACGTAATCGCATCTTGTGTTCACTCTGCGAACCTACCGTCTGGAGTTTTTTCATTACTCTTTGACAAGGGAAACGCTGTGGGCACTGCATTAGTGCAACACCCTCGTGTCAAGGCTGTCGGATTCACCGGCTCGCTTGTAGCAGGTCGCACACTCATGGACTTGGCAGCAGCCAGGCCCAACCCGATCCCGTGTTTCACGGAGATGAGCAGCACGAATCCTGTTTTTGTGCTTCCCGGCGCTATTCGCGAGCGAGGGGAGAAGATCGCTAAAGAGCTACATGCATCCATCACACTGGGTGCAGGGCAGTTCTGCACCAAGCCTGGCCTGATATTTGTCCCTCAGCAAGAGATTAGCGAAGTGCTCGACCATTTACGAGATATCGGACGGCAGTCTCCGTCGTTCACTATGTTGACAAGAGGGATAGCGACACACTTTGCGCAATTAGTCGCAGAACGAATGGGTTCAAGTGAAGTGAATGCCATTACCACTCCCATCTCATCCCAGGAATGCAACGGCGCGATAGCTGATTTGGCGCTCTTCGTTATAAATGCAAAAACGCTCGAAGCAAATCCAGCTTTGAGCGAAGAGATCTTCGGTCCCTCTGCACTGTTTATCTCCTACGCAGATCCCACTGAGATTATCCGTACTGCAGAATCCCTGTCCGGCCATTTGACAGCCACGCTGATAGGCGCGGAAGAAGATCTCGCGCGAAACGCCGACCTTGTGGAGATTCTCGAGAGAAAAGTAGGCAGACTTATCTTCAACGGCTACCCCACGGGCGTCGAGGTATCACACGCCATGGTGCATGGAGGACCCTATCCGGCTACCTCTGACGGCCGCTTTACTTCTGTAGGCA
>JAJYAE010000037.1 GCA_021779695.1 Acidobacteriota bacterium | reverse complement strand
TATTGAGGCGATTGAGAAGACCGACATGGTCTTTGGCGTGGGGCCGGCGGGCACCGGCAAGACGTACCTCGCGGTAGCGATGGCCGTGGCGGCGATGAACGCGAAGAAGATCAGCCGGATTGTGCTGGTGCGGCCTGCGGTGGAAGCGGGCGAGCGGCTTGGGTTTTTGCCGGGGACGCTGCAGGAAAAGGTGGACCCGTATCTGCGGCCGCTCTATGACGCGCTGTTTGACCTGCTGGAGCCGGAGCGCGTGGAAAAGATGCTCGAAAAGAACGTGATTGAAGTGGCGCCGCTGGCGTTTATGCGCGGGCGCACGCTGAATGACGCGTTCATCATCATGGACGAGGCGCAGAACACGACGGTCGAGCAGATGAAGATGTTCCTGACGCGCATGGGGAACAACTCGAAGGCCGTGATTACGGGGGACATTACGCAGATCGATCTGCCGAATCCGAGGAAGTCGGGGCTGTTGGATGCAATCAACATTCTGGATGGCGTGGAAGGGATTGAGTTCTGCCACTTTGAGGATGGGGACGTGGTGCGTCATGCGCTGGTGCAGCGGATTGTGCGGGCGTATGAGAGCGCAAAGCCTCAGCAGCAGCAGCTGCCGCTGGAGATGGGCGAGAGCCTGACGGTGGAAGCGGGGCCGCGCGATACGCGCGTGCAGGCCGCGGCGCACATCGCGGTGAAGCCGCAGTAAAGTTGCAAGTCACGTAGAATAGAAGTGAAGCGGGGCCGCGTACCAGGCGGCCCGCGCGCACGATGATCCTTTTCGACCCAGACCTGGAGCCCGACGCCGCACCGCAACAGAAGCGGAGGCGGAAGTCGAGCGCGCAGGAATCCCAAACAAGCAAGCGGAACGAACGGCTGCCGGCGGCGCGGACGCTGGAGCGCTTTTTGCGCGAGGCGCAGGCGGCGGTGCGGCTGCACGGCTCGGTGACCGTGCTGCTGACGACTGACGGTGGAATTCGGCGGCTGAACCGGGAGTTTCGCGGGAAGGGCAAGGCGACAGATGTGCTGTCGTTTCCTGCGTCAGAGATGGCGGAGGATGAGGCGGGCGATCTCGCGATCAGCGTGGCGACGGCGCGCAGGCAGGCCGCTGCGTGCGGCCATGTGCTGCGCGTAGAGCTGAAGGTGCTGATGCTGCACGGGCTGCTGCACCTGGTGGGTTATGACCACGAGACAGACGAGGGCCAGATGGCGCGGCGCGAGCGGGCGCTGCGTGCGAAGCTGCGGCTGCCGCTGGGGCTGATTGAGCGCGTGGAGGGCGAGTCGAAAAGGCCGGCGAAGAAGATGGCGAGAGGCGGGCGGCGATGAGCGCGACAGGCATTGCGCTGGTGGCGGTGCTGGCGCTGGTCTGCGTGCTGGCGTCGTACATCAATCGCGTGTATGCGGAGTTTGGCAAGATTCTCTCGCACGAGGTGCAGGACAACCTGGACGCGTGGCAGGAGGGCGTGGAGCCGCTGCTGGGGCTGAGCCGCGAGCATGCGGCGATCTCCGCGGCGGTGCTGCAGCAGTTGTCATTCGGCGCGATTGCGCTGGAGTTTGGCGCGGTGCTGTTCGATCGCGATGCGCTTGCGGCGCGGCCTACGTGGGATGAGATTGCGCAGGCGGTGGTGAGCGTGGTGCTGGTGGTGCTGGTGTGCAATCAGATTGTGCCTGCGCTGCTGTTTGACCACACGCGCGGGCGGTGGGCGCGGCGGCTGGTGTGGCCGATCCGGCTGCTGCTGTGGATGATGACGCCGCTGACGGTGTTTGTGCGGTTCTTCCATTCAGTGTCGTCGCTGGCCGAGCCGGATGCAACGCCGGAGGAAGAAGCAGCGGTGAATGTGGAGGCGCTGCTGGAGGCTGGTCAGGAAGAGGGCATTCTGGAGGAGACGGACCGCGAACTGGTGCGCTCGGCGGTGGAGTTTGGCGACAAGCTGGTGCGCGATGTGATGACGCCGCGACCGCGGATGTTTGCCGTGCCGGAGACGACGACGCTGGAGCAGTTTCTTGAGATGCTGAAGGAGCACAACTTCTCGCGCGTGCCGGTGTACCGCGGGACGCTGGACCACATCACGGGGATTGCGTTTGCGCATGACCTGCTGCAGATTTCAGATGAAGCGGCGCGGACGCAGACGGTGGGCGATATCCAGCGCGAGGCGGAGTTTGTGCCGGAGACCAAGCGCGGCTATGAGCTGCTGCGCGAGATGCAGCGCGAGAAGCAGCACATGCGCGTGGTGATTGACGAGTATGGCGGCGTGGCGGGGTTGGTAACGATTGAGGACCTGCTCGAGGAGATTGTCGGCGATATTCGCGATGAGCACGATGCAGAAGTGCAAGTGGAAGAGCCGCAGCGCGAGGCGAGCGGCGCGTGGGTGGTGCCGGGGCGATTTCCAGTAGACAAGCTGAGTGATTTATTTGGCGAGCCGATCGATGTGGGCGTAGAGCATGAGGCCACGACGCTGGGCGGACTGGTCAGCGAGGTGGAGGGACGGATTCCCCACGCGGGCGAGGTGGTGGTGCTGGAGCCGGGAGGCATGCGCGCGGAGGTTGTGGCGTCGACAGACCGGCGCGTGGACCGGGTGAGGGTGTTTCCACCGGCACGCAACGATGAGGCGGCAGATTAGACGCGAGATGATTCGTCCGGCAACGCGGCGCTGCGGCGCGCGCGCCACTCCTCCGCGGTGAGCTCCCAGATTTCAGCCAGCATGCGACCGCTGACGTAGTCGCGCATCTCTGTGCCGACGAGGCGCATGCCCTGCTTCTCAGAGATGCGGCGCGAAGGCAGGTTGACGGCGGCTTTGGGGATGCGCATTACGGGAAATCCCAGCGTGTCGAACCAGAAGTCATTGGCCCATGAGCTGGCTTCCATCATGTAGCCATGGCCTTGCCAGGGCAGGCCGAGCCAGAAGCCGCGATTGTCTTTGGGGTTGCGGACGAGGCTGATGACGCCGATAAGCTGATCGGGCTGCTCGGCGCGACGAATGCTCCAGTGCCAGGCCTCGCCGCTCTCGATCTGCGGCAGGGCGACGTCGCGCAGGTATTGGAGTGCGCCATCGGGCGGGTAGGGCCAGGGGACGCGATTGAGCAGGTAGCGGACGATCTCCCAGTGGGGAAAATGCTGCTGCATTTGCGGCGCATCGCCGAGCTCGAGCGGGCGCAGGATGAGGCGCGCAGTGCGGCCGGAAGGAATCATGCGCCATGATAGCAACCATTCAAAGCGGTTCACACAGGCAAAGCCTCGCATCCGCAGCGAATACACTGTTGGGGTGAAGCAACTTGCGGCAAAGACGCTGCTGGGCCTTACGAACCTCCTGATGTTCGCGGCTTTGGCTCTGTTTGGCCCTGCGTGGACACTCCGTTACTGGCAGGCATGGCTCTACCTCCTTGTCTTCGGCGCAGCCACACTCATCATCACGATCGATCTTTGGCGAAGAGACCCGGCGCTTCTGGCGCGCCGCGTGAAAGGCGGCCCCATTGCCGAAGCGAGGAAGAGCCAGCAGAGCATCCAGGCTTTTTCCTCCGCCGCATTTCTTGCTCTTCTCATCGTTCCTTCGCTCGATCACAGATTCCGATGGTCCCGCGTGCCCCTGGCGTTTGTCCTCGCCAGCGATCTGCTTGTCGCGCTTGGTTTCTATATCGTCTTCGTGGTCTTCCGCGTCAACACCTTTACCGCATCGACTGTGGAGGTGGCTGAAAACCAGACGGTCGTCTCCACAGGCCCGTATGCCATTGTCCGCCACCCCATGTATGCGGGGGCATTGATCATGCTCCTAGCTACGCCGCCTGCTCTTGGCTCCTGGTGGGGGCTCCTCGCTTTTCTACCGATGCTCGCCGCGATTGCCGTGCGCCTCATTGATGAGGAAAGGTTGCTCTGCGCAACCTTGTCTGGTTATGCGGAGTACGCCGCGAGGGTAAGGCACCGCCTGCTGCCCTTTGTCTGGTAGCAGGCTGATCCAATGGGCGAGAGACCTCCGTTGCGGCAGAGCGCGGCGGCGGTAAACGAGCATTCCAGCGCGATCAACTTCTTCTCTTTCGTGGGGTAAGATTTCTGACTCTCGCCGCCATCCTTGATAATGTCCTGAGGAGCATACCGCGCTTTGAAATCTGGATTTGTTGCCATTCTGGGCCGGCCCAACGCCGGGAAAAGCACGCTGCTGAATGCGCTCACGGGCGAGAAGGTGGCGATTGTGACGCCGAAGCCGCAGACCACGCGGAACCGCATTGTAGGCGTGGTGGAGGTGGCGGCGCGCAAGGGCGTGCATCCGGCGGCGCAGATTGTGTTTGTGGATACGCCGGGCGTGCACAAGCCGGCGTCGCAACTGGACCGGCGCATGCTGCATGAGGTGCACGAGGCGCTTGAGACGCGCGACGTGGTGCTGGTGCTGATGGATGCGACGCGGCGCGTGCAACTGGAAGAGGCGTCGGCTGCGGACGAAGGCGGCGCGAAGAAGGCTGGCCGCGCGGCATGGTCGAGCGAGGACGAATTTCTGTTTAGCCTGATTCGCGGGCTGGATTGTCCGGTGTTTCTGGTGCTGACGAAGATTGACCTGGTGGCGAAGGACAAGCTGCTGCCGCTGATTGAGTCGCTGACGAAGCAGTACAACTTTGCCGAGGTGATTCCGGTAAGCGCGAAGAAGCGCGACGGGCTGGAGGCGCTGGTGCGCGCGATTGTGGCGAAGCTGCCAGCGGGCGAGCGGTATTTTCCAAAGGACCAGTACACGGACCAGCCGCAGCGATTCATGGTGGCCGAGCTGATTCGCGAGCGGATTCTGGTGGAGACGGGCGAAGAGGTTCCGTATGCCGCGGCGGTGGTGATTGAGCGCTATGAAGAGCCGGCGGAGACGGCGCGCGCAAAGGGCGGTAAGCTGCCGCTGACGCGGATTGCCGCGGCGATCTACTGCGAGCGCGCAGGGCAGAAGGCGATTCTGATTGGCAAGGGCGGAACGAAACTGAAGGAGATTGGCACCGGCGCGCGGAAGCAGATCGAGTCGCTGCTGGGGACGCGGGTGTTCCTGGAGCTGCATGTGATTGTGGAACCGGGATGGAGGGAGTCGCGCAGCTTTGTGGAGGGGCTGGACTGGCGGAATCAGCTGGAACGGCTGGCGGCCGAGCAAGGCAGCGAGAGAGCAGAGCACGAAGAGTAAGGGCAAAGATGGGCGAGCGTTGACCCCGCAGCGAGTGGTTGATAGACTGTAAATGCGGGGTGGAGCAGCCCGGTAGCTCGTTGGGCTCATAACCCAAAGGTCGCTGGTTCAAATCCAGCCCCCGCAACCAATAAAATCAATTAGCTACGAGATTTGAGAGCTTCGAGCGAAGGTCCAAAAAAGGTCCATTAAGAACTGCGCTCATCCGATGGTTTGAAAAAGGCTGCCGCGAGCAGCCTTTTTCAGTTCAGGAGATGCTCCTATGCCAGATCGGCCTGCTGCCCGCCTGGACAAAGCGCAAGGCGGACCACCTTGCTGTTCGCTTCCCGCTTGGACTGCATCAGGAGAGCACCTCCGTAGATATCTGTGGTGGTGCTCATCTGCGCATGCCTCATGAGCTTCTGCTGGACGCCAATCGGAGCCCCAGTCGAGTCCAACCAAGCGCGGTACGTATGGCGAAAGGTGTGCCACCCCGCACCTTCGATACCAAGCTTTTCTGCAGCGGGACGAATGTAGTCCTGCTGAATGGGGCTCGCATGGAAGCACCGGTCGGTCACCGGGCTTGGGAAGACCCAATCTCCCGGTGTTTGCCTGCACTGAGCCTTCCACCGTAGCAATTCGGTGGCGAAATCCGGGTCCATCGGAAGCTCATCTTCCGAGCACTCGGTTTTCACCCGGCCGATTCGCCCGTTGACGGCCTTTACTTTGACCATCATCGTGAGCCGCTCAAAATTGAGCGATCGTCGGATATTCTTCGTTCACCCACTTGTGAACCGCCTCAGGCGATTGCTCATAGGCTTTCTTCAGCGGCCGCTGCGGCGTGAGTCCCCACCGCTTCAGATACTTGCCCAGCTGCGCACCGTCAGAGGTACACCGTACACCACCTCAATCAAATCGCTGACCGCCTGGTGCGTCCACAGCGCGTAAGTAACTTCAACTGGACCGGCGTGTGGTGCTGTATCAGTTGCTGAATCTTCCTCTCTTGCTCGGAGGTCAACATGCGACCCGATCCAACGGGATGCCCTCGCCGTTAGATGCTGACTTCGCTCCCCCGCCCCGGTAAATGTCTTGTGCACCTCTACAACCTTGAGCGTCGATAGTCCGCGCTGGCCGGCGGCCTAACGAACCGAAGCGCCGGCTTCACGCAGCTTCACTGCGCGTCTACGACGCTTGTTCAAGGCCAATTCTGGCAAACGACGCGAATCGATCTTTTCCACGCGGATTTAGACGGATAAAAGACAAGGACGCCAAAGGTGCGCAAGCGCGGTTCACAGAAGTGTTCGATTGAAGTCTCAACTCATTGCTTGCTGGAACCGCAAACACTCCAAGCACAGGCAAGAATCTTCGCTTGGCGGTAGCCGCAATGCTGCCTGGTGAGATTCCGGGGACTCGAGTGGATAGCAATCAGAGCCGGTTGCTTCATCGCCAGATTAGGATCGAGGCAGATCTATGTTTTGGGCGATGCTCGCATTTCCGGACCAAACAACTTCCGGATTGATACCATATAATCTCACCTTAGCAAGGAGCTGCAAAATTATCCATGAAGAAGGCTCTGATTACGGGAGTTACAGGTCAGGACGGCGCGTATCTAGCAGAACTGTTGCTGTCAAAGGGATACGAGGTCCACGGGATCAAGCGGAGAGCTTCGCTTTTTAATACCCAGCGCATCGACCATCTTTACGAGGATCCGCACGAGCCCAACCAGCGATTCATCCTGCATTATGGCGATTTGACCGATTCCAGCACCCTCATTCGAATTGTGCAGAAGGTTAAGCCACAGGAGATTTATAATCTCGCTGCTCAGAGCCACGTCAAAGTCTCTTTTGAAGAACCAGAATATACGGCGAATTCCGACGCCCTCGGCCCACTTCGCCTCCTGGAGGCTATTCGCATCGCCGGCCTTGAACGGACAGCGCGTTTCTATCAGGCGTCAACTTCCGAGCTGTATGGCTTGGTTCAGGAGACGCCGCAGCGGGAAACGACTCCTTTTTATCCTCGGTCACCGTATGCAGTCGCGAAGCTGTATGCCTACTGGATCACAGTGAACTACCGCGAGGCGTATGGGATCTATGCCTGTAATGGCATTTTGTTCAATCACGAATCGCCCTTGCGCGGCGAAACCTTCGTCACGCGCAAGATCACTCGTGCCTTGACGCGGATCAAACTGGGCTTGCAGGATCGTCTCTTTCTCGGAAACCTGAGCGCTCTTCGCGACTGGGGACATGCGCGCGATTATGTTGAAATGCAATGGTTGATGTTACAGCAAGATGAGCCGCGCGATTACGTGATTGCCACAGGCCAGCAGCACAGCGTCCGCGAATTCGTGCTGCTAGCGGCCAGTTTTCTAGGCATGGATATTCAGTTCCAGGGAAGCGGCGTCGAGGAGAAAGGCATAGATTCTGCTGGGAATCTTGTGGTCGCGGTAGACCCTCGTTATTATCGTCCCACCGAGGTTGAGACGCTGCTCGGTGATGCGTCAAAGGCGAGAAGAGAGTTGGGATGGAAACCGCGCGTTCAGTTCCGAGAGTTGGTGGAGGAAATGATTCAAGAAGATCTGAAGCTCGCCGAAAAAGACGCACTGGCTAAGCGCCACGGATACGCTGTATTTAATCAGCACGAAAATTAGGCCGCCAATGGAAAAGCAAAGCCGAATCTATGTAGCGGGACATCGCGGACTGGTTGGATCCTCAATCTGCCGCGCGCTGGAGCGCCAAGGATTTAGCAGAATCCTGAAGCGCAGCCGCGCTGAGTTGGACCTGTTCGATCGTGTCGCCGTGGACGCATTCTTCCGCGAAGAGAAACCGGAATACGTGGTTCTGGCCGCTGCCAAAGTGGGTGGCATCTATGCTAACGACACATATCCCGCTGATTTCCTGCGCGATAATCTGCTCATTCAGAATAACGTCATCGATGCGTGCTACCAATTCGGAGTAAAGAGGCTGCTCTTCCTTGGGTCGAGTTGTATCTACCCGAAGCTCGCGCCCCAGCCTATCCGCGAAGAGTATCTCTTGACTGGCCCTCTTGAGCCAACCAACCGCGCCTACGCTGTAGCCAAAATCGCGGGGATCGAAATGTGCTGGTCGTACAATCGTCAGTATGGGACGAAGTTCCTTGCTGCCATGCCATCCAACCTCTATGGCCCCGGCGACAACTTTGATCTCGCAAATTCGCACGTGCTTCCCGCACTCATGCGAAAAGTTGTCGAAGCGAAAGCGAGAGGCGACCGCTCCATCACAGTTTGGGGCACTGGGGAGCCCCGCCGCGAGTTTCTCTATAGTGAAGACTTGGCTGAGGCGTGTATCTTTCTCCTTGACCTGCCTGATAAGATCTACGAATCCCTGTTAACCGAAGACTTACCGCCGCTCATTAATATTGGTAGCGGTGAGGACTTGGCAATTCGAGAGCTTGCAACCTTAATCTGTCGGGTTTTCAACTACGAGGGTGAAATTATCTTTGATGCATCGAAGCCGGACGGCACTCCTCGAAAGTTGCTCGACGTTACCCGCATGCACAAGTTGGGTTGGTATGCACGCACAAGTTTGGAAGACGGAATCCGACGTACCTATGCGGCTTCTCGAGTGCTGCTTGAGTCGGCGCCCAGCAGCTGCGGCTGAGACTCTTTTGCGCTGTGGCAAAATGATTAATGTCTCGATTTTCTGTCCGATAGTCGCGCGCGTCGTCCAATTGGCCCAGTGAAGAAACCCTCTAGAAATCCGCTGCTGGGGTATCCTCTAGGAACGAGATGGCAGCATAAGCTCCAGTAGGTAGCGAACGGGCAGAGATAGACGGTAAAAGACGCGCTGTTTCCATGTGGGCAAAAAAGAGGTTCGCATGTCAATACAATCTAGGGTACGCATGGAAACTAATGATGGCGGATGCCTAAGAGGAAACTGAATCTCTCTAGAAGGAAGCACTTGTGCGGATTTAGTATCTGTGGTATGGGTGGCGCCCGGTCCAAACCCAATATTTGTAATGAGATTATTTCGGGGCACGACGGACAGAGAATGATTAACCAGATTGCTGTAGAGCCATTGATAATCCCAAGTGTTAGGTCCGCTGCCATTATGCATTTGATCAAAAATATCCGACAGGTATTTAATCAAACGTGCGTCATCGATAACCTCTGAAAGAACCTTGTCGGCCTTAATTGCAGGCCAGTCTTTCAGGCTAGGATCGTATTGCGCCCATGCCCTCCGCCATGTAGCCCAACCCCATATATGAAACATCTGCGAAAAGTAGTAGCTGTATGGTTGAGAGATAAAATGCTCTACGAAATTCGTACCAGAGATCATCCCTATTCTGGCATCGTCTCTGAAGCGGAAGAGCAGTTCGCTACAATATCTAAAGAAACAAGGATGGGGTAGGCAATCGTCTTCAAGAATAATAGCTTCTTCCACAAGCGAAAAAACCCAGTTGAGACCCGAGATGACTCGCTCCCGACAGCCCATGTTCTCCGTTGCGAAATTTATATCAACCTGGCATGGCCAAGTCACATTATTTACAATCTCACGCACCTCATTGCAGAGCCTGGCATCGCTTGAATGGTCGTGGCGGGGTCCGTCCGCAACTATAAGCAGTCGGCTTGGTCGAGCGGACTGAATCGCCGCGAAAACCTGCCTCGTGGTGTCGGGGCGATTAAACACAAGAAATGCGATAGGAGTATCGAGTGTGTACATTCTAAACCTCAATCAGTGTATTATTCTATATGCACTCAATGATTTTCAAATCCCTGAGCATCATCGTTTACAAATCCTGTGCCGTCTATGAGTGAGGTCATCTCAAGGCGGGGATGAGTGTGTGTTTCCTATGAGGGCATGTTCAAAATGCGCCCCTTGTCAGGTTCCAGAGGATTCGTTCCATGGTGCATTCTTCTACCAGGAGTGGACATCTGTGCCGTACAGGATGGAATTTGATGACCACTCAAAATGAGACTCGATTGCCCCTTCGCTGGGTGAACCATCTGCCACTGTCCATCCGATCACGACTAAGTGGTCACTCGTCGCTGCGGGTGATTATGAGTAATACAGGCTGGCTTCTAGTTGATCGTATTGTACGAATGGGAGTGGGAGTCATTATTACTGTATTGCTTGCACGGTATCTCGGCCCAAATAGATTTGGAAGTCTGGGCTTTGCAATGGCGTTCATAGCGCTATTTAGCGCAATAACAGGCCTTGGCTTCGATATGATCATCGTTCGAGAGATTGTAAGAGATATCTCACGGACTGGGGTGATTCTTGGAACGGCTCTTACCCTCAGAATTGGTGCCGCCGGTCTTGCGATTGCGGCTTCAATTATTGTCATTCATGCGATCCAGCCGCATGATCGAACTGCGCTGATTCTCGTCTCTATCCTCTCTATCACGTTGTTTTTGCAGGCGTTCGACACGTTCGATGCATTTTTCCAATCCCAAGTTCAGTCGCGGCTAACTGTATGGGCGAAGAACTTCGCTTTTTTGCTAATGGCTGTTTGGCGGTTGCTTTTGATCCGCACGGCTGCACCATTATGGGCTTTCGCCTTTGCGCAGGTATTCGAGCTCGCATTAGGCGCCATCGGGATGTTTATTGGTTATCGTTGGAGCTACGGAAGACTCTACGATTGGCAATATAGGCGAGATCAGGCAGTGGATCTTCTGCGCCACAGTTGGCCAGTAATCCTATCGAATATGGCAATCATGATTTACATGCGGATCGACATGGTGATGCTTAAGGTTATGCAGGGCGATACGGCTGTGGGTCTGTACGCCGCCGCCACGCGAGTGTCAGAGGTTTGGTATTTCATTCCATCTGTAGTTGTATCATCGGTATCGCCCGCACTAATCCGTTCGAAATCGAATTCCTCACTCTACTATGGGCGATTGCGTCGGCTATTTTGCATCGTTACGCTATTTGCGATCGTGATTGGATCGGTCGTCGCGGTAAGCTCGCATCTAATTGTCAGACTCCTTTACTCAAGCTCATACGGACCAGCGGCCACCATCTTGAGCGTTCATATCTGGGCCTCTGTATTTGTCTTTCAAGGAGTTGCGCAGTCGGTATGGGATTTTTCCGAAGATTTACTGAAATTGAGTTTCTATCGTACGGTGGCCGGGGCGATATTAAATGTCGGCTTAAACATGTTGCTGATTCCTCGATTTGCAGGGGTCGGTGCAGCTATTGCGACGGTAATCGCATATGCGGTGGCTGCAGTCTTTGGTAATGTCTTTAGTGCTAAAACTCGCCCCATCTTCCGCATGCAGATGAGAGCGTACCTACCAACCACACTCTGGAAAAGATATGAAGCGATTAATTAAGCGCACAGTAACTCGGCACTTGCAGCCTTTACTCGGTCGTTTGATCGAGGCCCCGTTTCTATCATGGGGCAGCATGTCTTACTCCCAGGAGGGAGAAGACATGATACTTGCTCGTCTTTTTGAAGATCGAGCGACGGGATTCTATGTGGATATTGGCGCACACCATCCCATCCGCTTCTCCAATACATACAAGCTTTACTGTCGAGGTTGGAATGGGCTGAACATCGACGCGACACCCGGCAGCATGGAAGCTTTCAGGTATCTACGGCCGAGAGATACGAATGTCCAAGCGGCAGTTGGTGCTGAAGGGCAACAATTGACATTTTACGAGTTCAATGAACCTGCACTAAATACATTTTCTGCAGAAATCGCACGGGACCGAAGTATCGGGCGATATCGCGTGCTGCGGGAAGTTACATTGGTCACGCAGTCGATGGGGAAATTGCTCAGTGCCCACGTGCCAAAGGACGCGCGAATCGACTTCCTGAGTATCGATGTCGAGGGTCTTGACTACGAAGTTCTGAGTTCAAACGACTGGGACCGGCACAAACCGGAACTTATCCTCGCGGAGTGCCTTGGTGTAGCCACGATGGAGCTAGCTGCCGCGGAGCCTGTTTATCAGCTTCTTTTGGGGCATGGCTATGAGATTGTGGCGAAGACTGTCAATACCGTGTTCTTTCGGAGGAGCGACAAGTGATCCTGTCGCGCTCGATTCCTTTGAGTCAGTTGCATGAAGAAAGGCCCCACGAAGCACAGCCATCCGCTGAATATCGAGTGCCTATGAGTTGCCTGGAAATTGGAGTTGAATGCCGTATCGACAGCTTCCAGCAGGGCGTTGGAACCGCGATCCTGTCGCTGGCGCGTGCGTTGTGCGACCTTCCATCGCAAACCGAGCGCTACACATTCATTCTATTCGAGGATCACAGGGAGCTCTTTAAAGATTTGCCGTCAGACCGAGCGACTGTCCTCTCAGTGCCGCGTCCTGCTGCGTCAGCAATGAAGGGGCGGCTGAGCCGCATTGCGGCGCTGCGCACTGGTTGGAGAATTGCCCGTGCGGCTTTTGGCCCACTTCCCGCGTCTGACGGGCTCGTCGAGGACCACCGTTTCGATGTCGTACACTTTCCAACTCAAGTCGGATATCTGACAAGAACCCCTTCTATCTACCAGCCTTGGGACCTTCAACACATTCATCTTCCTCAATTCTTCTCCCGAGATGTGAGAATTTGGCGAAATCGCGTTTACAAGGCAATGTGCCACCAAGCGAAATTCGTGAGCGTCCAGACAGAATGGGGGAAGCAAGATCTAGTCTGCCAATATGGAATTGACGCAAATAAGATCGAAGTGATTCCTTGGGGATCGAGTTTAGGTGCGTATCCCCAACCCGGAGAAAGCGACCGTGAAGCCACGCGGAAAAGATACGGTCTGCCGAATGGCTTTCTCTTCTATCCTGCTGTTACATGGCCGCATAAAAACCATGAACTCGCTATCCGCGCACTGGCCGAACTGAAGCAACATGGGGATGAGATTTTCCTAGTGTGCACAGGAGATCGTACAGAACGGTATCCTTATTTGACGGCCCTCGCACAGGAGTACGGCGTCTCTGATCGCGTCAGATTCCTTGGATTTGTCACTCCTGTGGAGTTACGGGCGATCTATTCACTTGCGACGGCGATGATTTTTCCCAGCAAATTCGAAGGTTTTGGTCTACCGTTGCTGGAAGCCTTTCAGGCCGGGCTCCCCGTCCTGTGTTCACGTGCGACTGTCTTGCCCGAAGTCGCCGGCGACGCGGCGCTTTTCTTTGATCCGGACGATCCGCAGGAGGCAACGCTGGCTATCCAAAAGCTGATCTCCATGCCTGAACTGCGCTCTGAGATGGTGCAGCGCGGATATGCTAGAGCGACCGTTTTGACGGTGAGTAAGACTGCCGAACAATTTCGTGATTTGTATCGTAGAGCTGCCCGGATTGCAAAATCGAACTCCGAGGCAGTGTCGACGGCACATTCTGGGAGAAAGCATTGAAGCGCGCTCTCATTTGCGGAATCTCTGGGCAAGATGGCGCCTACCTCGCTGACTTGCTGTTGCGCCGAGGCTACGAGGTATGGGGTACTTCACGCGATGCGGAAATGACCTCTTTCCCCAATCTTAAGCGTCTAGGCATTTGTGACGGGGTCCATCTCGTTTCTCTCAACCTGCGCGATTCGGCGCAGGCCTTTCGGCTGATTCACCAGCTTCGTCCGCATGAAGTCTACAATCTTGCTGCTCAAAGTTCCGTTGGCCTGTCATTTGAGCAGCCGGTGGAAACCATTGAAAGCATCATCCCCGCTGCGGTGAATCTGCTCGAGGCAATACGTCTCGTCGGAGACGAGACCCGCGTGTACAACGCTGGCTCCACTGAGTGTTTTGGAGATACCGGTGGACAGGTAGCCGACGAGAATTCTCCGTTCAGGCCTAGCAGTCCATATGCAGTGGCCAAAGCCGCAACTTATTGGATTGTGGCAAATTATCGGCAGGCATATAACCTCTTTGCTTGTACCGGTATTCTCTCCAATCACGATTCGCCGCTCCGTCCGGCTCGGTTTGTGACTCGAAAAATTGTCCGTGCAGCCGCCGAACTTTCCCGAGGGGTTTCCCGGCGGCTGACCCTCGGAAATTTCGAAGTCGAGCGCGACTGGGGCTGGGCGCCGGATTATGTTGAGGCTATGTGGCTCATGCTTCAGCAGCCCAGACCGAGCGATTTCGTTGTGGCCACCGGCTCTAGCTACCCATTGCGTGAGTTTGTGGAGGCGGCGTTCCTGCAGGTCGGTTTAGATTGGAGAGAGTTCGTGGATATCGATCAGAATCTTTTCCGCCCTGCCGATATTCCACACAGCCGCCTTAACCCTGCCAGAGCCAGGGACGTACTCAATTGGCGGCCATCGCGCACGATGCCCGGCATTGTCCGGGAAATGGTCGAGGCGGAGCTCGCGGATCTCGATGGCAAAGCCACTTCACGGTGAGGAAGAGTGAACGCATTGAAACCGCCACTCATCAGCATCATTACTGTCGTCTACAACGGTGTGGCAGGAATCGAAGCGACCCTGCGCTCGGTTTTCTCTCAAGATCCATCTCTGTATGAAGTCGTCGTAATCGACGGCGGCTCTACGGACGGAACGCTGGATATACTCGACCGCTATCGGGATCGCCTCGCGGTCTGTATCAGCGAACCCGACCGGGGCATCTACGACGCCATGAACAAGGGCATATCGCATGCTCGCGGCGAGTGGCTCTATTTCCTCGGTTCCGATGATACCTTGCGTGACTGCCTTCGAGTCATATCCCAGAACTTGAGGGATTCAACGACCATCTATTATGGTGACGTCTTTCGGACGGGATCTGAAACGGTATATGGTGGCCGGTTCAGCGCCCTGCGCTTGGAGCGCCGCAACATTTGCCAACAGGCAATGTTCTACCCTCGATCAGCCTTAGAGCGCTACAAATTTAACTTGCGGTATCCGCTTCTCGCAGACTGGGAACTCAATCTCCGTTGCTTTGCTGACAAGAACATTCGACTAAAATATGTGCCTGTTACTGTTGCCAACTACAACGATGTGACCGGCAAGAGTTCTACTGCCTCCGACTTGGCCTTTGCGACTGATCACACTAGAATCGTCCGCGAGTGTTTGCCGATGTCATGTTATGCATGGCACCTAACCAAACGACTGCTCCATCGCGCACTAGGTAGCGATCGAGGAAAGTCATGACATATTTGGAATTCTTGCAGAACGTTGCTGCCGCCCCCGCTAACTATTGTCTGATACTGGCATTCGTGTCACTTTTCTATTTCCTCGTGCTCAGGAAGCAACTCTATTCTATCTTTGATCCGCTGGCACTGGTCATAATATTCACATCATTTGGTGCCGCTGATGTCTTGTTTATGTGGTGGCAAAATATCATTGAACTGCGCTTTCTGTTCGAGTTCATTTCGACCGAGTGTGCGTTTCTCGTCGGGTTTATGGCGTTCACGCCGTTCTCGCTGAAAAAGCGACAAGGTCGGATTACGGGAACGCAAGACAGAAGATTCTTGTCTGCTCTCTATATCGTTTCGAGTCTTACGTTTATTGGAACGCAGCTAATCACTTACCAAGTCCGTGGTATTCCATTACTTTACGGTAGCCGACTTGAGTACTACAGCACAGGGGGGGGGCTTGGCGCGCTTGACCGTGTCCTCAGTGTTACCTGGTTTGTTACATGCTACCTTCTGTTGTACCGCCTATTCTATAGGATCAGGATTCGGCAATGGCCGAGAAGTATCGATCTGGCCGTAGCGATTGCATTGGCTGGTTCAAATGTATTATCTGGAAGCAAGTCCTCAATATTGTTTGCGGTCTATGCACTCTTTTATTTTGAGTTTTTCCACGGGGGATATCTGTCGAGGACCGGTAAGAGCTTCATTCTGAAAAGGCTACAAAAGGGAATCATCATCTCGAGCATCGCAGTAGCCGTCGGCGTGATCATGTTTAAGGTCAGCACCGGAGCACTCGGCGTAGTTGGCTATGCTCTATATGAACGGTTTGTTTCCGCTGGAGATGTTTACTTCATGTCATACCCGAAGAACATGATTGATACACTCTCGGGCGGTGGCGGCATGCTTGCGATATTCGGCAGTCTGCTCGCCATGTTTAGATTGATCCCACCAAGCGCCCTCCCGGAGAATCTTGGATTTCAGCTATATCGAGCGGTTTACGGCTTCAATGCATTTGTAGGGCCGAATCCGCGACACAACGTATTTGGCGTTGTGTATTTTGGAGTTGTCGGTGCCGTGTTCTATTCGCTGACGCTCGGCCTTCTGGTTGGGTTTGTTCGGAATCAACTTGCCCGATGGATTCGTCCCGGAAGTGCGATAGAGCCGTTGTATGCCTTCCTATCTGTCTCGGCCGTATGGGCGACTACGGATATCGGCGGGCTCGTCAAGGATTTGGGGAGTGTGATCTTAGTAGTGCCTGTGCTCTATTTGGTTGCGTGGGTATTATGCTGGGCTTCAGCCACCGAAATAGAGCCAATTGCACTTTGCGATAGATTGGACCATGCGGGTAGGACATCATGAAGCCAAAAGTATTCGTTATCATCGTCAACTGGAATGGAGAGGTAGACACAATTTCATGTCTCACTTCCCTGTCGCAGGTTGTATATGAAGCAATGCATGTCTTGATATCCGATAACGGCTCTAAGCCGGAATCGCTGTCCGCGATACGGTCGTGGATCAATTTGAACGTCGGCGTTGATTCAGATCGAGGAATTAGTTCCTGTCGAATTATCGAGAACCGGATTAATCTAGGATTCACGGGCGCAAATACGTCAGGGATTAAAGTGGCGTTCGAAAACGGGGCAGACTATATATTGTTCCTGAATAATGATACAACCGTCGAGTCAGGATTTTTATCCACGATGGTCTGCGTCGCTGAGAGTCAGGAAAGATACGGAATCATCGGTAGTAAAATCCTCACACGGGAAAAGGACGACCAATCCGGGAGGTTCAAGATTTGGAGCTTAGGAGGATATGGCTGGAAGCGAGGAGTTCCGATTAATCTTTGTGGCGGAACTCTAGATTCCTCATCGCTGGCGGGCGTGCGTGAAAACGCCATGATCAATGGCTGCTGTATGCTCATAAAACGCGCCGTGATCGAAGAGATCGGCGTACAAGATGATGACTTGTTTTTTGGCATGGACGATGCAGAATTCTCACTGAGAGCGTGGCGGCGCGGTTGGATTAACGCAATTGCCCTTGACGCCAAGATCTACCACATTGGGTCGCACGCGGTAGAGGCGGGTTCGCCCCTGCAAGCCTATTATCTATTTCGAAACATGCTCTTTTTTCGCGTCAAGTACTTCTCGTGGCACGAAAATGTGGTTTTCTTCATGAACTATTGGGTTCGATACGTGCTCATTGGTTGCAGCATTCGAGCTATTGCCGGGCGGGGCGTAGTCAATCGCGGCGTGTGGTTAGGCATTAGGGATTTCTTCGCTGGGAATATGGGCGAATGCAGACATAAAGCGATCATGAAGTCGTGACAATCTAATCACGGACGACGGCTGTTGTCTTGCCTCCATTTCAAAATGCTACTATGAGAATTCTTTACGACCATCAGGTCTTCTCGCTCCAGGACGGGGGCGGAATCTCCCGGTACTACTTTGAACTCACTCGCGCATTCTCGACGATGGCGTCCTGCAGCTGCGATATTCTCCTGGGTCTTCATCGCAATACCTATCCCTTTCGGGCAAGCGCAGGCACGTCCGTATGGCAGTGTCGGAGTCGTATAGCAGGACGCCCAGGCACTGTTCGCTATGCCCTCAACCATCTGGCGTCCAATTGCATTGTTCCCCTTCAGGGAAGGTACAACATTTACCACCCAACCCTTTATCGATGGCTAGAATTGGCCCAGTACAAGAAGATGGTTGTGACGCATCATGACTGCGCTTACGAGCGCTACCCGTCTTTGTTCAGGAACGCTTCAGAAATCATGCGAATGCGCGCACGCCAATTTACTAAAGCCGATGCCATCATTTGTCCTTCCGAAGCGACTCGACAGGACCTGCACCGCTTTTATGACGTTCCCGAACACAAGACTTTCGTGGTCTATCACGGCATTGCAAGACTGCTCCCAACGTCCGCGGGGCTTCTGCCCCGAGAAAGAAAGCCATTTCTCCTGTACGTAGGCTCCCGCGCGCCCTACAAGAACTTCCACGGTCTTCTGTTCGCATTTGCCGCTGCGGGACTGCAGAGTTCGTTCGATATTGTCGTAGTCGGGGGTGGCTCTCCCCGCCGCGACGAACTCGAACAGATTTGGCGTGCAGGCCTGTCTGATTCTGTTCATTTCATGGATCGACTATCCGATGACGTCCTAGCTGCGTGCTACAAGCAGGCACATCTTCTCGTCTATCCTTCACTGTACGAAGGCTTTGGTTTTCCTCCTCTCGAAGCGATGGCTCTAGGCTGCCCCGTGGTGGCTGCTCGTGCATCCTGCCTTCCTGAGATCTGCGGGTCTGCAGCATACCTTTTTGACCCAGATTCTGAAGATGCTTTTGTGGAAGCTCTCAAACTCAGCTGCTATGACGAGGAGTGGCGCCGGAAAGCTATTGTGCTGGGAAGAGACCATGCACGACAATACACGTGGCAGGATTGTGCGCGGAATACTCTCTCTGTTTATGAGACGGTAGAGTCCTCTGTATAATACAAACTGCATTCACAGCCGCATTCGAACTCTTTGATTTGAAACGCCCTCGCAGCCAGCCAAGCCTGCAGTTGGTGCCTGAAGAGTGAGCGGTGTGATGATGTTTCAATTGCTCAAATTAGCAAATAGTGGAAGGCCCGATTGCGCATTCTATTGTTGACTACATATTTTCAGCCCGATGTTGCTGCGAACGGCGTCATCATGAGTTCACTGGCGAATGAGTTCGCTGCCCGCGGCCACCAAGTCACAGTGATAACTACGGTGCCCCATTATGCCCAAAATCAGGTCTGGCCGGAGTATTCGAAGAGGTTGATTTATCATGAGCGAGCCGACAATCTGCAAGTTTACCGCATTTTCACATACGTAGCTAAGAATAAAGCCAGCTCAGCCCAACGCGCCATCGCATATGGCACCTTCCATCTGCTTTCATTTATGCGAATGATAAGTTTACCTCGTTATGATTTATTGCTGGCTCCATCGCCACCGCTCAGCAATGGGGTGATTGCAGATCTTGTGAGCCGATTCCGGGCAAAACCGTTTATCTACAACGTGCAAGATATCTGGCCAGACGTAATTGTGCGCGCCGGGATGGTCAAGAACGAGTCGACAATTCGCCGTCTAGAGAATATGGAATCCTATGTCTACCGCCGGGCTTCACATATAACGGTACTATCTGAAGGCTTCCGCAAGAATCTGATAAATAAAGGAGTACCTTCCGAGAAGATCACAGTAATCCCCAATTTCGTTGATTCTGGATTTATCACTCCTCAGCCGAAAGACAACTCCTTTTCGAGACAATACAAACTGCAAGACAAGTTTGTAGTTCTGTTTGCGGGCAATATGGGGTTTTCGCAGGGACTTGAGACTGTAATTGATGCTGCGCAGACTTTGCATGGAAATAAAGCAATTCGATTCCTGATGGTTGGAAATGGAGCCGGACGTCGTAAGGCAGAAGAATACCTCAAGACTCTTCAACTTAACAACGTGTTATTTCTACCCTACCAGCCGCAAGAGATGCTACCAAGCCTTTATGGGGCGGCGGATGTCTGCGTTATTCCTCTGCGTCGCGGATTCACGGCGGAATCCGTGCCTAGTAAATTACTGACTATTATGGGGGCGGGCAAACCCGCAATTGCAGCGGTGGATCAGGGCAGTGAAACCTGGGACTTAATTTACCGCTCGAAAGGTGGCATTTGCGTAGAGCCAGAGAATCCAGCAAGCCTCGCCGAAGGGATTTTGCATTATTATCAGAGCCCCGAATCCGGACGAATTGCGGGCGAGAACGGGCGAAGGTGCGTTGAGTGTGAGTTCCGCCCAGAAGCTATCGCAGATCGTTATCTTGGAGTTATGGAAAAATTGGTTTACAGAAGTATGCACAAGCCAGATCATACAAGCAGCGACAAATAGATATCCGCAGCTTTGTGTCTTCGGCAGTGCTGCCGCAACTGAGTCGGATAAGGACCAAGAACAGGAATTTTGTATATGCAAAATAACTCGGCCTTGCCAAAAGCTTCAGTATCGATTGCGCTCCTGGGTGGATCGGGATTTATTGGGACAAGACTGGCGGCTCTCATGAATGAGAAGAAAATTGCGGCTCGCATTGGCGATATTCAGCCAAGCACAACATTTCCGCAACTCTTCTTGGAGAGTGACGTGCGGAATGAAGAATCACTCGGCCGCGTGATGTCAGGTGTGGATACTGTCATCAACCTTGCCGCTCAGCACCGTGACGACGTCCGGCCGCTATCGTTGTATCACGAGGTGAATGTCGGTGGTGCAGTTCAGGTGTGTCGGGCAGCTCGCAAAGCAGGAATTCAGAAGATCATCTTTACCAGCAGCGTCGCCGTTTATGGATTCCAGCCTGTACCGGCGGATGAAGGCGGACCTTTCGCGCCATTCAATGAATACGGGAAAACCAAGTTTGAGGCTGAGGGTGTCTATCGCGCGTGGGCGGATGAAGATCCCACTCGCACTCTTGTGATTGTCCGGCCGACTGTTGTTTTTGGAGAGGGAAATCGGGGAAACGTCTATAATCTGCTCCGCCAGGTTTCCTCGGGCAAGTTTTTGATGGTGGGATCGGGCAAGAACAAGAAGTCGATGGCCTATGTCGGCAATGTCGCAGCGTTTGTCGCCCACAGCCTCTCATTCGCTCCGGGAGTCCATATATTCAATTACGTGGATGGACCCGACATGAGCACTGCGGAATTTGTGGATTATATTCAGGGGTGTTTGGGGCGTTCGAAGAAGATGTTGCGTATGCCCAAACCCGTTGCTTTGGCAGGCGGTCACCTGCTGGATGTCGTCGCTCGCGCGACCGACAGGACATTTCCCATCAGTGCAATTCGCGTGAAGAAGTTTTGTGAGAGCACACAGTTTCTTGCCGACCGCGTTGCCCAATCAGGCTTTGTTCCTCCGTATACCCTGCAAGAGGGACTTGCCCGTACGATCCAGCACGAGTTCGTCGCTC
>JAJYAE010000036.1 GCA_021779695.1 Acidobacteriota bacterium | reverse complement strand
CGCTGGGCGCGGGTGAGCTTTTTGGGAATCTGGACGATGACCTGGATGACGAGATCGCCGCGGCCCTTGTCATTGAGGTGGGGCACGCCGCGACCGCGCACGCGCAGCTCCTTGCCGCTCTGAGTGCCTTCAGGAATTGTGAACGCAACTTTGCCGTCGATGCCGTCGACTTCGATTTCCGCGCCGAGTGCGGCCTGCGGAAAGCTGATGGGGATGACGCAGTGGAGGTCGTTTCCGCTGCGCTCAAAGAAATCGTGGGGGCGGACGGAGAGGACGATGTAGAGGTCGCCCGAGGGGCCTCCGGAGCGGCCCGCGTCGCCTTCGCCTGCGTATCGGATGCGCGTGCCCTCTTCGACGCCGGGGGGAACCTTGACGTTGAGCTTGAACTCCCTGGTGACGCGGGTCTCACCGCGGCAGGAGGGACAGGGATCAGTGACGATGACACCGGCGCCACCGCAAGCGGAGCAGGTGCGAGCGACGGAGAAAAAGCCCTGCTGGTAGCGAATCTGGCCGCGGCCCTGGCACTGCGGGCAGGTGCTGGGACCGCGCCCGGAGGCGCTGCCGCTGCCCTTGCAACTGGTGCAGGCCTCGTGACGGCGGATGCGGACTTCCTTTTCTGTGCCGAAGATGGCGTCATCAAAGTCGATGCCGAGATCGTAGCGGAGGTCGTCTCCGCGGCGCTGGCGCGACTGGCGCTGCTGGCCGCCGCCCATGTTGAACATCTCGCCGAAGAGATCGCCGAAGATGTCGCCGAGATCGACGCTACCGGAGAATCCGCTGAAGCCGCCGGGAGCGCCAGCACCGCTGACGCCGGCATGGCCGTAGCGATCGTATGCAGCGCGCTTATCAGCGTCGCTGAGGACCTGATAGGCTTCGCTGGCCTCTTTGAATTTCTCCTCGGCGGTATGATCGCCGGGGTTGCGGTCAGGATGATACTTCATGGCCTGCTTACGGTAGGCGCTCTTCAGTTCCTGATCGCTGGCGTCGCGGGAGACGCCGAGGACTTCGTAATAATCAGCTTTGCTCACGACGGTATCGATTCTCACTCACTGGTCTGTTTGGGATTGGAGGCGACGCGCACCATGGCCGGGCGCAGGAGGCGCTCGCGCAGCTTGTAACCGCGGCGAATCTCTTCTGCGACGTGCTGGTCGGGCAGGTCGTCACGCTCGACGGTGCCGAGCGCCTCGTGATGCCGGGGGTCGAACTGCTCGCCGACGGCGGGCACGGGCAGCACCTGGAGCTGGCGGAGGACATCCTCCATCTGCTTGACGATGAGCTCGATGCCGGAGCGAAGCTGGTCCGCGGAGCCGGTGGCCTTGAGGGCGAGCTCGAAGTTGTCAAGGACAGGCAGGAAGCGCTCAACGACGTTGCCGGTGGCATAGTCCTTGAATTCCTGGCGTTCGCGCTCGGCGCGCTTGCGAGCGTTTTCAAACTCTGCCTGGAGGCGTGCGACGCGATCGACGAGTTGGTCACGCTCGGCCTTGAGCTGCTCGCAGGCCGATTTGAGCTGGTCGAGCTCCGCGCGGCTGATGGGAGCCGGCTCGGGCACTGCTTCAGAGATTGATGGAGCGCTGTCCGGCGCGGTGACCGCCGACTCGGGTTCAGCGAGGGCGGTAACGGCTTCATCAACCGCGGCGGGCGGCTCGGGCGCGTGGGGTTTCACTTCCGCTTCTTTATGGGGCTTATGGGACATTCCTGTACGCATACTCCGTAGGACTTTTGAGATCTTCTTCAATGATAAATTCCGCGGCAGGCGCCGCTGTCCGGCTTATGGGTCAGGGCTACCTTGAATTTCACACCTGGCTCGATCACAGTACCATATTTTGGATGCGACAGAGGCCGTTTGGGGCGCATCCGCAGAGTGAAGTGGCGCGCCCGGACCCGATACGTCTACTCTGCCGGGAGATCAAGAAGGCGCTGCGAGATGCCCGCGATGTAGCGGACGGCGTGGATCATCTCCTGATATTGGATCCGTGTGGGGGCGATGACGGCGACTGTGCCGAGGTTGCCGCTGCCCAGGCGCGCGGGAGCGCCGATGAGGACGAGGTCCTGCATTGCGGGCGAGGCCTGGTCAAGACCGACGACTACGCGAACCTCCTGCTGATTGCCGTCGACGTAGGCGTTGAGCAAATCGATGAGGCGCTGCTTGGCCTCAAGGGCCAGAAGCATTTGGCGGAGGCGCTCGCGGTCGACTTCAGCAGCGATGAGATTGGCCATGCCATCGACGTAAATGGGCGGGCCCATTTCACCGCCGGCGAGAGCCCCTTTTCGGCAAAGTTCCTGCACCAGGGCAAGCAGTTGATGATAGGCCTCGCGCTCGATTTCGATGCGGCGGACGATCTCGGTCCGGATGCGTTCGATGGGCCAGCCGCGAAAATTTTCATTGAGATAGCGGGCGGCGGTCTCCAGCTCGAGATGGTTGAGCTCGCGATCGAGGGCGAGGACGCGGTCAAAAATGGTGCCGCCCTGGGTGACGAGCACGGCAAGCACACGGCCCGTGGAGAGGCGCGAAAAATAAATGTGTTCAAGGACTTGCGAGGCGGTGGCGCTGGCGAGCGCGACGCCGAGGCCGCTGGAGATGAGGGCCAGGATGTGCGAGGTGCGCTCAAGATAGTCGGCGCTGGTGGCGACTCCGCTGAAGCTGTCTTCGATCTGCCCGCGGCGCGCCTCGCTCAGGACTGAGCGTGGTTCCGGCGCGATTCCGAAGGCGATTCGGCTGTGCGGGCCGTCTGGGCGGGTAATTTGCTCGACGTAGTAGCGAAAGGCGGCGGCGGTGGGCACACGTCCAGCAGAGGTGTGGGGCTGATCGAGCAGGCCTAATTCACCGAGGTTGGCCATCACGTTGCGGATGGTGGCGGAGCTGAGGCCGTCGCGGTTGGCGAAATGGCGTGCAACCGCTTGAGAAGCAACGGGTTCGCCCGTGGCGATGTAGAGCTCGATGATCGCGATAAGAACCAGCCGCTCACGCGGACTGACGCGTACTTCCGGCATCTGTTCCGCTCCCCCGAGGCTTGCTTGCGTGGGCCGATGGCTTAGCCAAACTGGGCCGCACACTAAGTGGATTCCTTTCAGCCTCTTATAAGGAGAAAGCAACCCTTGCGCATATTTAGATTCTAGGAACGTGAAAATCACGCTGTCAAGGAGCGCAAGGGTGCAAGCCAGCGAACGGGAGCCTGCTCAGGCAAGCCATGCCGCCAGGTGGTGACGCAGGGTGTCGATTGAAAGGGGCTGTGGGTTGCTCTGGAGGGGGAACTGGGGTGGCGCGATGATGTAGGCCTCCGCGATGCTTTCTGCCATGCAGACGCAGACCGTGTCATGCTGGTACTCCGCGAAGCGGAGCGCGGCGAGCCAGACGTAGAGGGAAAGCATCTGGGCGTCGAGAGCGCTGCCCTGGGGATCATCGACGGAAGGCAAGGGATTGACCTTGTCGGGATTATCGAAGACGGCGACTCCGGTGAAGGGCTTGGGTCTGGAGCGCAGGTCAAACTGGCCGGCGAGGAGCGCAGGCCGCGCGCGACGAAGAGCTTCTGAAGCGCCCCACTCGACAAAGGAGTTGCCGAAGATGACGGCGCCATTGCCGGAGAGATACAAGGCACGAAGAAACTCGCGGATGGAAGGATCCGAGGCCTCAGGCGGGCACCAGGGTCGAACATCGACTTTGCGCAGGCGGTCATAGACGCTGTCCGCATCGACGAGATCCCGGCGCATGGTATTCATCTCGTTGGAGAAGTTCTGGCGGTACGTGTCGAGTCGCTTGTATCCGAGCAGAGTGGGCGTGGGGGTGGCAGGCGCGGTGGCCTGATTCTGAAGCGCGGCGCGGATGAGGCTGTCGCCCGCGTCGAGGATCCAGACCTGCGCCGGCGAATGATCGTCGGGTTGCTGAGCGGCCTGAAGCAGGCTGGGAGATGCGGCCTTTTCTCCATATAGAAGGAAGGCAAGAAGCCCTGAGGCGCGCGCTGCGGAGAGATCGAGGGGTTGAACGAAGCCGATTCCCTGCCAGCGGGTCCAGGCGGTGGCCTTGTCGACAGGCAGGTGGCTGGGAATGTTGAGCAGCACGAGTCTGCGCCGGGCCACGGTGGCGCCCGTTTTGAGGGCGTAGGCATCGGAGGCTTCAAAGACGTTCTGCACGGCCTGGCGCCATTGCTGATAGTAGGGCGATCGGGCAAGAAGCGAGGCATTGAGGATGGTTTCCTCGGTGGTGGAGAACTGCCAGGTGCGCACGCCCATCTTGTCTTCAAGCTGGAGAAGCGGAGCGAAGAGCGCGGCGAACTGCGCGGGAGACAGAGAGCTGACGTAGAGCAGGAGACGCTGGACGGAGTGGCGCTCGTTGGGGAACAGAAAGTCCCACTCGGTGAGCTGTTGATGGACAAAGGGCTGGAAGGTGACAGGGAGGCGCTGGAGCAGGCCATTCTGGAGCGCCTGCTGGAGTTGCGGAGGCAGATCGCTGGGCAGATTCATCTCCATGACAGACCTCCAGGGCGTGGAATTCGCAAAGCGTTGCCAGCACGTGCGTTCGATGGTGGGACGTGGTCAGGCATGGAACTCCGGAAGGCGCTCGCCCTGCATTTCGACAGGCTTGCAGCCGAGCAGACTGGCCAGTGTGGGACAGAGATCCACGTGGCGGATGGGCCTTTCGACGACTTGCGGGCGATCGACCGCGGCACCGAGAGCCAGCATCCAGGTATCGCGCGTGGACTCCTCGTTGGCGCGGTGGTTAAAGAATCCGTTGGTGGAAGAGCCGTCAGGGTCGCGACCAAATTCGGGAAGGATGAGCAGGGTGGTCTGGCCGCGATACGAGGGGTTTTGCTCGACTTCCTGCCAGAGCTGCGCACAGAGCCGGTCGACGGTGCGGATGCCGGCGAGGTGCATGGCGTAGGAACCAAAGTGCGCCGCTTCGACATCCGAGAAGACCACGGTGAGGACCGAGGGCGCGAACTTGCGCATGATTTCGCGTGTCATGAAGAATGTCAGCTCGTCGCCGGAGGTGGGTCCATCGTTGTGCACGAATCCAGCGATGGCAGATTCGATTGTTCCCCGAACGCGGGGATCGAGCTGATCGGATGCATCGAAGACGTTCCAGCCGAGGCCTTCGTAGTTGCTGCCTTCGAGGGCAGCCTCAAGCTCGGTCTGAACGCGCGCGCGGTCAGCCATGCTGGCGGTTCTTCCACCGCGCAGAGCCTCCTCGACAGCCATGAGCATGAGTTGCTTGGGGAAGACGACATTGGCGCCGTACTTTGGGCCGAAGTGGGCAGAGGAGCTGGCGCCAATCTGGCTGGTGAGGGCCTTGTTGCTGGCGACCATCCAGGTGTCGCTGCGGCCGGCGCGCAGATCTTTGCGGAACTGCTCGAAGAGTGTGGGTGTGGTGGGTGCAAGTTTGCCCCAGTCGTCCACGCGCTGCCAGTTGCCGGTGAGGACGCTGGAGATGGCGTTGAAATGAGCAGTGACACCCTCATTGCGGGTGTGGGGATAAAAGAGGCAGTGGCCGAAGAGAGGGCCGGTGAGGTGGGGTAAATTGACGAGGCCGTCGCGGGAAAAGGTCTCCGCACGACGAACTCCGCCGATGAGGACGACGATGACTTTA
The DNA here is from genome assembly GCA_021779695.1 of Acidobacteriota bacterium. Next base: position 15,613 of record JAJYAE010000036.1, on the reverse strand, counting down.
TGTCCGGAGCCGACGGTGAGAGGTTGCTGTTGCGGCTGGGCTTTGAGATGGGGCAGCAGGGAGCCGGCGACGAGCAGACCGGCGGCGCGGAGAAAGTTGCGCTTGCTGCGGTCGAGTTCAGGGTCTGTGACGAACGGCTTTCCGGCGCAGACGGGGGCAGCTGGGATAGGTGTGCGGTCTGGAGAATCGCTCTCCATTGTCCACCTCACTCAAGGAGTTTCTCCGAGTCCAGCTGTGGGGAATGACGGTGGATCGAAAGTTGGGAGGATTATAGGACGGACACGATGAAAGGAGCAATGCGAGAGTGCTGATGCGCCTCAGGCGAGAGCGAGCTGGACGAGCTGGGTGAGGGTCATGGCTGAAGTGGAGACGACTCCGCGCGGGAGGGTTGGGGCGATGACGACGGCCTGAGCGTGCCCCTCAAACCACGCAATGAAGGCAGAGTCCTGTGCGCCGGGGAGCCGTTGCTGATTGATCCAGTTGTAGTAGGCGCCCATGTCGGCATCGACGAGGGAACCAGCGGGATCGAGTGTGGGATGAGGGACGGCATTGGAGAGCATTTCATTCATGGGCAACTGGCGCTGGCGGGGCGTGAAGTGGACGAGGAGGGTGAGTGCCTGAGCGCGGCGCAGGACCTCGCGGGCGGTCCACTGCGCGAAGGTGGTGCTGAAGATCTGCGTTCCGGAGCCCTCTGTGAGGATCTTGACCTGAAAGCGGCTGAGAACCTGGTCGCTTGTGGAGCTGATGCCGAGGTCGACAGGGGTGAGCTCGGCAAGGCGTGTGCGCAACTCTTCGGGGCCCATGCCGGGACGCTGAATTTGCCCCTGGATGAAGTTGAGCAACGCAGAACGGACGGGCTCGAGGCCGTCGTAGGAGACGCAAGTGACGCCGGGAGCGGGCGTGGCGGAAAGGCTTCCGCCATCGACAACCCAGTGACCATAGGGACTGGGAAAACTCTTTGCGCGGGCAGTTACGGCGTCGAAGAGCTGTGCGAGACCGTTCTGGGGGATGACTTGGCCGAAGAAGGTGCCGTGCGGGCGAAGATTGCGAAAAAGCGGCGTGGAGCTGGCATCAACGCCCTGGCCAATGATGGCGATGCCGAGCCGGCGCGCGGGAAGCTGCACTGGCGGCAAGGCGGCCTGTAACTGTTCCCCGTACTGAGTGGCGGCATTGCGGAAGTTGTCGAGCTGATGGGTGGACCAGAGATAGGCAGATTGCTGCTCCACAAATTGCGCGGGATGGTTGACCCAATCGTAGTTCTCAAGCCTGGACGGAATGGAGAGGCTGTCGAAGGCCTGGAATCGCTGATGGAGATCGCCGGAGGAAAGACGGGACAGGATGCCGAGCTCGGCATCGATGGACTGACGCTCGGCAGGAAACTTGTCGTCGTACTCGATGACTTGCCGGAGCATGCTGGGCAGGAAGCTGATGGGGAGCTGACGAAAGAGATCGAGGTGAGCGACGGCGAGCTGCCGAGCCTGGGGCGGATAGGCGGCAAATTGCTCAGGTTGGAGATCGCGGGGCAGCATGGTGGTTACAGGAGCTCCTTGACCGGCTTTCCGGAAGATTGGACGGCGTCAAAGCCCAGGATGGCGCCGAGGCTGGGGACGAGATCGACGGACTGGATGGGGTCGTCGTAGATCATGCCGGGACGAATGCCGGCGCCGAGAGCCATCATCCACGTGGTGCGGCTGGCGATGTCGCCGGTGCGGTGATGCTGGAAGCCGTTGCCGCCGGAGTCGTAATCAGAGTCGCGGCCAAAGTCGGGCAGGATGAACATGGTGGTGTTGCCGGCATACTCAGGATTCTGTTGCACGGCCTGCCAGAGCTCATGACAGAGCCGATCTGTGCGGCGGATGCCATCCATATAAAGCGAATAGGCACCGGAGTGGGCGATGTCGATGTCGTGCATCGTGATCCAGAGAAGCCCAGGTGCCTCCTGCTCCATGAGGCGGCGGGCAATGTAGAGCGAGAGCTCATCGGGACTGGAAAGGGTGCGTGCGTGGGCGGTGAAGTCGTCGACGGAAAGGCGCAGGACGCGCTCGAGCTGGCTCAACTGGAACTCATTGCCGGCGAGTTGAGGAGTGTAGAGCGGGTTCTCGTAATTGTCGCGCAGCAGGTGGTCGATGTTGGCCTTGGAACCGGAGCTGGCAGCGGCAAGGAGATGCTTGGGCAGGATGACGGCGGCGCCGAGTCCCTGGCCGTAGGAGCTGCAGTTGCTTTCGCCAATGCGGTTAAAGCCGTTGCTGGGGGCGACGACCCAGGCATCGGTTGGCGGCCGGTGCAGGTCTTTGCGGAAGTACTCAAAGACCGTGGGGTGATCGGGCGGCACGGCGGAGAAGTTGTTCAGGGTCTCATACGTGCCGGTGGTAAGGCTGGCGGTAGCGACATAGTGGCCGAGGATGCCCTGATTTGTGACGTGTGTGAAGAAGCTGGACTGCGGGATGAGCTCCTTCATCATGTTGGGGATGTTTTCCTGGCCTTGCGGTGCAAAGGTTTCCTGATCGCGTGCGCCGCCGCCGAAGGTGACGACGATGATTTTGCGTTTTCGGCGCGCGCTCTCCGCACGCACAAAGGGGCTGGCTGTGACAAGAGTGCTGCCGAGAGCGAGGTGAGCCGCGTCGCGGAGGAAGTCGCGCCGGGTTCGGCTCAGGCTGCGAGCTAATTCGAGGGGATTCAGCGCAGCATCCTTTCTGTGGGCGACGTGCGTGGGGGAAGGAAGCTCATGGCTTTGGCGCCTCGGGGGTGCGGGCAGTGTAGACGAACTGTTGGACCTCCGCCCGTTCCTTGTCGACTTCCGCGAGGTGCTCGGCGCGGAGTTTCTGGTAGATGGCGAATTCTTTCTGGGCCTTGTCGCGCTGGCCGACGTGCACGTAGTCCGTGCCGAGGCGGTAATGCGCATCGGAGATGTTGGCGTCAAGCTGGAGGGCGCGTTCGTACTGAGGAATCGACTTATCGTATTGGTGCTGGTCTTCGTAGAGGTCGCCAAGCTGGACTAGGGCCTGGGGAAATGTGGGATCGAGCTCGATCGACTTTCTGAGGAGGGATTCGATGGTACTGGTGTTGACGTTGGCGTTTTGGGCACGCTTGCCCTTCCAGAGACTGAGCGCGTAGTAAAACTGCGCCTTGGCGTCGTCTGGCTTGAGGACAGCATAGCGCTGGAAACGGGCGATGACTTCATCGGCCTGATTGGGAGACAGGTCGTATGCCTTTGAGAGGAAGTAGTAGGCGCGCGCGTCGGCTGGAGCGAGATCGATCGCGGTCATCAGGGCTTTGACGGCCTCATCGTATTTGCCGCGGGAATAGAGGGCGAGTCCGAGGCCGATGAAGAGGCGTGGCGAGCGCGGATAGCGGAGGGTAGCCTGCTGAAAGATGGAGATGGCCGGCTCGTAGGTGCGATGGAGAAGCATCTCGCTGCCCCAGTCAAAGAGATTGTCTTCACTGGGATCCATGTGCGCAGCGGCTTCATATTCGTTGGCCGCGTCGAGGAACTTGCCGTCCTTCTCGTCAATCTGGGCGAGGAGGTTGTGCAATTCGCCGGTGTTGCTTTTCTGCAAGGTCTGCAGCGCGACCTGGCGGCCGTCAGCCAGCTTGCCGAGCTGGAAGTCGGCCATGACCAGGTCGTAGCTGTTGCCGTAGTCGCCGGGATTGATGCGCCATGCGGTTTCAAGAAATGGCTGTGCTTCCTGCAGCCTGCCGGTCTGGACATAAACTTCGCCGAGGTCGTGGTTGGACTCGTAATCCTGCGGGGCGAGCTGCTGGGCCTTGATGAATTGCTCGACGGCGAGGGCGCGGCGGCCTGAGCGCATCAGGAAGGCGCCGAGGTTGGTGCGGGCATCAGCGGAATTGGGGTTGAGTTGCACGGCGAGCTTGAGTTGATCGAGGGCCTTGTCGTTTTGCGAAAGCGCGGCGTAGACGAGGCCGAGCAATTCATGCACGACGTAGCTGTGCGTCGCGTACGGCAGGACCGGCTCGAGCTTATCTGCGGCTTCCTGGTACAGGCCGGCATTGAAATCGCGGACGGCAGCCTGGTAATTGGCGTCAAGCTGTTGCTTGGAGAGCTGCTGCGCCATGGCGCACGGAACCAGCGCTAAGATGAGTACCAACCCAATGCGGTGAAGATGAGGCCCCTTGCTCACCAACTGCCTCCGAATTGACTGCGCGAGCAATGTGCTGCGCAGAAAGGCACCCCGGTGGCAAGCCTGAGCGGCTTGCTGCCGGGGTGCCTTCATTCTAGCTCAGTAGTAGAGCTTCAGAGCGAACTGGATCTGGCGCGGATCGAAGGGAGCATCACGCGTGGATCCAATTTCTCCGAAGTTGGGGTTGTTGAAGTTGGTCGAGTTGGAGATGGAGACAACACCGTTGCCGCCAAAACCAGGAGCATTGAAGTTCGGATGGTTGAGGATGTTGAAGAACTCGGAGCGGAATTCCATGTGGAATCGCTCGCTGATCGGAATGTTCTTGAACAGTGAAAAGTCCATGCGATGGAAGCCGGGGCCGGAAGTCTGGCCGGGGCGGTCGCCAAGGATTGCGCTGCCGGTGAGCGGAATGCAACCGGTCGGCGAATTGGGAATGGGACCATTGGCCCCGAGCTGGCATGGCTGATTGAATGCAGCCGGATTGCCTAGCCAGACGGGAAGGTTAGTGCCACCCACGTTCTGCGTGTGGATGCCGAGCTTCTGGCTCTGGCCGGCGACCTTGACTGCGTTGCAGCCTGTGCCCGAGGTTGTACCGGTTGGACAGCCGATGTTGAGCGGCTGGCCTCCCTGAAGGGTCACGATCCAGTTGATGGCCCAACCACCGAGGATGGCATCCGTCGCCCGATTTGCAGTGCCAAGGAAGCGCTCGTTCTTGCCGATCGGGAGCTGATAGCCGCCGCTGAAGTGGAAGACATTGCGGATGTCAAAGTCGGCAAGCGCCCAATCAAACTTGGGTCCAAGGCCGGGCACCGATGGAGCGCGATACCCACCTTGCGAACCGCCGTTGAGCAAATCGCCGGCATCCGACATGGTCTTCGAGTACGTGTCGTCGAGCAGGAAGGTGAGTCCATTGGACATCTGATCCTGCAGAGTAAGTTGCAGCGCGTGATAGATGCTGGCGCCCACGGTGGTTTGATAGCTCGACCCATGCGAGAAGTCCGGGAACGGAACTTCGTTGTTCGGGTAGGTATCCGACGTGGTGTGTCCGGCCGGCAGCAGGGTACTGACGTTGTTGGTTCCGACGCCTGCCTGCAGGTGCTGCGAGTCTGTGAAGACGTACGCGGCCTGCGCGGAGAGGCTCCGGGTGACGGCATATTGCAGGGTCAGGTTTGCGCTGTAGGTTCTCGGAGTCTTGTAATCAAACTGCAGACCCTGGAGGCCCAAGCCCGACGCGTTGACCTGAGTTGGAGTGAACTGGATGCAGGAGAAGCCCGCTTCAAAGGTTGCTGTTCCACCCGGACCCGCCGTTGCGCAACCGGCGAAGGGAGTGTTCAGGCTGACCGGGGCCACTTCGCTGTCAGTGCCCTGCGGCACGTAGTCGAAGTTGTAGACGAACGGGTAGTTCTCACCGATGTTCGGACCGTATCCCTGGTTCTCAAACGAGTTGTAGAAGATACCAAAGCCGGCGCGACCGACGAGTTTGGGTGTCATCTCGTAGGCCAGACCAATGCGAGGCGCGATATTTGCTTTTTGCGTCTGCACCAGGCCCTTGCCGTACTTGTCTGTGCTGAGAAGGGTGATGCCGTCCTTCGCCAGCAGGGTCGTGAAGCTGGTGGAGAGTTGCCTGTTGTCCTTGCCCGTGGCCGGGATCAGGAACTCCGGCTTGTTGTTTGGCGCACCGCTGGGCACAAAGTTGGCCTGGCCGCCATTGGATTCGTTGATGGGTCCGAAGTAGTCCCAGCGCAGCCCGAGATTGAGGGTGAGCTTGGGACTGATTTTGTAGTCATCCTGGAAGTAGGTGGCGAAATAGATCTTCTGGTCGTAGGTCTTGTTGATATTGGAAGCGTAGACCTGGTCGGAACCGCCGGAGTAGTTCACACCGCCCGGGACGGTTGCGGCCTCAGGCGGCAGCAGGAACTGCGCCATGCCGTTTGTGTTGTTGTTGTTGTTCGGAATATCGGCGAACGATCCGTTGTAGTCAAACTGACCTCTGGACCAGGCAGGCTGCAAGGTGGAGAACTTCACGTTCTGGAATTCGATACCCATCTTGAAGCTGTGCTTGCCGTAGATCTTGGTGAAGTCATCGGTGACCTGGAGGGTCTGGCTGACTTCGTCAGAGGGCAGGAAGTTGTTGCTGCCGAGAGTGGCGAGGCCGCCGAAGCCAAAGGCCGGCAGACCGCCGTTCTCGCTCACCTGAGGAATCCCCTGGATGCCGAACTGCGCGGGAATGCCCAGCTGACCGCCGACCGGTCCGAAGCGCGTCGTGTGCAGGTGGTTCCAGCCAATACGTGCCTGGTTGACGGTGGTGGAGGTAAAGACGTGAGTGTAACCCGCCACGGCCTGATCTGCCTTGGCCGTCTGCACGCCCTGCTGGAAGCTGCCGCCGTCGGCGATGCCGCCAAAAGGTCCGGGGATGTACTGCGGATCATCGTTGTAGCTGAAGCGGACGAACACCTGGTTCGCGGTATTCGGATCGTAGTCACCGCGAATGTCGAAGGTGTTTTTGTGCTCGTAGAGGTTCGGGCTGGTGTTGTAGTTGCCGACCAGCGCATTGCTGGTGTACTTCGGGTAGAGATTGAGCAGCTTGACCGCGTTCGGGTCAATTCTGCCCGCAGGCAACATGTTCAGATCAGGGCAGGCAGCCAGCGAGTAGACCATCGTCCCGGGTCCGCAGGCACCACTGAAAGCATCGCGGACGTAGTCCGTCTTGACGGCGGTAAGACCAGAGACGGGATCCACCTGTCCCGCCGTAACGAGACGAGTTGTGGCCGGATCGAGAATGGCGCCGGCGGGAATGGTGCGGCCTAGAGCGTCCGTTCTGGCAGCAGCCGTTGTCTGAGCGTTGAGGATGTCCTGGAGGTTGGTGTAGTTGCTGGTCCGCTCGGCATTCGTCGGGACGGTCAGCACGCCGGAGGTGTTGCCCTGGACGCGGCGATAGCCTTCATAATCGCCGAAGAAGAACATCTTGTTCTTGACGATGGGGCCGCCGGCCGAAGCGCCGAACTGATTCAGGCGGAGTTCTGCGTTGATCGGAGTGGGGGTGTTCTTTTCAAACCAGTCCTTGGCATCAAGGATGTTGTTGCGGAAGAACTCCCACACGGTGCCGTGGAGACTGTTGGTACCGGACTTAATGGTCGCGTTCATGACCGCGCCGGCAGAGCGTCCGAGCTGCGCGCTGAAGTCGGCCGTCTGGACATTGAATTCCTGAATGGCATCGACCGGCGGCAGAATGATGAAGTTTGTACCGTTGAGAAAGTCAACGGCGTTTGAGTTGTTGTCAATGCCGTCGAGGAGGTAGTTGTTCTGCGCGGGGCGGAGGCCGTTTGCAGAGAACGCGCCGCTGGCTGCGTTACCGCGGGTATCAGCCTGCGGTGTCTGCATGCCTGCGCCAAGCTGTGCGAGGAAGGTGAAGTTGCGTCCGTTGAGAGGCAGCGCATTGACTTCCTGTGAGCCGATGACCTGGCCAACGGAAGCTTCTTCCGTCTGCAACTCGGGCGGGGCCGTGCTGACTTCAACAGTTTCGCTCGCCTGTCCGAGCTTGAGGGTCACGTTCACCTGCAAGACTTGCGCGATGGCGACGGAGAGGTTCTTTTGCGTGGTTGTCGCAAATCCGGGAGCGGCGACGGTCACTGTGTAGTGGCCGACCCGGACGGGCGAGAAGGTGTATCCGCCACTGGCATTGGACTTGGTCTGGAGCGTCAAACCGGTATCGGTGCTTTTGAGGGTGACTTGTGCGTTGGGCACAACGGCACCTGAGGCATCGAGCACTGTTCCCGTAATGGATCCTTCGTCGACCTGGCCAAATGCGCTTCTACCCTGAAGTAGAAGAACACAGAAGCAAGTGATGGCAACGCCTGCGAACAGGCGAAACCAGCGATTTGTGTTGCGATCACGGCACATACCGGTAACCTCCGTCTTTCTTCCTTCGCATCACATAAGAGGCGGCTTTCAATGTCATGCCGCCCTGTTAAGGAGCCGGTGCGGGATTGTAAACATTTTCATTAGCCTCCCCCGGCGTCTCAGGAAACCTACGGGATTTCGGCCTTTCTTGTCAACCAAAAGTTTGAGATGAAAGTCAGAAAAATGATGGAGGCATAACGGGATCGTCTGGCTGCTGTGAAGACAGCCTGCGGAATACCTCCGCAACTTACTGATTCAATGAATTTTATTCGAGCAATGAATGACCGGCGCGATCTGTGCTGGGTGGCGCCTGAAGGGCGGCTCGCAGCTTCCACGAGACGGGGAGGCTGCTGCGCGCCACGCCGGGGCGGACGGCAGGCTCCCGATCTGGAAAGACGCCACGGCGCCAGAAATGGTGACTTCATGGGAGTTATCCCGATCGGCAGGCTGAAGCCAAACGAGGCACCAGAGCGGATGCTATGATGCGGAAAACCTGAGAGGTCGCTGGGAATTCAAAGCATCATGCCGCATCTTCGTCCGCCATCGTCTGTGCTCTCCCGGCGTACCATTCTGAAAGGACTTGGGTTCGCTCCGGTGTTGCTGCGCGCGGCGCCGCTGATGGGCCTTTCGCGCGGGTTGGGTGAGAGTGCCTCGGCCGCGGAGCGAGAGAGTTCACTTGCACTGGGCGAGGTTCGCTACCGGCCGCATGATCCTGATGAGTCTCCGCTCGCTGATTTGCTGCGACTCGTGGCGCCAGGCTCGGACTCGTACATCACGGAGAAGTACGCAGCTGCGATTGAGGCCGTCCTGCGCCGGTGGGGAGCGGCGTTACAGGCATCTGCGGCCCGATATGACTCGCTGAGCGACGCGCTGGATGCGGCGATGCGCGGCATGTCGATGGGAAAAGCAGAAGAGCAGTCGGTCCGTTCCACGCATGGGATTCGCGTTGTGCGGCGGCAATATGGTGGCTCAATGATCGAAGGCCGCGCGTCATTTCTTGCAGGACTGAAGGAGTGGCTGAGCGGACTGGCTGTGGTTCGGACGGCGGAGTTTGAGATCTTCTCCATTGAGCCCGCGGATGGAGCCGGGCACAGCGTGCAGACGCGGATTCGCTATGATCTGGTGGCCGAGCGGAGGGACGGACAGATGGAGGAACGCGTCGGCTCATGGCGGGTCCGCTGGGCGAGCGAGGACGCGGAGAGATGGCGTGCAACGGAGTGGGAGGCGGGCGAAGAAACCATCTCGTTTGCGGATGGAAAGGTTTTCATCGAAGTTACGGGGGCCGCGCTGGGCGGTATCGAGTCCTATCGCAAGCAGATGCTGCACGGAGCCGATTTCTGGAGAACGACGCTGGACGGCGCCGTGGGCATGGACATCTATTGCAACAATGGCCTGGCGATCGGGGACTATGACAACGATGGTTGGGAAGATCTGTATGTGTGTCAGGCAGCGGGACTTCCCAACCGTTTGTATCGCAATCGCGGAGACGGCACGTTTGAAGATGTAACGGAAAAGGCCGGAGTCGGCGTGCTGGATAACACGGCCTGCGCGCTGTTTGCGGATTTTGACAATCGCGGGCTACAGGATCTGCTGGTGGTGTGCGGCACCGGGCCGCTGCTGTTTCGCAACCAGGGGGACGGAACCTTCAAGCTGAAGCCGGATGCGTTTCAGTTCAAGCGGCCGCCACAGGGCACTTTTACCCACGCAGCGATCGCCGACTACGATCGCGATGGACGCCTGGATATTTACTTCTGCCTTTACATGTACTACCTGGGACTGGACCAGTATCACTATCCCATCCCCTACTACGATGCGCGCAATGGCCCGCCGAACTGCCTGTTTCGCAACGAGGGCAACGGACGATTTGTGGAGACGACGGAGCTGTCGGGCCTGGATGTGGAGAACAACCGGTACAGTTTTGCCTGCGCGTGGGGCGATTCAAACGGCAACGGACTGCCGGACCTGTTTGTGTCAAATGATTTCGGGACCTCGCAGCTGTACCAGAACAACGGGAATGGCACGTTCACGGTGGTATCGCGGCAGGCGGGTGTTGAGGGTGTTGGCGCTGGCATGGCCTGCACGTGGTGCGACTACGACAACGACGGCCACGAAGATGTGTACGTGCCGAGCATGTGGGAGGCGGCAGGCCAGAGAGTCTCTGAGCAGCCGCAGTTTCATCCGGACGCGCCGCCGCGGATTCGCGAGCTTTACCAGCGACACGCACGCGGGAATGCGCTTTATCACAACCAGGGGGATGGGACGTTTCTCAACGCCGGGCGCAAGGCTGGCGTGGAGATGGGGCGATGGTCGTGGTCGTCGGATTTCTGGGACTTTGACCACGATGGCTACCCGGACTTGTATGTAGCGAATGGCTACATTTCCGGCGTGAATCGCGAGGACCTGGCGAGCTTCTTCTGGCGGCAGGTGGTGGCGAAGTCATCTGAGGACTCGACGCCGGCGCGCGCCTACGAGCGGGGCTGGAATGCCATCAACGAACTGATCCGGTCGGACTATACGTGGCATGGCTTCGCGCGGAATGTGCTATTCGCCAACAATCACGATGGGAGTTTTTCGGAGATCTCCGGTCCGGCGGGAATGGACTTTCTGGAGGACAGCCGAACGTTTGTGCTGGCGGATCTGGATCACGACGGAAGACTGGAAGTGGTGCTGAAGAATCGCAATGCGCCGCAGTTGCGCGTGCTGCGGAACGCGATGACGGATCTGGGGAAGTCAATCTGCTTCCAGTTGCGCGGCACCAAGAGCAACCGGGATGCGATTGGGGCCTCAGTGACCGTGGAGATGGGCGGACTGCGCCAGACCCGGTACGTGCGTGCGGGAACAGGCTTTCTGGCGCAGCATACCAAGGAGATCTTCTTTGGGCTGGGCGCGGCCAATGGACCGATTCGAGCGACTGTGCGATGGCCGAATGGCGCGACGCAGGTGTTTGAGGACCTGCCGGTGCAGCATCGGGTGCGGATCGAAGAAGGAGCGTCCTCAGTGCAGGCCACGCCGTTTGCCCTCCAAGCCCAGGCTTTTGCACGCGAGAGCCCCGCACATGCAGAAGGCTCTTTGCCCGTCGACGTAAGCACGTGGCTGATTGAGCCGCTGAAGGCGCCGGACTTCAATCTGCCGGACGGCGAGGGAGTTCTGCACAGCTTGCACGCTCTGCAGGGGAACACGGTGCTGATGACCTTCTGGTCCAGTGAGGCGCCGGTGAGCCTGGAGGTGTTGCAGGCGCTGCAGCGTGACGAAGCGGTGCTGCAGCGAGCGGGATTCAAGGTACTGGCAATCAACATGGACACTACCTCTACTTTGCGGCACGCTCAAACCTATGCCGCGGCGAAGCGGTTCTGGTTTCCCGTTCTGTCTGGCAGCGCCGAGGTTTGCGGCGTTTACAACATTCTTTATCGCCACATGTTTGACCGACGGCGCGACCTGGGTATTCCAACCTCTCTGCTGGTGGATGGCACCGGCATGATCGTGAAGGTGTACCAGGGGGCCATCGATGTGCGGGAGTTACAGAGGGACGTACGGGACATTCCCACGACCCAGGATGCGCGGATGGCAAAAGCGCTTCCCTTCCGTGGCCTGCTGATGCAGGACCAGTTTCAGCGCAACGATTTTACGTACGGGGTTGCGATGTTCCAGCACGGATACCTGGACGAGGCGGCACAATCATTCCGGCAGGTGATCGCGGTCAAGCCGCATAACGCGGACGCCTACTACAACCTGGGAACGCTGAGCCTGCGCCGCCACGATCTTGCAGGGGCGGTGGAATATCTGCAAAAGACGGTGGAACTGAATCCGGATTATCCGGAGGCGTGGAATAATCTCGGCATGATTGCCGCGCAGCAAGGCCGTGCGGACGAGGCCGTTGAGGACTTTAACCGTTCGCTGAAGCTGCGGCCCAACTACGGGATTGCGCTGCTGAACCTGGGGAATGTATACCGGCGCATGAGGCAGTTTGAGAAAGCGTCGGAGTATCTGGATCGCGCGCTCCACGAGCATCCGGATGATCCGGAAGTGCATTACAGCCTGGGCATGCTGTACGCACAGCAGAACCAGATGGAGCAGGCGGAGACGTTCCTGACCAAGGCGGTCACGCTGCGGCCTGCGTATCCCGAGGCGTTGAATAACCTGGGCGTCCTCTATGTTCGTGAAGAGAACTACGCAAAGGCTGAGGAGCAGTTTCAGAAGGGAATGGAAGTTGCGCCCGACTATGGCCAGTCGTACCTCAATCTGGCCAACCTGTACACCATGCTGCATGAACGGGAAAAGGCGCGCTCTGTATTGGAAGAGATGCTCCGCGTGATACCCAACAATGCCGCCGCGCAACAGATGCTGGGGCAGCTGCAATGACCGAACGAATTTCTATCGACAACTTGGAAAACAGGGCGCAACCTGCCGGCGGGATCGGGAGACAGACGAGCCACCTTCGCCGGCGCATCCGGCTCTGTGTCGGGCTGATTGCATTGGGCGTGTCGTGCGCGTGCTCTTTTGCGCAGTCGCGCCCAGGCAGCGCAGCCGCGAAGGAGGACCTGAGCGAAGCGACAAGCCTGATGCAACAGCATCGCCTTCACGAAGCAAAGTCTGCGGTGCTTGATGTGTTGAAGATGCATCCCGCGAGCGTGGAGGGTTACAACCTGCTGGGGATCATCGATGGCGAATTGCAGGATTTCCAGGGAGCGCAGGCCGCATTTCAGCACGCGCTCAAGCTGTCGCCGCGCTCAGTGAAGACGCATAACAACCTAGGCAGCCTTTACGCGGAGGCCCGGCAATTTGCTCTTGCGGAGCAGGAGTTTCGCGCAGGTCTCCGAATCAATCCTGCGGACCAGGACGGCAACTACGACCTGGGCGCTCTGCTGATGATGAATGGGCAGGCGGTGCAGGCGATTCCCTACTTTGAGCGCATCCATCCAGCGACGACTGCTTCGCAGTTCAACCTTGTGCGGGCATTCTTTGCGGCGCATCGCGTTGCCGATGGACTGCGCGTGGCCAATGAGCTTTCTGCGCAAGCCAAGGATCAGGTGCAGGTACACTTTTCGCTGGGCGTATTTCTCGCGTCACAGAAGCAATACGCGGCGGCACAGCTTGAGCTGGAACGCGCGGACGCACTGCAGCCCCAGACATTTGAGATTCTTTACAACCTGGGCGAAGTGTACCTGCGCCTTGGGCAGCTCGCGAGAGCCAGCGTGGTGCTGAATCGAGCGGTCACGCTTCGACCGGACTCAGTGGATGCGCTCTCCTTGCTGGCGCAGTCTTATACGGCGCAGTCGCGGCCGCTGGATGCGCTGGACGCACTGCTGCGGGCGCACAAGCTGGCGCCTGAAAATCCGGACGTGCTGTATCAGATGGCACAGGTGAGCATGTCCCAGAACTATTTTGAGGATGCGATCCCGCTGCTGGAGGATGGGCTGAAAGTAGCGCCGAACCGCGCGGACATGCTGGCCGCGCTGGGCGAGAGCTACTTCATGGCGGGCAAGGTCGATGAAGCCATCCGAGTCTTCAATCGGCTTGTTTCGGTGGAGGGCTCAGCGCGCTCGTATGCGTTTCTTGGACTTTCGTATCGCAACCTGGGGCGATTCGAAGAGGCAAAAGGCTACTTTGAAAAAGGCCTGAAGGCGGACCCGAAGAATGCGCTTTGCCTTTTCAACATGGGATACATTGCCGAGCGGCAAGGAAGCACGGCGGATGCGGCTTCTTATTTTGAGCGGGCACTTGCGGCCAATCCGAATTTTTCCGATGCGCTGCTGGAGATGGCAAACCTGAAGGTGGCAGCGCGGCAGTTTGCGGAGGCGGAGCCTTATCTGCGGCGCTACGTGCAGGTGAGTCACGATCCGGCCTCCGGCTACTACAAGCTGGCCATGGTGGAGCGGAGCCTGCACGAGACAGCTGCGGCCGAGCGTGACCTGAACGTGTTCAAGACCCTTTCAAAGAATGCCTCGTCGGGGCCGTATCCCTACGAGCATCTGTTTGATTACCTGAACCAGCGTTCCGCGATGAGCCAGAGCGCGCGCAATGAACTGGATCTGAATCAGCTGCTGGACGAGGTGAAGCGGCATCCTGACCAGCCCGAGGATCTGTATCTCCTGAGCAAGGAGTATTTGAAGCTGGGCAAGATCGACGAGGCGAAGGCGACGATCCAGCAATTGGACCAACTGAGCGCAAATGACTATCGCACGCTGACCGGAACGGGAGTGTTGCTGGCGAGATTTGGCTTGTATCCGGATGCCATCGCGCATTTTGAGCGCGCGCTGGCGATTGCCCCGGACTCGGACGACATCAAGTTCGATCTGGCGAATGCGTACTTCAAGCAGCGGGCGTATCCCCAGGCGCTGGCAACCCTCAAGCTGGCTTCCGAGGCCGCACAGAAAGACGATGCGTATCTCTCCCTGCTGGGCGACACCTACAGTCATATGGGAGAGACTGACGAAGCAATGCAGATTTACGAAGATGCGATTACTCGGAATCCGGACAATGACCAGGCTTATCTTTCGCTGGCGCTTCTGGATCTGCGCAAGGGCCGCCTGGGCGATGCCAAACAGATTCTGCAGAAGGGCCAATCGCGCATTCCGGCATCGGGCAAGTTGTATTGGGGCGAGGGCCTGACGGCCGTTCTGGAAGGCAAGGCGGAAGAGGCGACGAGCGACTTCAATCGTTCCATTGAATTGATGCCGGAGTGGCCGGGGGCGTACTCCACGCTGGGTGTTTTCTATTTTCAGACGGGGCAGATTGCCAAGGCGCGCGAGGTGCTGGAACGGTTCAGAGACAGCAGCGCCCACGCCAGTCTTGAGGTGAACCAGATTGAGTCAGTGCTGGACAGGGCCTCCAACGAGCCGCAGCAGACGAATCACGCAATCACGGCAGAGGTCCAGTCGCAGCTTTTGCAGTTGGCGCTTTCTCTTGCAGACAGGACTTTGTAAAGGAGCAGAGACGGGATTGATGGATGGATCGAATCGGAAAGTCCTGGACTCGAACCAGAGTCACGAGCGCCATTCGCGCACGAGGGCACACGTGAGCCGGAGCAGGAGATGGACGCTGGCATGCGCACTCGTTGGGCTGGTGACGGCGCCGGCATGGGTGAACAGCCAGAAGCAGGGCGCTGCGAAAGAGAAGAGCGCCGGCATTCCCGTGCACTTCACGAACATCACCAAGCAAGCGGGCATCACGTTCGTGCAGGATTCAACGGATTCGGCGGAGAAATACTACCTGGAGACGATGGGAACAGGTGTGGCCTTTCTGGACTATGACCAGGATGGCCTGATGGACATGTATTTTGTGCAGGCCGGGGAGACGCCCGCCTATAAGCCGGCGAAGCCACTGCATTCGGCGCTCTATCACAACAACGGCGATGGGACGTTCACCGATGTGACGGCCAAGGCGGGCGTGGGCGGCGAAGGACATTATGGACAGGGCGTTGCGGTGGGCGACTATGACAACGATGGCTACCCTGACATGTATGTCACGGGTTACGGGCGTGCGATTCTTTACCACAACAACGGCGATGGGACGTTCACTGATGTAACAGCGAAGTCAGGTGTCGCAGACAATGGCAAGTGGTCGACCAGCGCCGG
>JAJYAE010000319.1 GCA_021779695.1 Acidobacteriota bacterium | reverse complement strand
GTTTGCCACCGGAGAAGTCTGGGAGGTGTCTAGTGCCTCTGTTTGCGAATGAACGGTGACCTGTTGCGTGGCGCGTGCTGGAGCCAGCCGTACGGTGATGCTGGTGTTCCGCCCAACTGCGACGGCGACGGAGGGATTTCGCCAGACGGCAAAGCCAGTGGCTGAGACCGCAAGCTGATAACTTTGACTTGGTAGGTTGAGTAAGACAAACGTGCCATCGGCGCTGGTAATCGCGTCGCGCCGGACCGCGTTATCCAGCGAGGAGGCTGCGACGTGAGCTCCGGAAACGACGGCTCCGGATGTGTCCGTGACCGTACCGGACAGGCCGCCGAAGGTCACGCCAGACTGAGCCGACGCATACGGATAGAAAAGAACGAGAAGAAAGACCGAGGGGACAAATTGCCGCAGGAACACGGCCAACTGGGAACGATGCATCAAATAACCTCTCAATTGAGTGCGCGCGAGTTATGGGGGACAGCAGGCGCACGAAAGCGCACCGGAGCTGTCGTTTCCAGCGGGTCTCACAAGAGAGAAATCAGATTCTGAGGGCTACGACAGGGGGACTGCTGGTCGGTTCGGCATATTTATCGCAGGCTGGGGAAGAGAAGGTCGGGATTTGCCGAGGGCAATCGACGCGCTTCACGCCACCTGTGAAAGCCGGGATGTAACGCATCAATTTCGTCATCACCAGCACAAAACCGGCGCCAACCACCCAGGCAGTCAAATGGAGTTCAGTGTCGTTGACTGGAGCGGCGGCTGGACCCTTGTCCCAGGTATCGAAGCAATTCGCCAGCGGTGTCATTGCCCCAAAGAAGACAACTAGAGCTACGACGATTTGGAAGATTCGCTTCGACACTTGGCAAGGATAAATGAGAAGGCGGGCGACTTGCCAGTTTCGCATAATCACCTACGCGCTCTTCGAGGCCAGATTCCTGTGACGCTTCTATTGTGCATGACAGCGGCGTGGAGGCCGCTCAAATGCGCAAAAGGAACAGACGGCCGCCCTGTCGCAAAATCGTTCTGAAGCTTCCAGATCTGGATCATGCTAAATCTGCAGTACTCAACAGCCTCAGCTCTCCGCATTCGAGAAGAAACTACAGGTTTGCGATGGAGCAGTTCATCACCTGGTATTGCTCCGAGCCGCGATTGGCCTTGAACCGAACTGTAGTTCTGCGATTTCGCCTTTATCTAGAATCTCTGGGCTTGGCAGCTGGAACCGTCAACCAGCGCCTTGCGGCGGTCAGGCGGATGGCGTATGAGGCTGCTGATGCCGGCTTGCTCAGTCCGGAACTCGCTGCAGGCATTCGCCGAGTCAAAGGGACGAAACAGCTTGGGGCGCGCATGGGAAATTGGCTGACCCAGGACCAAGCTCGGCTCTTACTGGAGAAAGCCGACGGAGATGATCTGCGCAGTGCTCGCGATCTGGCAATGATTTCTGTGCTCTTGGGCTGCGGACTGCGCCGGGCCGAACTCTCAGCGCTGACAGTTGAGGACCTAAAGATCAGACAAGGACATTGGGCCATTGTGGACCTGATCGGCAAAGGCGGTCATGTCCGTACTGTTCCGATGCCTACTTGGGTGAAGGATGCTGTCGATCGATGGAGAGATTTGGCAAAGGTGACCGCGGGTCGAATCTTCCGCGCAGTGAGCCGGCATGGGACGCCCTGGGGCCAGGGACTCTCTGAGAACGTCATTTGGTACGTGGTGCGAAGGGTCGCTGAGCGGATGCAGCTGGACCATCTCGCGCCACACGATCTTCGGCGGACGTGCGCTAAGCTCTGCCGTGTGAATGGCGGCGAATTGGAACAGATTCAGTTCCTGCTTGGTCACGTGTCCGTGCTGACCACCGAGCGGTATCTCGGCTGCAAGCAGAATCTGGAGAAGCCCGTCAACGATCGGTTCGGTTGTCTTTTCTCTCGGACGGCCGTGAAGTTACGGTAAGCCCTGTTAGCAGCAATTGACACCGAGCCCCCGGCTCGAACCCCAGGCCCATGCTAGATTGTTCTGCACGTCCTCCGCGGATTGCGCAATGATCTGATAGTTCAGCGCTGCGGAAGCGCGTTTCGCGACAAGGCTGCGCAAAAGATCATTCGAAGTGAGACCGGAATCCTGAAGGATGCTCATTCCGGACCTCGCAGGGAAAACGAGTAGTAGCGCCGCCAGCAAAACTTGCAACGGACTGGGTGGAGAGCAAACATCCCAAGAATGCCATCGAACGAACGCAACTCGGCTGGTTTGAATTGTACGGAGTTGCAGCGAGGGCAGACTCGTCGAATCCAGAGCACTCGCGGCAGCCAATATGGCCATGTCATGGTCGCAACGCTCATCCGGACCTTCCTTTCTGTGGAACAATCGCATGCATCAACGCCCGGTTCCGTCTCCCGCGCTGGAATTCGCATCCAGCCATGAAAGCAGGCAATGAATGCTTCCCGTGGCCAAAGCTACGCAGGAATCAGCCGCCCCGTAATAGAGATGAATCGTATCCCCATCCGCGCCGATAGTTTGGCCGCATGGAAACACGACGTCACTTACATCGCCGCTACGTTCGTATGGGGTTTCGGGGCCGAACATCCAGGAGTCTCCTCGTTGCAGGCAGACTTCCGGCCTCTCCAAATCAAAAAGTGCTAGGCCTAAGCGATAAATGCTTCCCGATGCCGTTTGGCGCACTCCGTGGTAGATCATCAGCCAGCCTTTCGGCGTTTCGATTGGGGGAGAGCAAAGTCCAATCTTGTTCGCATCCCACCATCCACCGCGTCGTGCTTCCAGAATGATCTTGTGACTGCCCCAGTGCCTTAGATCCGGCGAATAGGAGATCCACATGTGGGCTCCCAATGTCGTCACCGGGCGATGAATCAGAGCCCAGCGGCCGTTGATTCTTCGCGGCAGCAGTGCGGCATCCTTATCCTCGGGCGGCATGATCACGCCGTATCGTTCAAAGCTTCTGAAGTCTTTCGTCAGTGCCAGTGAAACTCCCGGACCACCGCGCGCAAAGGAGGTATACGTAACTGCATATTGATCGAGATCCGGGACGTAGGTGATGCGAGGATCCTCAATGCCCCAGATTTCTTCAGGGTAGTCACGCGGACTGGCCATCAGCGTGGGTTTGGCATCGACGCGCCATCCGTCGATTCCATTCTCCGAACGTGCCGCACACAAGTGCGACAGGCCGCTCCGTTCCTCCACACGGCAAAGCAACAAGGTGTCCCCGTCGGGTAATCGCACAGCACCCGCGTTGAAGACGCTGTTGATTGGATAAGGCCAATTTTGACGACTAAGAATTGGGTTGCCGAAATAGCGCGTGAACAGAGGAATATCTGTACATGCGCTCGGTTTCGGTTCGCTCGGAACCGTGTCCTCAGGCAAAGCCACTGGATGACTAAGTGGGTTCAAAGGGCGATACTCATTTCGCGTTGCGCTTCTTCTTCGTGGGTCACTTTCGCTCCTTGCATTTCCAGGAGCGCCATCAGGAACGAAAGCGTCGATTCCGCTCCCTGATTTTCATTTACACGGTCGGGATGGAGCCCGTCCCTGCATCCGCCTGTTGTTGCATCGTAGAGCGGAACCTGCAGGTCGTTCTTGCCCAGGAACCAGCCGAACACTCGCCGCGCTTCCTCAAGCCAATTGCTCTGGCGTGTGAGCCTGAAGACCTCCAGGCATGCAGAGATCGTAGCGCAGGCTTCGACCGGCTGTTGATCAAAGCGTGCCTTCTGCTCGCCCTCGCTATAAAAGCCGCTGGAGCCGATCGGTACAAAGATATCGTTGTCACCGCGGTGCTGGGCAGCCACGAGCCATTCAAGCGACTCGATGCCTGCCGAGATCATCCTTTGATTATTGCTGCGCCATCCGGCGAGTATGAGCGCCTGAGACAACCTTGCATTCGAGTAAGAAAGACTCTTCTCAAACCAATGCCACGTCGGGGAGTGACTTCGCTCGTAAATGTCTAGCAGGCGATTGGCGAGCGTGTTGCGAGTGCCCTGCATCGCCCTGTCGCCTGGGAACCAGTCAAGATAGGCCTGTATCCCGAGCACAATGAATGCCCATGCACGCGGGCTTGTAAACTTCAATGCAGCGGGCGCGGCAGCTTCGAAGAGCCGTCCAGCCGCGCCGCGTATTCCGGCATTCTGCGACTGGCTGAGCACCGATCCCAAGGCCCACAGTGAGCGACCATGGCTATCTTCCGATCCGACCTCTTCCAGCCACTTGCGGTCATAGCCAAGGAAATTCCTGAACCGCCCAGTATTGGCATCAAATGCAAGCCAGAGAAATGCCAGGTATCGGTGAGAGAGGTTTGGATGCCCCTGCCCGTTCTCGGACACAAGGCTCTCATCCAGCCGAGTAGACACCATGAGCGCGCGTGCGTTGTCGTCGGTAGTATAGCCCTCGCGCGTATTGGGCACAGAAAAGATCGCGTGCTGGAGCATGCCCGTGTCGTCGGTCATCGTCACGAGATGGTGAGTGTTCAGATTGGGAAGTTGATCGATAGAATTTATCGGAGCCTTAACTGGATCGGTCGGGTGGGTTGCCCTTGGCTGTAATGAGCGCTCAAAACGAGCGCGCTGGAAGCTGGCCATGTAGGCTCTCGCCGTCCTCGGCCATGTTGTTCCGCGGGAGTGGAGATAGGCCCTCTTCCGCATCGCATGGCGCTCCGCGTCGTTCTCCAGCAATGCGAGAACAGCTTCGGCGATTGAATTGGGGCTTTCAAAAGGAACAATCACGCCTCGTTTATCCGCGAGTAACTCTTTGGCGTGCCAGTACGGCGTGGAGATGATGGCTTTGCCCGCTCCGAGCGCGATGGCCAGAGTGCCCGACACAACCTGTGCCTCTTGTTTGTAGGGCGTGATGTAGATATCCGCGGCGCCAACGTGCTCAACCAGTTCTTCGGCGCTTACGAAGCGATTGTTGAGGATCAGACTAGAGGAAACACCAAGTTGCTCGGCCAACGCCCGCAACTCTTCACGGTAGCGCTCGCCCTCGCGTCGCCGGATATGCGGATGAGTGACTCCGGAGACGATATAGACCACGTTGGGGTGCCGTTCCAGAATGGCAGGCAACGCACGAATCACGTTTTCAATTCCCTTGTTTGGCGACAGCAATCCAAACGTGAGCAGGACGGAC
>JAJYAE010000318.1 GCA_021779695.1 Acidobacteriota bacterium | reverse complement strand
CGATCTACTGTGTTGACCTTGTCGCCGAGCGCGATGGCTTGCTTGGCGATGATTTTATGCGCGAAGATACCCTGCATCGGCTTGGTGCAGCCTAATACGTCGGCGACGATCACATTGCCATCTTCAGAATAGAGCCAACCGTGATCGCCCACCTGTCCGCCGGAATCGGCATAAAAACTGGTGTGGTCGAGGACGACTTCGGCAGATTCGCCGGCTTGGATTGCCTGCGTACCCAGGCCATCTTTTACCAGGGCCAGAACTTCGCAGTTTATTGAAACAAGCTGACGGTAGCCTTCGAACACCGTCTTCGGCAGTTCACGATACGCCGGGCTGGCAGTCGCTTTCGAGCCACCTTTCCAGGAGGCACGAGCGCGGGCTTGTTCTTCGGCGCGAGCTCTCTCAAAACCGGGCTCATCGAATTCAATTCCTGCGTCACGGCACGCATCTTCGATGAAGTCTTTCGGGAGACCATAGGTTTCGTAGAGGTGGAAAGCCTCTGCGCCGGGAAAAACAGATTTCGCTCCCTCGGCAAGTGCCACGTAACCAACTTCAAGAATGGCATTCGCGCTGTCAGGAGACTTGCTTCGTGCTTCCTCCATGTGCACATTTTGTCTCAAAATGTTTTGTTGAACACGCTTATTACTGTGTTCATAGATGCGTTTCTCGAGTTCTCGTGCACCGATCTCAATCACCCTCGCGAATTGTTCTTCTTCCGCTTTCACAACCTTCGACACCCGATCAGCGCTGTCTTTCAGTTCCGGGTAGGCATTCTGCATGTCGTCGCGGACGGCGTACACCATCTGATACATGAACGGCTTTTCCTGGCCAAGCAATCGTCCGTGGCGGACACCGCGACGTAGAATCTTTCGCAGCACATAGCCGCGACCTTCGTTCGCCGGCACAACTCCATCGGAAATAAGAAAGGTTGCGGCGCGAGAATGATCTGCGATGATGCGCAGGCTGGCATCGCTGCGCGACTCTCCATCCTTATATGTAGCGCCGGTGAGTTCTGCCGCTTTGGCGATCAGCGGTGTAAACAAATCCGTGTCAAAGTTCGAGAGCTTGCCTTGCATCACGGCGGCGATGCGCTCGAGGCCGGCACCGGTATCGACGCATGGCTTGGGCAAGGGCGCCAACGTTCCTTCGCTGGTTTTAGGGTTGACGCTGCGGTCGAACTGCATGAAGACCAGGTTCCAGATTTCGACATAGCGGGCGTCATCTTCTCCGAAAGGCAAATCCTTGTCGGGCGTCTCGGACGCAGCCTGACCCATGTCATAGAAAATCTCGCTGCAGGGGCCGCAGGGACCGGTTTCGCCCATCTGCCAGAAGTTATCCTTCATGCCCATCTCGAAAATGCGTTCTTTTTCGACGCCAATGTCGAGCCAGAATTGATACGCTTCATCATCCCGGGCGACACCGTTTTCTCCCTTGAAGATGGTGACGTACAGTTTGTCTTTTGGCAGGCCAAGCCATTCCGGCGAGGTGACAAATTCCCACGCGTAGGCGACGGCATCCTTCTTGAAGTAGTCTCCGAAGCTGAAGTTGCCGAGCATCTCGAAAAAGGTATGGTGACGGCGCGTAAAGCCGACATTTTCCAGATCGTTATGTTTGCCGCCGGCGCGCACGCACTTTTGCGCGGTGGTGGCGCGGGAGTAAGGCCGCTTCTCTAGACCCAGAAAAACATCTTTGAACTGGTTCATACCCGCGTTGGTAAACAGCAGGGTGGGGTCGTTCTGCGGCACCAGGGAAGACGAATGGACACGGGTGTGCCCTTTGCCTTCAAAGAATTTGAGGAACATCTCGCGGAGGTCGGAACCGGACAACGTACGCATATTGTTTCAGTTTAGCAATGAGAAGCCTCCCAAATCTTCCCGCAATGAACACGGGCAGATATGGGGCACCCCGATTCACCTTCGGTCGGGATGACAGTGCTTGATGCGGCAATTATTCCGGGGTATCCAAATCGATCTCCGCGACGGCCGCGAGCGTCGACTCCTCGACCTTCCAGGCCTTCAGCAGCGGGAAGATGGTGCCCATGGAGAAGCCGGCACGCACCAGGCTGCGAACAATGCGCGCGGTTTCTTTTTCGTTGGTAGGTTTGTGCAAGCGCTTCCGTTCAATGTACTTGCGGGCCAGTTCGGCCTCGGGCAGCTCGGCATACGCGGCGTCCAGGGTCTTGCCGATCACTTGCTCGTGAACACCGCGCTGGATCAAGTCCTGCTGCACACGGCGGCGTCCAAATTTCTCATTTTCCACCCGCAGCCGGGTGTAGTCGGAGGCGTAACGGGTGTCGTCGAGATAACGGAGTTCCTTGAGCCGAAGAACGACGGCTTCCACCTTGGCTTCGCCGGTTTCGTCCGGCTCGACGCGGCGCCGCATTAAGCGCTTCAAGTCGGCAACTGTCCGCATTTTGCTGCCCAGGCTGCGAACCGCATACTCGTACAACGCAGCCGCATCAAGGGGCTCCCTGGGCCGTTTGCCCCCGGTTTTTGAGCGATTGTAAGTGCCGAATGCCACGCTTTTCCTCTGCCCAAATCCTACGCTGAGTTGCCTTGCCGCGACTTGCAGCCCGGCAGTGTGATCTGGGCACTTGCAGGGCCAGCATCGCTGCGTACAATCATGACACTTGATTTCCCGGGGCGCGGGACAAGGTTCCGGTATGGGGAGGTCGCTGTTAACTATCCAGTAACCCTGGTAACGCAAAACTGCGACACCGCATCCTAGAGTTTGGCTTCTGTCGTCTATGGTGAAAAAGGGAAGACGCGGCGTGCATCAAGAAGCCCCGAATCCCGAGGTCTGGTGTGATTTTTCATTGTTCGACTAGTGGATCGATTGTGCGGGTCACTCACGAGGACCGTCTATTGACTGGCTCCGCGTCGCCTCTGCGCATGTCGAAAGTTCTTGGAGTCGGACTGCTTTGCTTGTTCGTTGGAACGGGAGTGTCCGCGAAGGCGCAGTCTTCAGAACAAGCCGCTCTGGAAAGCCAGCCTTTCCAACAAGCGTTTACCCCGGCGCCTCTGGATGCAGGGTTTGGCCCCATCGATACCGCGCAGCCAAAGGGAATCACGCCGCAACAGATCATTCAGCGCTTCGCGGAAAAAGAAACGCAGTTCAAGCGCGCATTGGAGAATTACACCTACCGCCGCACCGTCAAGCTGGACTCGATCGGGGACAATGGCGGCATCGACGGAGAATATCTCCAGGTCGACGACATCGTGCTGAGCCCCTCCGGGCGTAAGCAGGAAAAAGTCGTGTACGCGCCTGATAACACGCTGACGCGGGCGTTGCTGAGCCCCGCGGATTTCGACGACATTGAGCATCGCTTGCCATTTACGTTAACTACCGAGGACGTCGCGCAATATCACGTGACGTATGCGGGTACCGAGCATGTCGACCAGGTGGACACCTACGTATTTGACGTGGCGCCTCGGCATATGGAAAAGGACCAGCGTTATTTTTCAGGACGCATCTGGGTCGATGCCAAGGACTTTCAGATTGTCGTCACCAACGGAAAAAATATTCCAGACGATACCCGGCGCGGTCAGGAAGATCTTTCCATACCGTTTACGACGTATCGCCAGCAGATCGATGGAAAATATTGGTTCCCGGTGTTCACTCGAGCAGAAGGCGTACTGCACTTCAAGAATTGCAAGGCGTGCCTTCCCAGCGATGTCCGCTTGAGAGAAATCGTAAAGTACGGCGAATACAAACAGTTCGGTTCTTCGATCAGCATTACGTTTGAAGGTTTGGATCGGCCGACGGGCCTTCCGCCGAATCTGCCTGGCAACGGATCCCCCGGCTCGCAGACTGCCAGTGCCGGACCCACCGTCAACACATTCGCCGAGGCTGGCGGCGCGGGCCAGCAGGATGCCGCGAAAGACTAGGGCCAAAGTTCGTCTGCTTCAATTGGCTCACACAACAAGAAAGGCCCACTTTTCAAGGCGGGTCTTTGCATTGTTTCTGCATATCAAATTCGTCGCTGCGGAACCTGGCAGCTATCGCGGAACCAGAATGCTTTTCTTCTCTTCTGCTTCGGCAGCAGCCTTTGTTATTTTGGCATCCTCATAACGCTTCATTGAAGCCGTGATGGCCTCGCGAGCGCGGGAAGCATCGTGCCAACCTTTTACTTCGACCCGCTTGCCTTCGAGATCTTTGTAGATCGCGAAAAAATGAGTGATTTCACGCAGCATGTGAGGATAGATTTCGGTGTAATTCCAGACATCCGCATAGCGGGGATTGCTGCGGCCGACGGAAAGAACTTTCTCGTCCGGGACACCCTGATCCAGCATGAGCAGCAGGCCGATGGGGCGAACATCCATCACGCATCCGGAAAAGCTGGGCGAATCGACCAGCACCAGCACATCCAGCGGATCGCCGTCCTCGCTGAGGGTGCTGGGAATAAATCCGTAATCTCCGGGATAGTGCACCGGGGAGTGGAGGTTTCGATCGAGCCGGAAGACGTGGAGTTTCTTGTCGTACTCGTACTTGTTCACCCCTTCATAGGGGATTTCAATGACCGCATTGATCACTTCAGGAGCTTTTGATCCGGCGGGAAGTTCGAGATAATTCGTCATTCATTTTCCTTGACTGTGGGTTGCCTCTGGGAAATTGGCGGGCCGTCTACGTATAATTCAGTCACGATGAAGGCCCATGTATACGTGATGCTTCGCAAGACCGTGCTGGACCCCCAGGGGCAGACCATTCACGGAGCTCTACGAAAGATGCAATATCGCGGTGTTGAAGATGTCCGCCAGGGCAAGTATTTCGTCCTGACCCTCAGCGACGCGCTGGCATTGCCGGAAGCGCAGCTGGAGGTGGAGCGAATTGCCCGAGAAGTCCTCGTAAACCCCGTGATTGAAGAGTACACGTATCGACTGGAACCGTGAGCGGAAACTTTTCCGCTGCGGTTCCCGAGTTCGCCAATAGCTGGTTGATCAACTATTTGTGCCCCTACATCACCTTGGAACGGCAAGGTTTTCTTGGCGCATCCCGTCGGAGATAAGCCGCGCGGCGATCGATCCGAATTCAGAATCGAACCTTTCTTGACTCACAATTGCCGCGGTTGGGCGGAATCAGCGCACGTACAATGGGACAACTATGTGCGGCATCGTGGGGTAT
>JAJYAE010000317.1 GCA_021779695.1 Acidobacteriota bacterium | reverse complement strand
GCTGTCACAGGCTTCGCAACCTGAATTGGGCTAAGCTTGCAGGGGTTCAAGCGCTGTGAGCAGCCGGCGCGGGAACGGTACCACTGGGGGTGTGCGGTGAAAAAAAATGCACACCCATGTAACGGATCACTGCAAAGGTGGCTTTTATGAGTTGCATGAATATTCCAAGGACAACTCCACTGCCCCGTCCACCGCGGCTTGTTGCAGCGGCCGGCCTGGTTCTTGCGCTGTGTGCGGCGCCTGCAACCCTGGCCGCCTCACAGATGCCCGGTACTGAACCCTCGGCGGCCGATGCCGCCCAGCCTGCACTTACTTTGCGGGATGCGATCCGCCAGGCTCTGGGTCAGAGTCCCGATGCCGCAGCGGCGGAGGCGGGCGTGCAGGAAGCCAAGGCCGGCGCTGCTCTGGCGCGAACGATGTTTCTGCCTCAACTGAGCTTTACGGAGGACATTGCGCGGGGCAACGATCCGGTGTATGTCTTCGGATCGCGGCTTCGGCAACAGCAGTTCACGCAGGCCAACTTTGCGCTGAACCAGCTCAACAAGCCGCAGCCGCTGGGCAACTTTGCGACGCGCTTCAGCGGCCAGTGGCTGGCGTTTGACTTCTTCAAGACGCAGCGCACGATTCGCGGCGCCGACCAGATGCGCCAATCTGCCGACTCAGCGCAGCAGGCCGTGAATCAGAAGATTGTTCTCGACGTGGTGCAGGCTTATCAGTCCGTGCTCTACGCCGAGCGTCAGGTGCAGGTGGCGCAGCACGAGCAGGACACAGCCGCGGCGCTGCTGAGCTCAGTGGACGACCGCGTCAAGGCCGGCCTCGCCGTAGAGTCCGACCGCATGTCGGCCGAGGTCAACGTTGCGGCGCGCAAGCAGGAACTGATTGCGGCGCAGGGCGGGCTGGAACTGGCCTGGGCGCAGCTTCGCGTGGCCATGGGCGCGCCGAACCTGCAGAGCACTCCGCTCGAACCAATCAAGCCGCACCAGTTCCCGCAGAACGCTCTGAAGTCCGAGATTCAAACCGCCCTGAAGACCCGCCCCGACCTTGCCTCTCTGGCGCATGCGCAGTCGGCACAGTCGGCAGCGTTGGGCGCGGCCAAATCTGACTTTGGGCCGCGCATCGGAGCCTATGGCAACTGGGAGCAGGACCGGCCCACGTTTGCCGGTTCGGGCGGTAACAACTGGGTTGCAGGCGTACAGCTGACGGTGGACATTCTGCCCTTCGCCAAACATGCGCAACTGGCGCAGCAGGCCGCAGCCAAGGCTCGCGTCGACGCCGAGATGAACTCCTCGCAGCAGCAGATGCGGCTGCAGGTGAGCCAGGCCCACATCGCGCGCCAGACCGCGGCGCTTTCGCTTGACACCGCGCGCGCCGCCATGGACCAGGCGGCCGAGAGCCTGCGCATTCTGCGCAACCGCTATAACGCGGGTCTCGCCACCATCACCGATCTGCTGGCCGCCGAAGATGCCGAGCGCCAGGCGCAGACCAACTACTGGCATGCCGTCTACGGAAACGCAGAGGCCTATGCCCAACTACTTTTCGCGACAGGGACCCTGACTCCCGATGCGGCGGAGGACTTGCAATGAAGCTTCTCGTTTCCAGTTGTGTGCTTGCCGCCTCGTCGGCGCTTCTCGCCGGGTGCAACTCTGGCCAGCCAGCCTCGACGGCTACTCCTGAAAGCATGAAGGCGCGCGTTGTGCAAAGTAATCAGCAGTTGGCCCCAGTCAGCGTGCGCACGACCGGCACCATCCACGCGCATGAATCTGCCGTCCTCTCCGCGCAGGTGATGGGGCACGTGCAGCAGGTACTTGTTCATGAAGGCGACATCGTCAAGGCGGGCCAGACGCTCGCACTTCTCGATGACGCTTCGATGCGCGCCTCTGTGGCGCAGTCACAGGCCGCGGTGAAGGCCGTGGAAAACCAGCAGGCCGCCGCGCAGACGCAGGCCGACCTTGCCAAGAGCACGCTCGGGCGCTATGCGCAGCTGCAGGCGCAGAAGAGCGTGAGCCCGCAGGAGATGGACGAGGTGACACGGCGCGCACAGGCCGCAGCCGCGCAGGTACAGGCCCTCCACGCGCAGGCACAGGCCGCACAGGCGCAGGAAGACAGCGCCCGCACCATGTTGAGCTATACGCGCATCCGTGCGCCTTTCTCTGGCGTTGTGACCGCACGCATGGTGGATCCCGGCGCGCTTGCCGCGCCCGGTGTTCCCCTGATTCAAGTAGACAGCGCAGGCCCGCTGGAATTGCAGACCAGTGTGGATGAGTCGGTCATTGCCAATGTCCACAAGGGTATGACGCTGCCCGTCACTGTCGATGCCGCTCCCGGCACGGCCCTTCAAGGTACGGTCGCGGAGATTGTGCCCGCCGCCGACCCGGCCAGCCACAGCTTCCTGGTCAAGATCACCCTTCCCCACGCGCCTCAGATTCGTGCAGGCATGTACGCCACCGCCGCGATTCCCACCGGCGCGCACCAGGCCATCCTTGTTCCGCGCTCTGCCGTGCTGCTGCGCGGCTCGCTCAATTGCGCCTACGTTGTGGATGCGGCCGGCGTCGCGCAGCTTCGCTATATCACCCTGGGTCCTGTGCATGATGCGATGGTGGAGGTCCTCTCCGGCATCTCCGCGGGCGAGAAGCTCATCGATGATCCCGGTGACCGCGACTTCGCCGGCAAGCGCATCGAGGTCCAGCCATGAACCAGAATGCTCCTCACACAGGCCTCGGCCTTGCCGGACACATTGCGCATGCATTTCTGAACTCCAAGATCACGCCGCTCTTCATTGCAGCATCGCTGGTGGTCGGTGTCTTCGCCGTGGCTATCATTCCGCGCGAAGAAGATCCGCAGATCCTTGTGCCGATGCTCGACATCACCACCGCCATGCCCGGCGCCTCGCCGGCTGAGGTGGAGCAGCGCGTCACGATTCCCATTGAGACGCTTGTCCACCAGATCTCTGGCGTGGAGTATGTCTATTCCACGTCGAGCCCCGGCCAAAGCCTGGTCATCGTGCGCTTCCTCGTCGGCACGCCGCAGGAAGAGGCGCTGATCCGCGTATACAGCAAGCTCTACTCGAACTTCGACCGCATGCCGCCCGGGGTGAGCCGGCCCATCATCAAGGCCCGCTCCATTGACGACGTGCCCATCCTCGCGCTGACGCTGTGGGGTCCGCACTACAACGGCTACCAACTCCGCTCCATCGCGGACGAGGTGCAGCACACGATCCAGGAGGTTCCTGACGTCTCTGAGACCTCAGTGATTGGCGGGCTGCCGCGGTCCATGCGGGTGATCCTGAGCACGGCCAAGCTCAATGCCTACGGTCTTTCGCCGCTGGCCATTGTTGGCCATCTGCAGGCCGCCAACGCCAGCCTGCAGGCGGGCAGCTTCTCTGAAAACAACCAGGAAATCCGCGTCGACGCAGGCAATCTCTTCACCAGCACCAAAGACCTCGAGTCTGTCGTTGTCGCCGACTCTCACGGCCGTCCCGTCTACCTGAGCGACGTTGCCGATAAGATCATCGATGGCCCCGCGGAGCCGTCGAGCTATGTGATGTTCGGGACCACCGAGACGAGCGCGCTGGCGCATCAGGGGCCCAGCCAGTACCCGGCCGTCACCATCACTGTGGCCAAGCGAAAAGGCACCAACGCCACGATCATCGCGAACACCGTTCTTGCGCGCGTGCACGAGATGCAGGGCGTGAAGGTGCCGAATGATGTCACCATCACCACCACGCGCAACTACGGCGACACAGCCAAGGCGAAGTCAGACGAGCTGCTCGAGCATCTGCTGCTGGCCACGCTCTCTGTCACCTTCCTCATCGCGCTCTTCCTGGGCTGGCGCGAGTCCGGCGTGGTGCTGCTGGCCATACCGGTCACGCTCGCGCTCACCATGTCGGTCTTCTACTTCCTCGGCTACACGATCAACCGCGTTACGCTGTTTGCGCTGATCTTCTCCATCGGCATCCTTGTCGATGACGCGATCGTCGTTGTCGAAAACATCGTGCGCCACTTCCGCCTGCCGGAGAATCAGCATCGCTCCTGCAGCGACGTCACGGTTGAGGCCGTGGCTGAAGTCGGCAACCCGACGATCCTCGCGACCTTCACCGTCATCGCTGCCGTGCTGCCGATGGCCTTTGTCCGCGGGCTAATGGGACCGTACATGCGTCCCATTCCAGTTGGCTCATCCGCCGCCATGATCTTTTCGCTCATGGTTGCCTTCGTCGTTTCGCCCTGGGCCGCCATGCGCCTGCTCGGCAAGCACTTCGGAAGCGCAAAGATTCTGGAGCCCGAGGACGAGAACTGGCGCACGCGCCTTTATCGCCGCGTCATGACGCCGCTCATTGAGTCCTCGCGTAATCGCCTGATCTTCTTTGGCGGCGTTCTGATCCTGCTGCTTCTCTCCGTCGCGCTGGTGCCCCTCAAGCTTGTCCGTGTCAAGATGCTGCCCTTTGACAACAAGAGCGAGCTGCAGGTTGTCATCAACATGCCCGACGGCACGCCGCTCGAGCAGACTGCGCGCGTCGCTCAGGCTCTTGGGGACGAGCTTGCACGCCAGCCGGACGTGGCCAACTACCAGACCTACGCCGGCACCTCGGGCCCCTATAACTTCAATGGGCTGGTGCGGCACTACTACATGCGCCGCATGAGCAACCAGGCGGACATCCAGGTCAATCTGTTGCCTGCCAAGGCGCGGCACGATCAGAGCCACACTATCGCCAAGCGCCTGCGCCCGCTGCTCATTGCTGTCGGCGACAAGTATGGCGCGCGCATCCAGGTGAGCGAAGTTCCGCCCGGCCCGCCGGTGATTCAGACCCTTGTCGCCGAAGTCTACGGGCCCGATCTCGACGGCCAGATCAACGTCGCGAGCAAGATCAAGGCCATCTTCAAGGCCACGCCGGGCGTCGTCGATACCGACTGGTACGTTGAGGACCCCGAGCCGCGCCTGGTTATCCACGTGGATGAGGTCAAGGCGGCGCAGCACGGCATTGCCGTTGCCGATGTGGCGCATTCTCTCGCGCTTGCCACCTCTGGCATGGACGTTGGCCTGCTTCACGAATCCAACGCCCGCGAGCCCATTCCGACGACGGTCGAGTTCAACCGGCCAGACCGATCCTCCGAGCAGGCGCTGGAGAACATCCACCT
>JAJYAE010000316.1 GCA_021779695.1 Acidobacteriota bacterium | reverse complement strand
GGACTTCCCCTCATTTTAGCACTTTCCAGGTCTGACCATAATTGAGATATATATTATTCATTTTAAGAAACTTACATATCGAGCAACTCTTCCTGAAAGCGTTATCTCTTTTGAAAAAAACTGCCCCAAAATGTGCATGGAAGATGTCCAGCTTTGCGCGCTCAGTTGAATAAGAGGCGCTACGCAGCTTTCTCGAGGTGGCCGCGATTCATGGTCACCTGTTGATTGCAAACCGGGCACGTCGCAGGGCGGTTGCTCTCCAAGTTTGTCAGTGAGGTTCCGCAATAGGGACAATGATTCTGATGGGAACGCATCCCAATCAAGGGTCCGATCAGCGGAGCAAGAATGCCTGCCACAATCATCGGAACTCCCAGGATCGCCCCCAGTCCCGTCAGACACAGCAAGGTACCCACAATGAGCAACATAGGTACAACAATTACGCCAACGAGCAGACCGCTGAATGCGCCTTTCTCCGGAGACTTCTCTTTCTCAAGCGTCGGCGGCTCTCCCCGTCCCGATTCCACGCCCGCCGCCCCGCACATCGGGCAGAACCTCCAGTCCGCACTGAGCGCTGCGTTGCACTTGGCACAGTGTCCAGTCATAACTTGACCGCTCCTTGACGGCCAGCCGCAGGCGCGTTGACCATGACCGGACCTCGCGCGCACGCCAAACCGAGAAGTCCGATTCGCCTGCAGCCTCGCATATTAGCTCGGCACGCAACCCAAGCCGGTGACCTCCATCACAGCCCCGCCCAGATCCTCACATCGCCGAGCCAGCTTCCGAAACGGAAGCAGCCTCGTGCTACCCTCACATCACCGCATGAGCAGACTCACTCTGTCCTTCAAGCAAAGTCCTGCGGAACTGCCAAGAGTGCTGGGCACAAGTCAGGCAATCGCCATTGTGGTTGGCACCATGATTGGCAGCGGCATTTTTCTGGTTCCGCGCGAAATGATGCAAGCTACAGGGTCATCCTCCCTTGTCTACCTCGCCTGGGTCGTCGGTGGGCTGCTCTCGCTCTTTGGAGCCATCTCTTATGCCGAATTGGGAGCGATGCTTCCCTTCGCGGGAGGCGAATACGTCTATCTCCGCGGGGCGTATGGTGACACGACCGCCTTCCTCTACATGTGGACCTGGTTTGCGGTGGCCAAACCGGCATCGATCGCAGCTGTCACGATCGGCCTGGCTCGCACACTGGAGTTCTTTCCGGCTTTTGCCTGGCTTGAATCTCAGCCCTTAGGCTCCCGTATCCCCCTCCTTGGATCGCAATTCTTCGCCATCGCCGTCACCTGGCTCATCACCGGTCTCAACTATCTTGGCATCAAAAAAGCCGGCGACTTCCAGCTCGCGTTCACCCTCTTGAAAGCGATCCTCATTCTCATCGTCGCCGGACTCTGCTTCGCCTCACCCGCGGGCTCCTGGTCAAACTTCGCTTCCTCGCTGCCACGCGCAACTGGCGGCTTCACCGGCTTTATGCTGGCCCTCATTGCTACGCTTTGGGCATACGACGGGTGGAACGATCTCACCATGGTTGCCGGTGAAGTCCGCAGTCCAGAACGCAGTCTTCCGATCGCTCTCATCGGCAGCCTCTGTATCGTGGGGGTGCTCTTTATGACCACGAATGCCGCGATTCAGTACATCTTGCCCGCCACACACATCGCCGCCAGCGAACGCCCGGCCGTGGCTGCACTTACCGTCGTGGCAGGTGCGCGTGGTGCTGGCTTTGTGGCAGTTGCAATGGCTGTTTCCATCTTCGTCACCCTCAATGGAACGATCATGTCCGGCGCACGCGTTCCCTATGCGGCCGCTCGCGATGGACTATTCTTCCGCACCTTTGCACACATTCATCCCCGCTTTCAGTCGCCTTCGGCGTCACTCATCATTCAGGCACTGCTCGCCACGATCCTCTTAACGTTCCTCAGCCAGTTCCAGCAACACTTTGAACTCGCAATCTTTGCCGAGTGGCTCTTCTACATGCTCACGACAACCACAATCTTCCTCTATCGCCGCCGTCAGCCAGACTTGCCACGCCCTTTTCGTGCATGGGGCTATCCGGTACTTCCAGCGCTGTTCATCCTGTGCGCTGCCGTAGTCCTCGTTTGGAGCTTCGCCGGAAACATTGAAGGCTCGTTAATCGGAACCGCATTGATTCTCTTCGGACTCCCCGTCCTCTTCCTCATACGCCGACGCTCCCAAATAGCCCCTTGAATGCAACAAATGATCTTCCAGGGATTGGCCATCCGGATCCCTTTTGATGCGAATGCGAGCCCATCAAAATGACCCGTGGCATCTCGCCAACGATTATCCGGTTCCCACGACGCCCAGCCGCCCAATCGTGTATCGTTGGGTGTTCGACTATGGTGCTCATGCCCTTTACTCTGGCTGAACCGGCAGCGTTCCCCGTCCTGGAGAGGATCGTCTTTGCCGGTCTTGCCCTCGCCTCCGGTGCACTCTTCTGGCAACGATTCGGGCCGATCCTTCGCCGCATCCTTCATTCAAAAAAAGATGCAAGCTTCAGCCTTTCACCTGTCGGCCGCCGCGTCTGGGATTTCGTATCGGAAGTCCTCTTCCAGTCCAAAGTCATCCGCCAGCGTCCACTCCCCGGCCTCGCGCACGCCTTTGTCTTTTGGGGCTTCTGCGCATTTGCGCTCGTCACGCTGAACCATTGCGCCGTCGGCCTCGGTATCGGCTTTCTGTCACCCGAAGGTTTCTTTGGGCGCTTCTACTTCTGGTTCGCCGCAGTCTTTGCCCTGGCCTGTGCCATCGGCATCCTTGGCCTCTTCATGCGCCGGTTCCTTGTCCGCCCGCGCTGGCTTGGCGCAAAGCTCTCCTGGGAATCGGGCTTCATTGCATTTCTCATCTTCTTTCTGATGGTCACTTACCTCGCGGCCTTCTTTGTGCCCGCGGGCAGCACGGCGATTACCGTGCTCTGGTGGCTGCATACCCTCACGCTGCTGGTCTTCCTGCCCATCATTCCCCACACCAAGCATCTGCACCTGGTGCTCAGCCCCGCCACGGTTTTCCTTTCACGCGGCAGCTTTAGTCAGATCCCGCCCCTCGCCGGCGATGAAGACTTCGGCCTGATCGCAGGCACAGACCTCACGCGCCTCGTCAGCCTGCAGGCGTACTCCTGCGTCGAATGCGGCCGCTGCACCGAGCACTGCCCCGCTGCGAATACGGGCAAGACGCTGAACCCCAAAGAAATCATCCTCGGCCTGCGCGGCTACCTGAACGAATTCGGACCCGCATCCTCCGAGCCGCTGCTTGGCAAGCACAACCCGCCCATCGCGCCCTTTCAGTGCACCACCTGCGGCTCCTGCGAGTTCCAGTGCCCCGTCGGCATCGAGCACCTGCCCATCCTCATCGGCTTGCGTCGCGGCGCGGTCAACACCGGCGCATGGGACGACCAGCATGGCGCCAAGCTCTTCCTCAGCCTCGAACGCGGCTCCAATGCTCTCGGCATGCAGGCCAGTGAGCGCGACAAGTTCATCCAGAAGCAGCAATTCCCCATCTTCGACGGTACGCAGGAGTACTGCCTGTGGCTCGGCTGCATGGGCGGCTACGATCCCAAAGGCCGCGAGATTGTCGCCGACTTCGCCCGCGTCATGCGCTATCTCGGCACAAGCTTCGGCGTCCTGCGCAAAGAGAAATGCACCGGCGACCCCGTCCGCCGTCTCGGCAACGATCTGCTCTTCCAGCAACTCGCCGAGGCCAATCTCGAAGCACTCGCGCAAAACAAGGTCAAGAAGATCGTCACCATCTGCCCTCATTGCGTGCGCACCATCCAGGAAGACTGGAAGGAATATGGCACACCGCCCGAGCTCGAGCATCACAGCGAGTTCATGGCACGCCATCTCAGCCGCCTGCCTCGGCCACCGCAGCAAGAGTCGATCGTCTACCACGACCCCTGCTACCTGGGCCGCTATCGCAACGTCTATGCCGAGCCGCGCTCCGTCGTCGCACACTCCGGCCAACTGGTTGAAGCGGAACGCCACGCGGAACGCAGCTTCTGCTGCGGAGCAGGTGGTGGCCTCGCCTTTCTCGGCGAAGAGACCGGCGAGCGCGTCAGCCACGTGCGCGCCCAGGAGCTAGTTGCCACCGGCGCAAAGACCATTGGCACGGCGTGTCCCTTCTGCAACTCCATGTTCCGCGATGCGCTCGCATCTGCAAGCGATGCCGCACCGCAGTTGCTCGACATCGCCCAACTCACCGCGCGCGCGCTGCCGCAGCCGGACGCGCCCAGCGCCCCATAATGCATACAGGAGCCGAGGATTGTGAAAATTGTGGTAGCCATCAAACAGGTGCCGGAGCGCGATGCCCCGGTGCGCATCGATGCCGCAGGCAAGTGGATTGAAGAAGCCGATCTCCAGTGGGCGCTCAATGAATCCGATGCCTACGCGCTCGAAGAGGCGCTGCAACTGAAGGAGCAGCACGGCGGAGAGGTCGTCGTCCTCAGTGCCGGTCCGGAACGCGCCGGCTCAACAATACGCGAGGCGCTGGCGAAAGGTGCCGATCGCGCCATTCACATCGACTGCGACGACCTCGGCCAGCGCGATGCCCTTGGCGTCGCCCGCCTGCTTGCCGCGGCCATCCAGCCGGAGAATCCTGACCTGGTGCTCACCGGTCTCCAGTCGGACGACCTCGGCTATGGTCAGACCGGCGTCATTCTCGCCGAACTGCTCCATCTGCCCCATGCGTCGCTCATCCTGCATGTCGAAAAGTCCGGCACAGGCATCACCGTCAAGCGGGAACTGGAAGAGGGTTGGTTTCAGAACATCGAACTGCCTCTGCCGGCCGCGCTCACCATCCAGTCCGGCGGCGCAAAGCTGCGCTATGCCACGCTCATGGGCATCAAGCGAGCCAAAACGAAGGAAGTCCGTCGCGTCACAGCGGCTGAGCTGTCTGTTCCGCCGGAGGCCACCGTCGTGCTGGACCGCATCGCTCTGCCACAGAAGCAGAAGACTACACAAATCCTCACCGGCACTGCGCAGGAAGCAGCCGCCGCTCTGGTGGAAAAACTCAAATTCGAGGTGCGTGTGCTATGAGCAAAGTACTTGTGGTAATCGAAATTGGCCGCGATGGAAAGCTTGCCCGCATCAACTGGGAGGCACTTGCGGCAGGCTTTCAACTTGGCAAA
>JAJYAE010000315.1 GCA_021779695.1 Acidobacteriota bacterium | reverse complement strand
GGTCGTTGTGTGCGGTGCGGCGAAACCAAAACCCATGCCTGCCGCAACGGATTCCAGCGGCGATGTGGAAACTGCCATTTCTTGTCCATGCTTGCTCCGAAGTTAGTGTATCGCTACAAGGATGCGGCACCCGTTTATCCCACAACGGGGATCAGGATTTCCGTGACGAGATCCTCTGAAGGCGTCGTGTTGGGATCACTGATATAGCCCTCAATTGCAAAGTCGTTGCGCAAAGTCAGGCGCTGCTGCGTCACGAGTTGCCAGACGCGGCCAGAGGCCTCGGGGAGATCCGAGTAGGGCCCGGTGAGAATAAAGCGCTTGAAGGCTCCGCCAGGTAAGAGCTCATAGCGAAGCGTCGCAGGCAAATGCCTGGGCGCTGACGCCAGCGCGAAGCCCGCACGGTAGACTTGCCCTTCCACCTTATATAGAGCCATCGCACCACAGATTTCGTTGTGCTCCCGCAAAGCGCCCGCCAGAGCGTGCAATCCCTGCCAGGCAGCCGGAGCCGTCTCATGAAAGGGACCTATCCGTTCGAGGAAGACATAATGAGTAGCGGGCCAGATTGCGATGGCGTCCTGTTCAGTAAGGTTCATCGCTGCCTCCTTTTGAGCGAGTCATTCTCTCAGGCTGTAGGTTTGAGCGGAGGGGGCATCGTTGCGAGAAACTGGGCTGCAAATGCTTCACTGAATTGTTCGACGAGTTCCCTCACCCGTTCCGGCCGGTCGGACCGGACGATCAGGCCGGCATGATGCTCCTTCTTTATGCGGAGGACGATTTCCCGCACATCAAAAGTGGAGGTATCAGGCTCTGCCATTTTGGCAAGACACAGCACGCTGCCTGCGTAGTTTGCGGCCGCAGCCGGTGGAGTATAGCGTTCGCCGCGCAGATGCGCGACTTCAAGGCTGGCCCATTCACGCCACAGATTGACACCAGTTGCCGCATGGATGAGATCGGCAATGAATGCACCTCCCACGCGCGCCGCAATCTCGAGGAAGTAGAAGCGGCCATCGGTATGGGAGCGGATATACTCCGCATGGGTCACGCCGCGTTCCATTCCCAAGGCTGGGGCGAGTGCTGCATTGATCGCGGTCAACTCAGCCCACGCGCGGCTGTCGCGATCCACGGTGCGGGTCGTAAATACGCCTCCATCGTGCATCACCTGCATTGGAGGCCGCCCGTATTGATGTACCGCGGAGAAAACCACTTTGCCTTCGCTCACGATCGAATCCACGTGGAAGATGTCGCCAGGCACAAATTGTTCCAGCAGAAACATGCTTTGACGGTCGCCGAGTTCATCCAGGGCACGCCAGAGTTGCTCCGGTTCGCTGATCTTCCTGATACCGAGGGCCGAGGCCTCCGACCGTGGCTTGAGCAGCCAGGGAGCCGGGACGCGATCCATATAGGCCCGCAGCTCGTCGTAATTGAGGACTCGACAGAACTCCGGGACCAGAAAGCCGGACTTTCGCGCACCCATACGCATGGCGAGCTTATCCCGATAAAAGCCCGTTGTGGTCGTCCCCATGCCTTCGATTTGCATGTGTTCGCGAAGCCGGGCGGCGATTTCAAGATCGAATTCATCAAGGGCAACGATTCTGTCAAAACAACGGCCGCGAGCCATCCAGCATACCGTGTTGAGGATCTGTTCATTGGATAGCCCTGCGGGCATCGTGGCAAGATCTTCCAACGCTTCACGCGGCCACTCTGCATCGCGGAGTTTTTCGGCCGTAAGAAGAGTGGGCAGCACGCCCAACGCCGCCAACTGGCGCAAAAAGTCATGCCCCTTCTCGTAGCTGGCGATACAGAGAAATCTCGGGCTGCCGTCGGACATCGTAGACCCCTGTCGAGTTGGACCGATCCGTGAGGATAGTTCTACCATAGGTTTTGAAAATTCATAGGATTGCAAAGCGGAAGGAGCAGGCAGATGCTGTCGGCCAATGAAATCGTGGAGCTACAGGATCTGCTGACACAGAGCTGGCACGCCGTGGAGATCCACTCCTTTCGCCTTCAGGTCGCCGGCCCCAATCGGGGATGGCTTAAGCGGGTTGCGAACCAGCACCGCGCCAATTTCGACCTCTGGCACATTGAAGACGAGGCGCGGAGGCCGGGAGTGAGCGATGCGCAGCTCGCGGAGGTGAAGAGGCGCATCGACCGGACCAACCAGCTGCGCAACGATCAGGCTGAGAGCCTGGACCAGTACCTGCTGGAATGGCTGGAGCCAAAGGGTCTGCCCCGGCACAGTGCACCCCTCCATTCGGAGTCGCCCGGCTTGATGATCGACCGGCTTTCGATACTGGCGCTCAAGATTTACCACACGCGCGAGGAGGCCGCGAGAGCTGACGCCAGCAGCGAGCATGTCGAGCGCAACCGGCAGCGCCTCAGCATCCTGCTGGAGCAGCGTGGCGACCTGGCCGCGTGCCTTGATGCTCTATGGCAGGAGGCCCTGGACGGCACCCGACGCTTCAAGTTGTACAAGCAATTGAAAATGTACAACGATCCATCGCTTAACCCGGCAATTTATCGGCACCGGAGTGCCGTAGAGGGTGAATAGGCGTCCAGCATAGCCCTCCCATTGACGGAAGGGCAGGTTCTGCGTATAAAAGGGGCTCAAGCAGAGCAATGATCGGGGGCCGTCCGGGAATGGGATGGTTTTCTGAGATTGCCTCTTCAGACTGCGAGCGAACGGGATTCCATGACGCAAGAGGTTCGATCCGCGGCATCCGGCCGCAAAAAAACTCCGACACTGGCTGCCAAACCCGGCAGCCGATCCACCGCAGCCAGCGCAGCTGCCTTTCAGCACTATCAGGCAGCGGTTCAGTTGGTGCAACAAGGCAAGTACGAAAAAGCCCTTGCCGCACTGGAAAAGCTGCTTCCGGCGGCTCCCTCGGAAATTGTTGAACGCTGCCGGATGTACATTCAGACTTGCCAGCGTCAGTTGAACAAGAAAGGTCTAGCCTTCCAGACTCCTGAGGAAAGGTTTGACTATGCCATTTCGCAATTGAATGCCGGCTATTTTGAAGAGGCGGACGAACAATTCAGGAAAGTTCTGGCCGAACATCCGAATGCCGATTACGCCCTTTACGGATTGGCGGTTCTGGACTCGATTACCGGTCGATCGGAGGACTGCCTCGAACACCTTTCGCGCGCCATCGACCTGAATCCCAAGAATCGTCTTCAGGCTCGCTCGGACAACGATTTTCAGAGCATGGTTGACGACCCGAGGTTCACGGAACTGCTGTATCCTGAAGTTCCATAGAGAGCTCGTTCAATTGGCTTGGTCCTTGAAATCAGAGATGTCAGCTTCGGGCACTTCCAATGGTGCGCGTGATGTCGCTTTTGACGATGCCCCGCGTCCCATCCGGGTGGTTGCCATTGGCGGTGGCACAGGTTTATCCACGCTCCTTCGCGGACTTCGCCGCCACGTGGCCCAGCCGGGCCAATCCAGTAATGAACCCTATCTGATCTCTGATTTAGCTGCGGTGGTCACGGTGACCGATGACGGCGGCTCGTCCGGCCGATTGCGTAAAGACTTCAACATGCTGCCGCCAGGCGATCTGCGAAATTGCATGGTGGCCTTGAGCGAAGAAGAGGATCTTCTCACCCAGCTCTTTGCTCATCGCTTCCGCTCCGGGGACGCACTCGAGGGGCACAACTTCGGGAATCTCTTCGTGGCTGCGTTAACAGAGATCACCGGTGATTTTGCGCATGCGATCCAACTGGCCTCAAAGATCCTGGCGACACGTGGCCGCATCTACCCAGTAACCACGGCCAACGCCACACTGGTGGCGCACATGAAAGATGGTTCGGTGGTGCGCGGAGAAACAAACATCACAGCGAGCCGCCAGAGCATCGCTGAACTGGCGTTGGATCCTCCCAACGCAGCCGCAGTTCCCGACACGCTGGAAGCAATTGAGCGCGCAGACCTCATCACCGTTGGCCCAGGCTCGCTTTACACGTCTCTGATCACGAATCTCCTGGTGCGCGGCATTCCCACGGCGCTCGCCAACGCTCGAGGCACGCGCGTCTTTATCTGTAACCTGATGACGCAGGCGAATGAGAGCTTAGGACTGAAGGCGTCCGAGCACATTGAGAGAATCTACGATCACACTCGCGCACCGATTTTTGACTACGCCATTGTGAATACCGCTCCTTTTTCTGAGCAGACCCTCGCCCGATACGCCCAAGAGCAGGCGGCGCCCATTCTTCCGGATATTGACCGCATTGAAGCTCTAGGCGTGCATTGCATTACGGGCAACTTCGCGCTGGAAGAGAATGTTGTGCGTCATGCTGCGAATCGCGTCGCCGCGGCATTGCTATCCCTGGCCAGCAGAAATTTGCGTAGCGCCTGAGATCCGCTCGGCGAGTCCACAATTCACTTTCAGAAATCGTGTCATCCGAGTAAAGTACAGACTGGCGCAATCGGCCCGCGCGAAAGGGGTGCACATGTCAATATCCCTAAGAATTTGTGTTTGTGTAGCCTGCGCATTGCTCCTCGGAGCCGCGGCATTTGGACAGACGCGGAAGGCCGGCCTGTGGGAGGTCACCACGACCATGAGCTGGCAGCAATCGCCCTTTCCTGCAGGGATGAATCCGGGCGGAGCTCCCCGGGCGACGGAAATCTGCGTGACCCAGGCCCAGATTGACAAGTATGGGTCTGTTCCACCGGAGATGCATGGGAATTGCCAGGTCACGAATGTTGTCAAGAAGGCCAACGGGATGACCGCTCAGATGGTCTGCGCCGGCGCACTACAAGGCAAGGGCGACATCCAGGCATCGTGGACCGATGCGGAGCACTCTACGAGCAAGGTCCACTTTACAGGCTCGATGCAAATGGGCCCTCATTCGCAACCCTACGAATGGACTGCGGTGAGCACTGCTGTTTTCAAGAATGCGGACTGCGGCAATGTGCAATCTTTTGCCGCTAAGCCCTGATCGCGGGAAACTTGCGCAAGGACCGGGACTTCATTGTTCGCGATTGGATCCAACGAAGGACAGACCGAAAGGGATGATCTCCCCGATCGCATGCAAGAATCACTGGAATGCATGATCGCGTGCTTGCTACGTTTCGGAGAAGTTGATGCCCCTATCCTGGTGCCCGGAGGGGGACTTGAACCCCCACGGCCGGTTAAGGCCTGCGGATTTTAAGTCTATT
>JAJYAE010000035.1 GCA_021779695.1 Acidobacteriota bacterium | reverse complement strand
CGGATTGCATCGCATTATCCCAAAACCACAACCCCCACTTGGCATCAAACTGTGTTCGCTCACGGTATGCGACGATGCGCTGCATCGCCGGCCAGATGGGCTTGATCCATGCGTCATCGTGCAAACGCAACGCGGCCACCAGAGCGCCTTGCGCAAGAAAGGGCTTCATTGCAAATTTGCCGAAAAGCGGACGCGGACCCTTGGGAGTGATGCATCCCGCGACGTATCCATCCGCATCGGCGGAGTTTGCAAAGCTGATGGCCCAGTCGCGCAGATACTTCGCGTCATCCGGATTCTGATTCGCCCAATGCAAGCCGATGAAGAATCCATCCCAGTCCCACATTTGTGGATAGTAGCCCGCGGGAATCAAGTAGGGGTGCTGGATGTAGCCGTCCGCGGTGCGGATTGTTTCAGGCGCAAGGCGCGCGAAGTCGGCAGTCAACGATGACAGAGTCGCATGGTCTGCAGAGGGAACTCTGCGCGATTGACTCCACACGCGTGGTCCTGGCACACACGGAGCTGCAAACATCAGCGAAAGCAGCGCACAGACGGCACAAATCCGGCGAAGAACAGGCACGAAAACATCATAGCTTGATGCTGTGCTTGAAGTGCCCGTTCTCAAATTCACTTCTTCTCAGGGCAGATTGCTCGCCGGCAGCACCTCAATATAATCGAGCGCGGCCCTGTCCGTTCCATCTGGTGTCCCCTGCACGCAAATCACATCACCGGGCTTCAACTCCACATCGCGCACAACGTGGCGTGTGGAGTTGTCGCCATCCGGCCGGTTCGATGGCAGCATCGCGTCCGCCTTCCACGCGGGATCGAGGCCGACGGTCTTGCCGTTCACTGTCAATGTGAATTGCGCCGCGCCACCCTGCAGATCGAAGTATTGTACGGCGAGGTTGTGCTCGCCTGTTTTTCCTGCGTACGTCCACTTGGCCGTACAGGCTCTTTGGCCATTGCATGACACTGCCTTGCCGCGCGATGCATCTTCCCATGGGTTCACATCGATGATGCTGTAGCCCGTCAAACGCGCATCTTCCGCCTCCATCCTTTGCGGATAGTGGCCCGCGCGTCCGCGCTCATCTGGAATCCCACTCAACTTCAGCATGTACTGTGTTACCGCATCGCGCCATACAATCGCGTGTCCCGCCTGATACTCAAGCCTGTGCAGCACATCCTTGTACAGACCGTCATCGACACGCCCCTTCAGAGAGGCCCATTCGCCTACAAACTCCGTGGCCTGCGCCGCACCCTCGTAGTGGCTGTCATAGAGGAACTGAATAACCGTAGAGCCATTGTGCAGCTTGTAGGTATACGGAACGTGATGAAAGAACAGCAGGAGATTGTCTGGCGTCGTTGCGACGGACTCGTACAACCGTGCCACCTCGGGCTGATACTGTCCTACGAATCCAGTTCCTGTGGCAACGGTCCGGTCCATGCCCACGCCATCGCGATCGGCGCGGTGCCACTGGCCCCATCCGTTGCGCTCGCTCGACTCAATATTCGGACCGTAGTGGCTACCCGTGATATCGGTGAGAGTCTGCAGGCCGAGCGGCCCGGTGTAGTTTTCATAAGCAGGCCACGACTGCATCAGCATCTTTGCCACAACCCCGACGACATTGGGATTGTTGCTGATGGTCATCCGCACCCACTCCACGGAGATCTCTTCCGGACTCAGATTCGGATTCCACGCAAGCCTGCCAAATGCGAAGAGATTGGCCATAGCGAGTGGCGAGCCGAGCCACGCATCCTGGCCAACTCCGGCCACTGCGACCAGGCCGCCCAGCGGACGATCGAATGACCTGCCTT
The DNA here is from genome assembly GCA_021779695.1 of Acidobacteriota bacterium. The sequence goes on along the minus strand of JAJYAE010000035.1, from coordinate 19,624 downwards.
CGATGATCTGCTTCACTGGAGTCGTCGCCCCGTCTACGCGCATGTCGAAATCCAGCACCCACTTCCACATTGGCGCCAGGTAGACCATGTGGCGTTGCTGGCCGGTGTACTCCTGCGTCACTTCGACTTCCATCGCCTGATTCGTCTTGGTCAGCCCTCCAAAGAGCGGCGACACTGGCTCACGCGCCTGAAAGTCAATAGGACCTTCTTTAGTCTGCACGATCACGTTCGGTGCAAACTTGCCATCCAGCGGATGAAAGATGTCATAGGCCGCTCGTGCACGGTCCGCTTTGGGATCGCGCCAGTCGAGGTGATGGTTGTACACAAACGCGCGATAGAGGACGACTCCCCCAAGAGGCGCGAGCGCACTGGCCAGGGTATTGGCGGCATCTGCCGGCGTGCGTCCAAAACTTGCAGGCCCCGGCTGTCCTTCGGAGTCGGCCTTTACGGTGAAGCCCGCAAAGTCCGGGATTAGCTTGTAAATCTCTTTCACCTTCTCAGTCCACCAGGCCTTCACGGCCGGGTCGAGCGGATCATACGTTTTCAGCCCTCCGACAGTTTGCGGGCTGGCAATCGCGACGCTCATGGCCACGCGCACGCCCCACGGCCGCATGGCATCGGCAATGCGCGCAATCTCCTTCAGGTGCTCGTCGTCAAGCAGTTGTGGCGCGGCATTTACATTGTTGATGTTGCATCCATTGATCCCGACCGACGCCAGTAGCCGCGCATACGCACGTACAGGCCCCAGGTCCTGCCGCACATTCCCGCCCTCAAAGAAAATGCTTGGCCCAGCATAGCCGCGCTCAATTGATCCATCCGGATTGTCCCACTCGTCCACCCAGCGAATCGGCATCGCGGGTTTTTCTCGCAAGCTCACCGTGCTCAAATCGGCCCCCTGCGCCAGGTTTCTGAGCACGGCAAAGGTGGCGTAGAGCATTGCGCGGTCGCTGCCGCCCACAATTTCGAGTTCGCGGCGCAGTGGCGTCTTGACCCAGCCAAGCGCGAATTCCTCAGGTGCCAATGTTTGAGCAGCCGCTTTGTGCTTGTGCCTCCGCATCTGCGCTTCCGTGCCCATCACGATTGCGTCAGGATTATTCTCGTCCGGCGTGGAGCGTCCTGCCAGTGAAAGCAATCCACGCTCCAACTCCTGCGCGGCAGTCTGCTCCAGCGGATCCTTACCCAGCACGAGAATGCGCGTGGGTACACTCAAGGGCTTCTGCAGCTTCCGGTAGGTCAGCCACGCCGGATCGGCCGCTTGCGCATGCAAGAGGGTCCCTATCTGCGTTAGAAGCAATATTGCTGCAGTAATCAAAAAATCGGTTTTCTTCGGCATTCGGCTCGCAGTCCAGGCGCTAATTCATTCCCTCCGTTCTATCATCCGGGCCGCACCTCGCGACAGGTTGATAGACTGATTTGTTTGCTCTTGCAAGGAGGCTTGCTTTGATTCCTAAAACCATGCAAGCGGTGGTGAAAGCACAATCCGCGCCTGGTGTGGAGATTCGGGAGGTTCCCGTTCCTGAGCCAGGGGCCGGTGAAGTTCTGGTGCGCGTCTCCGCTGCCAGCGTGTGCGGAACGGACCTTCACATCTACCAATGGGACCCCTGGGCTCAGGGCCGCATTCAGCCTCCGCTCATCCCGGGCCATGAGTTTGCAGGTGCGGTGGCCGCCGTGGGACGCGGCGTCACCACCGTCAAGGAAGGCGACTTCGTCAGCGCGGAGATGCACGTCGCATGCGGAAAGTGCCTGCAGTGTCGCACGGGCCTCGCCCACGTCTGCCAGCACGTTCGCATCCTCGGTGTAGATGCGAATGGCGCTTTTGCCAGCTATGCCATCATCCCCGAAAGCAACATCTGGAAGCTTTCGCCGGCGATCCCGCAGGACTACGCGTCATTGCTCGATCCGCTCGGCAACGCCGTTCACACTGTTCTCGCTGGACCCATTGCGGCAAAGACGGTTGCCATCACCGGTTGCGGCGCTATCGGACTGTTTTCCATTGCTGTTGCCAAAGCATGCGGTGCAGCGCGTGTCTACGCCATTGAGGTCAACGCACATCGCCGCAGCGTGGCCGCGCAGATGGGCGCAGATCTTGCACTGGATCCAGCGGAAGACCACATCGAAGAGCAAATTCTGGAAGCCACCGGCGGAACCGGCGTTGACGTGCTGCTTGAGATGTCGGGGCATCCCAAGGCCATGGCGCAGGGATTTGCTCTGCTGCGTACCGGCGGGCGCGCATCGCTACTTGGCATTCCGTCACGGCCAGTCGAACTGGATTTTGCCCGGGACATCATCTTTAAGGGCGCAACAGTGCAGGGAATCAATGGCCGCAAGATGTTTGAGACATGGTTCCAGATGGAGGCATTGCTTGCGGCCGGAAAGCTTCACCTGGAACCTGTGATCACTCATCGACTCAAGCTCAATGACTTCGCCCAGGCGATGCGGCTGCTGCAATCGGGCGAGGCAATCAAGGTGATTCTCAAGCCGGAATAGATCGGGATCACGGCGGAAGCTGGTCTCGCAAGGGAACCGCTTCCGCGCGAATTACTTGACCGTGAGAGCCAGACTCGTCGAGTTAGTAATCGCCGTAATGCCGTTGCTCGACTGCGCCGTGACGCTCACCTGATACGACCCGGAAGGCGTTGGGAGATTGTGCGGCGGACCGTGATGGTAGTAGTCATACTGTGGGGAGCAGGCAGTTGTTCCCAGCACAGAGACCAGGCCGACCAGAGACAGCAGCGAAAGCCGAGTTAACCAGCGGCGCTTGCGGGCTCCAAAGGCTAGTCCCGCGAGCCCGAAGACGCCGGGCAAAGCCAACGCCCAGGCCACGGGCCGGGTGCCGGAATGAAGCTGCGTCCCATGGGGAACCGTTCTTGCAGTCGCTGCAATTCCTGCAGAGGTCGCCAGCACCATTGTGCTGTTGATGGCAGCCGAGGAGCTAGGCAGGATTTCAATATTTTCCGGAGTGAACGTGCATGCGGACTGATCCGGCAGCCCCGAGCAGGAGAGGGTGACGAACATGGGCGCCGGCAGTGAGGCAGCATTCACCGGAGTCACGGTGGCGACCACCGTGCCTGACTGACCTGCGGTGAGCGACAGGCTTCCTGGAGCAACCGATACGGTGAAGTTGAACGTGCCACCCGTCACCGCGTGCACAGGTGTTACATCAGAGGTTGAAGATAAATGCGTCGCGTCTCCGCTATAGACGGCCGCGAGCGTGTGGTCGCCCGGCGCCATCGTTATGGTTGTCTGAGCCTGGCCTGTGGCGTCGAGCACAAGTCCTGCCAGCGGCTTGCCGGCATCTTCCAGAGAGACTCCGCCGGCCACCGGCTGGCCGTCTGTGCCGGTCACGTGAACCGTCAGCGTTGTCTGCGTGCCGCCCTGGGTGTCGTGAGTCTCGGCAGTCAATCTCGTTTCGGTTCTCAGGCTTTGCGCATTCACGGCTGAAAAACCCAAGGCGGGCATCGCCATCGCCGCGCACAGACCTGCAAACCATTCCAGCCGCAGATTGCGGCCCATCAAACGTCTCACGTGCACCTGCTCCAAACTGGGAAAAATCTCGCTTTACCTTAGACGGCAACGTATTCGTATTGTATCTGGCGAGACCATCCGCAGGCCAACTCCCGGCCCGTCCATGCGATTTCGCGCCTGGTGATCCCTCACCCCGGCGGAGGATGTCTCCGCCGATTCGTCTGCGCCCCTCTTTACCAATCCACTTCAACGGATGTGGTTTGCCAGCCCGTACCGGCTGGAAAATGCACAGTCAGGGTCGCAGTGGAGTCGTTTCCCTTGTTTGTTTCCGCGCTATCGGGCGAGGACAGCTCGCCGCCCGTTGCGCGCAGTTTGGTCCGCGGTGCATGCACGACGAGTGAGATGGGGATGGAACTCTCCGCCGGTGCTTCCACCATCAGTTTCAGGCTCCGCGCGGCGTACTCTTCGCTCACGATTCGCGCCAACTGGGTCCGGTCGCCCAGGAGCGGATCCCCGGCGAGCGGGACGACCTGTACGGCGGGACGGGCAATCGAAATGGGATGGGCCAAATCGTCCCTGTGACCCTTTGCTGAACTACTGAGCCGCACGCTTGCGGCATCCGGCCCCTGAAGGGAGATGGTCGTGGAATCGCCCGTCTGGTTGAAGATCAGATCGACGATCTTGTCGCCAACGTGGATGTTCTTCACGGTCGCGTGGCTCCATGTGGGTGGAAGATGAGGATCCACCGAGATGGTCTTGTGCAGAGCATCGATCGAGATGCCGAACAGCCCGCGCAGGATGGGAGTGACCACCATCGCGGAAGACCAGAGCTGATGACTCGTACTGCGACCCATTGGCACGTAGAAATCGCCGGAAAGCAACTCCGTATCGGCTCCCAGATCTTCCAGCCACGTCATGCGAGCGTTCTCAGTGAGCAAGCGATACCCGGCCAGGGGCTGGTTGCCGCGATACTCAGCCAACGATGCCCAGCCGGTAAACAGCGGCCACACGGAGCCCTGATGGTAGCTCATGCCGTTGTAAATCGGCTCGTCATTGGAGACATCTCGCAATCCCCAGTCTGTGCTCAGCGTGGCCTTCGCGAATTGCCGCAAGCATTCCGCGGAATGCGTCAGAATTGGCTGTCCATTGGCGGGGTCCCACCACGCCAACGCCGGATAGACAGTGCGCGTCCGGTCCAGTGATCCATCCAGGTTGCGACTGAAGGCATAGCAGGCTTTTTGCGCATCGTAGTATTCAGCGTTGATTGTCTTCGCGACCGTTTCCGCCCGCAATGCCGCGGCTTTCGATCTGTCATCTTCATGAAGCAGTGTCTCAAGGTAAGCCATTGCCGAAGAGGCCTGTTGATCAAGCAGGGCGAGATAAATCTCTTGATGTGGCATGCCGCCCGGCCAGCTTTCCACCCAACCCGTGCCTTGCGAGTTGTCGTAAATGCCGTCATGATCGGTGTCGTGTGCGGGATCGGTCTCAAAGGCCCAAGCCTTCTCGATCGCAGGGCGATATTGCATCAGGAAGGCTGTGTCACCGCTCGCGCGCACGTAATCCGCCACAGCAAGCAGGAACAGCGGAGTCGCATCGGCAGCGGCGTACATATAAGGAAACTGCAGCCAATCCACGTTCGGTGCAGTCTGCGAATACTCGTGCATGATCTTGCCATCGGCGCGCTGTCGCCTGATCAGGAACTCCAATTCATCACGCGTCAGCGCAAAGTCACCGAAGCCGTTCACGGCGTACAGAGTGTACAGGGCATCCCTTCCAAAGAACCAACCAAATCCCGGCCGCGCTGAGTCGCCAGAGACATAGTAGCCAGCCACCAATGCGGTCTCGCCTGTTGGTTGCGCTAATGTCTTCAACTGCTCAATTGATACGACGCCCCATTGGAACGCTGCGTTCAGATGCTTGTCTGGCGTTTCGATTGAGGTTGAACTGCTGAGTAGCCTGGAGTAACTCTCCGCATGGTGCGCGTAGAGGGCGGGGATTGCCGCATCCAGATGGGCCAGGGATTGTTCCAGTGCCGTATCGGTCGCATTTTTCGTGGTAGTTCCGAGGGCCATCAGCAGCGGATAAAGCCGGCCTCGGTCGCGCGCCGGTTCGATGTGGAGCTTGAACTCAACTGGATGGACCTGGGGGCGCTCCTGGTACGGCGCCAATATTCCGGGCTGCGCGCCGGGAATCGCAACGGCCGCTGCAAAATCCGGATAATCAGTATGCAGAACGTAAAAGCCGCCCTGCTCCACCCACTCGATACCGGGCGAGCCGTCATTGCGCTCGGGCCACATCCAGCGCAGCTCCGGAGTAAAGCGCAGGGTAAAGTCAGTTGGATGCAGGCAGTCAAACTCAAACAGTACAACTGGCCCGGTTCCCGGCGGAGCGGAGTTGGGAGAGAACATGATCTGCCGGACGGTGAAGGCAATATGCGTATAGGTGATGGTGGTGCGATCCGGCCGCACCTCGATCTGTGCGGCCTGTGCGTTGACGTCGATGGGGACTGGGTAGCCTTGAACGTTGGCTTCGATCCTCAAGTTAGAGAGAAGCTTGACCGGAAGCACCCAGGCTTCGAAGGTGCCATCCTGCTGTCCCAGAAGAACCCCGCGCTCACCTGCCACCGTAAAGGGCTTTTGCGGTTGCGCATTCTCGCGTAAAACGGGGCCAGAGGTCTCGAGCGGAAGAGGCGCTTCGGTACTCAGCGGCGGGGCAGCGGTCTGCGCCATCAGTGCGGCTGAGCCCAGCACGAGAAACAAGAGAGAAATACTGGACGGGATCTGGAAAGTGACAGGGCGATGGAGAGGCATATACGGGTCCTTAAGGATCAGCTCGAACGAACCAGTCTATTCCATCACTCTCAAATTTCAGATTGCGTATCGAGCGCGGACTCCTGAATGGCCTCAGGCCGGGGCGCGCATAAAATCGAGCGCCCGCGCGAGGTAGCCCTTGAGTTCCCGCCGGTGGACAACCGCATCAAGGAATCCTTTTTCCACCAGGAATTCAGCACGCTGAAAGCCTTCAGGCAGCTTCTGGCGGATGGTCTGCTCGATCACACGTGGCCCCGCAAAGCCGATCAGCGCTCCGGGTTCGGCGATATTCAGGTCGCCCAGCATGGCAAAACTGGCCGTTACGCCGCCTGTCGTCGGGTCTGTGAGAACACAGATGTAGGGCACATGCGCATCATCCAGTTGCGCCAGTGCAGTGGAGATCTTTGCCATCTGCATCAGGCTTACTACGCCTTCCATCATGCGCGCACCGCCTGATGCGGCAATGACGATCAACGGCTTGCGACCCGTTCGAGCCCTGTCCACCGCACGGGCGATGGTTTCACCCACCACCGCGCCCATCGACCCGCCGATAAAACTGTATTCCATGGCGCTGACGACGACATCATGATGCCCAAGCTGTCCAACCGCATTCAGGATCGCGTCATCCAAGCCGGTCTGCTGCTGTGCCGCTCGAAGGCGCGATTTGTAGGGCTTGCTGTCAACGAAGTTCAGCGGATCGGTGGAGCGCAATCCCCCATCCACGAGCGTGTACCCCGGCTCCAGAAGCAAGTTCAGCCGCTCCCGCGCGCCGATCTTGAAATGATGCTGGCACTTCGGGCAGACCCCCAGGTTGGCTTCGAGGTCTGCATTGAAGATGGCCTGGCGACAGCCGGGACACTTGCTCCATAAGCCTTCGGTACGAACGCGGCGTTCTCCTTCGCTGGCAGAATCTGATCCGCTATCGTATTCGGCATTCTCACGCTTAAACCAGGACATCGAAGACTCTCTCCCAGAAACACAATGCAACCAGCCAGGACAGCGCCGGATTGGGGATGGCCAAGGGTTGGCAATCCACCTCAGTATTCTATGCCGCGCTGCGCCAGAATGCCCTTTTGATAGGCATGTTTGACCTCACGCATCTCAGTCACGGTATCGGCCAATTCCACAAGAACTGGGTGGGCATTTCGTCCCGTCAGAATCACATGCACCATCTCGGGGCGGTTCCGCAAGGTTTCAGCGACCTTCTCCGGGTCCAGCATGCCGTAGCTGATTGCGTAGTTGATCTCATCCAGGATGACCAGGTCCCAATCGCCTGAAAGAATGGCGAGCCTTGCTTCCTCCCAGGCTTCTTCCACCATGCGCAGGTCCACCGGGTCGGTTTCCGCGCCGCCGACCTTCACGAAGCCGCGGCCCATTTGCTTCAAAACGAAGCTTTCCCCAAATTGCTGCACGGCATCCAGTTCTCCGTAGTGCCAGGAGCCCTTGAGAAACTGCAGCATCAGCACTTTCATGCCGTTGCCCACGGCCCGCAGACCGGTGCCGAGTGCGGCCGTCGTCTTGCCTTTGCCAGCGCCAGTATGAATAAGGATGAGTCCCCGCCGGGAATCGGTCATTGAGTCTGCCTGAAAGTGGTTTGCAAATTGCTGATGGTTAATGGCCGGTGTGATACGGATGGCCTGCAAGGATTGTAAATGCCCGGTAGAGTTGCTCGGCGAGCACCGCCCTCGCCAAGCCATGTGCCAGCGTCATGGGGCCGAGCGAGAAGAGCAGCCGGCCTTGCTTTCTGGCGCCGTCGGACCAGCCGCTGGCCGGCCCGATTGCGAAGACCATGTGCTGCACGTCGCTGTCCCGTTGCCGACCCAGCCACGCCGCAAAGGCCGCAGAGTCCATGGAACGGCCTCGGCTGTCCAGCAGCACGGGGAATACCGGAGTCCGGCCAGATTGACGAGCCAGCCAATCGAGGAAGGCTTCCTCGGACCGGAAGGGCTGAGTCTGGCAGCGGGCGTAAGCCTGGCAGCGATCGAGATACAGCCGGGTGAGCTGGTCCGTCTCGTCATTTGAAGCAAAGCGGCCACCAATATGGACGAGTGTCAGTTGCATCGGGATATTCCACTCGAAAGCTACATTCTGAAGCCTTTGATTAGCAAATACTCCCAAAAAGCGGAAAGCCGAATCCATTTTTGGAAGGCCTCTTGCAATTTATCCATATTTTCATATTTGGAAGGGCGGGACCGTGTCGTGGTGGCTTCAATAAGCAACCTATTTCCAACGTAATTCAGAATTTACAAACCAAGAGTGAGAGTGGCCCTTCTCATGCTAATAGGGGTTGAAGACGCGTCGCTGATCGCTTCTGACTAAGCGTCATCGGTCACGGCGGGTTGAGAAGTACGCAGTTGTTTCAGTACGTAAGCGGCATCATTGGATGAATCGCAAAAGTAGCAAGAAGACTGCGAAACGCCTCGGCCTGCTTGCCGGGTTCGGAACGCGAGACAAATGACGGGCAGGGGACGGTTTTCAAAGACTCCCGCTCTGGATGACTTGGAGGAGTTCAATGCGATTTATACGCTTGCAAGGCGTATCTCTGTTAGTTGCTCTGGCGCTGACCTTGGGTTTTACCCTTTCGGTCACGCAGCAGCCGGCCTATTCGCAAGAGACGACGGGCGGGATGCAGGGCACGGTGACGGATCCTTCGGGTGCAGTGGTGCCCAAGGCCACCGTAACGGCGACGGCCCCGACACTGGTCGGGTCAAAAGCAGTGGTCACGGATGCCGCTGGCTACTATCGCTTTGCCAACCTTCCGCCGGGCACATACACGCTGACGGTGAAGGCGACGGGTTTTGAGACCCTGCGTCGTCAGGGCATCGTCCTAGAGGTCGGCCACCTGCCTTCGATCGATCTTCAGGTGAAGATCGGCCAGACGAGCACCGTGGTAGAAGTGAAGACCGAAGGGCCGCTCATTGATGCGACGACGAACACGACCCTGACCAACATTCCCGAGCAGGCTCTGACCGACCTGCCGCACGGCACGACCTACCAGTCGGTGATTCAGTTTGCGCCGGCGGCCAGAAACGAGCCCCTCCAAGGTAGCGCAACGATGAGCAACGGTTCGGGCGGCTCTTCGCCCGGCAGCGCCAGCAACGGTAGCCAGTTCGGCTATTCGATTGCCGGCGGCGCGGACTCTGAGAACTCCTACTTGATTGAAGGCCAGGAAACGGCCAACATCATCGGCGGCTACTCCAAGACGACCGTGCCGATGGACTTCATCCAGGAAGTGCAGCTGAAGACCTCCGGTGTGGACGCCGAATACGGCGGTGCGCTCGGTGGCGTGGTCAACGTGATCATGGACAAGGGCACCAACCAGTGGCATGGCGCGGTGTTTACGCAGTTCACGCACAATGCCCTGAACGGCGGTCTGAACGCCAATTCGCGCTACGATCCAAGTACCAGCAACACTGCGACTAGCTGGGGCGCGATCGATCCGACGTATCAGAACTATCAGCCGATCCGTCCGCATGCAGTGGATTTCTTCCCGGGCGCTTCGGTTGGTGGTCCGCTGCTTTCGCTTCTCTCCAAGCACCCCTCCCAGTCAATGAGAGACCGGCTCTACGCGTTTCTGGGCTTCAACCCCGACTTCAACAACTTCGAAGAGCGTGTCAATTACGGCCCGACGAATGGCGGAGTGATACCCTTCAGCCAGAACACGCAGACCTACTACAGCTACGCGCGTATAGATGCGGAAGTGACGCAGAAGATCCGCGTGTATGGCTCCTGGCTCTATCAGCTCCAGCGGCAGGCTGGCGAAGCTCTACCCGGTCCAGATTCGACCCAGGGGTACTTCAACACCTCTACGGGCTGCTTTGGCTCGGCGACGAGTGCGAGCAATCCGTGCTTGTCGAGCGGCATTCCAGCTTTCGCGTATTCGCATAACCTGGGGTATGTTGCGCCCAATATCACGCTGAACACGGGCGCGGACATCACGCTGACCAACAGCCTGGTGTCGACCACCCGCTTTGGCTACTACTTTGAGAACTACCACGACGCGGGCTATCCGACGACGGGCACCATCTACAACTTCCAGGACAACGGTCTGGGGAACGTGGCGACAACTGGAGCTGCCCTCTCACAGGCAGCGCCGCAGTTGAATCAGGCGGCCGGCTACTTCAACATCGCGCAGAATGCGAACTACACCCACTACAACGCAAACAAGGCGATCCAGTTCGACCAGGACATCGCCTGGTTCCACGCCGGTGGTTATGGAACGCACAACCTGAAGTTCGGCTACCAGCTGAACCGCGACTCGAATGCCATCCTCCAGAAGTTCAACACCCCGTACATCCAGGTGTGGCCGGGCACGACCAATCCGTACAGTCCGCAAGGTGCGGTGGGCGCGGGGAACTGCGCCACAGTGGAGGCCGCTAACCTGGCGAACGGGCCCAGCGCGGCGTATGCCGCGAATCCTACCTGCGTGGGAACATACGGCACCGTCGACGTCTATGACTACGGCAGCAACGGCAGCGCCGTGAGCTACAACAACGGCTTCTATGTGCAGGATTCCTGGACGATCGGTAAAGGCATCACGCTCAATTACGGGTTGCGCATTGAACATGAGGCCCTGCCGGCCGAAAACCAGCCGACCGGTTCGGTCGCTACGCCGATCAACTTTGGGTGGGGTTCCAAGGTGGCTCCCCGTATCGGCGCAGCGTGGGATGTCTTCAAGAATGGCAAGATGAAGGTATTTGGCGGCTTTGGAGAATATTATGACCAGATGAAGCTCAACCTGGCCATTAGCTCCTACGGTGGCCAGTACTGGCAGGAATGCTGGTACGCCCTGATGACGCCCGATCTCTCGAGCATTGCTCCGCAGTACAACAGCAACGGTCGGTACTGCGTGGGCCCGAACTCCTCCAGCCAGGCGAACTTCGGCAGCTCCACGCCCTCCGGCCTGGTCTTCCTTGAGAACCAGAACATCCGGGCATTCCCGACGACCTGCTCCACCTGCAGCGCCACCGAGGAAGGCACGGCCCCTGGCCTCAAGCCGTATGCGCAGCACGACTCGACCTTCGGCATCGACTATCAGCTCGGTCAGAATCTGGCCATCGAGGCGCGATGGGACCGCAGGCGATTGGACCACGTCATCGAAGACTCCGCCATCTTTAATCCAGCGGTCGGCGAGACCTTCGTGATCGTGAACCCGGGCCAGGGCGTCAACAGCACCTTCACTAGCTTCTATAATTTCCTGTACGGCCAGGCTCCGGATTGCTCGAACGGTTGCCCACCCAACAAGACGATTCCTGCAGCCCGCAGCTATGACGGTGTGGAGTTCCGCATCACCAAGGCTGCCAGCAACCACTGGATGGGAATGTTCTCCTACACCTACAGCCACTTCCGTGGCAACTACACGGGCCTGACTAGTTCGGATATCGCGGACGGCGGCGGCGGAAGAAACGCTCCGAATAACAGCCGCTCGTTTGACGAACCGTACTTCTCTTGGAACGCAAACGGCGGTTCTTCCAGCGGCCTGTTGCCGACGGATCGTCCGAATGCACTGAAAGGCTATGCCTACTACGATCTGCCGTGGCTGCACCAGAAGCTGGCGACAGACTTCGGCATCTCGCAGTTCGCGTACAGCGGCTCGCCTTTGACGACATACGCGGATGTGGGCTATGCCTTCCCTGGCGCATTCCCAACGGATATCGTGAATCGTGGCAAGTGGATCGATGTGACGCAGAACTCGACGACGGGCGTGATTACGACGAGTGCTCCGTATACGAGGCGCACGCCGGCCTACTTGGACACGGACTTCAACTTCAAGCAGACGATTCACGTGACAGAGCGGCAGACAGCCTCTTTCGACGTGACCTTCACCAACCTCCTGAACCAGCACTCGGTCACCGCATTGAACGAGCAGGCTGACTCCGGCTATGCGGTGAACTTCCTGTCGCCGCAGACGGCTGGTTGCGGAGCGGTCAACCAAGGGTACGGGATCAATTCCAATGCCTGCTGGCTCCCAGATGGACCGGCGTTCTATGCCGGTGCGATGAGCGCCTACAACTACACAGACGCGATGAACAACTCGCCGCTGGGTAGCGCCGCAGGTGGCGCGATCACTCAAAACAGCCAGTACGCAAAGCCTTATCTGTATGAGCTGAGCCGTACGATCCGGTTTGGATTCCACTACACCTTCTAACCCAACCGGAAGCGCAAACAACCACGGGGACCTGAGTAATCAGGTCCCCGATTTTTTGGGGCACAAACGCTGAACAAGGAGATGCAAAGGAAGGCAGGCGACTACTTCGATTTTCCCGGAGCCTTTTTTGCAGGGGATTTGCGTGTCGTGGCTTTGGTGGCTTTCCGAGCGGTGGATACCTTGCTGGCGGCGGGCGCTTTCGCAGTGGATTTTTTAGCTGGGGCCTTCTTCTTTGCGGCGGAAGTTGCTTTACTGGACGCTCCTGCGGATTTCTTGCGCGCAGCCAGGGTCCTGCTTGCAAGTGCTTCCTTCAATTCCGCATCGAATTCGGTAGGTGTCAGCGGACGGGCCGATTTGCGCAGACGTTCTATGTCGTAGAATGCTCGCTTCTGGGTCAGGAAGACGTGGACGACGAAGTCCACGTAGTCAAGGAGGATCCACTCTCCCTGGCGGCGGCCTTCAACTGACGTGGGCATTGCCTCGAACTGCCGCTTCAGTTGGAGCTCGATCTCGTCGGCGATGGCCACTGCCTGGCGCTCGTTGGTGGCGGATGTAATGAGGAAAAAGTCAGCCAGACCGGAATCGATCGGATCGAGTTCAAGGATGCGGGTGTCTTCTCCCTTTTTGTCTTCGCAGACTCGAGCTGCAGTCTGAACCAGTAGGCGGGTCTGTTCGTGCGCTTGCGATTGGGTCATGCTTGGGATTGGCTCTCCAAGGCTCATGCTAGCCGCTTGATGGCGCGGCTGCAAGTGAGGAGTCAGCGATAGAGGCGCTTCTGTGCGATGTAATGCGCAACAGCGGCGGGCAGCAGGCGCGGGGGTTCGAGGCCATGACTGCGGATTTCCCGGCGGATCTGGGAGGCGCTGATATCGATTTGCAGGCCAGGGAGAACGTAGCAGGGCGCTTCCCGGCCGTCCGCGCTCCGGATGCGGTACTCGCGCATGGGAATCGTGCCGCTGTTTGGAGCGGGGGATGCGGGTTCGAGGAACTGGAGACCGGACGGCAAAGCTGCGCCCAGATCTTCCAGACTCTGCCCGGGCCGGGCTGCAACAATGAGAGGTGCGACAAAGGGGATTGCCTCGCCGCGGTGCCATCGGCGGAGGCTGAAAAAAGAATCGGCGCCCATCAGGCAGAACAGGGTGCTGCCCGGCGGAAGGTCAAGGCGGAGGCGTGACAAGGTGTCTAGCGTGTAGTTTGGCGCCTTGCGAGGGTTTGCGGGATCAGGTGCATCGATGAGAGAGAGCTCAAATGCGGGCTCGTCGGCAATGGCTCGCTGCGTCATGGCCAGGCGATCTTCAAATCCAGCTGAGGATCCAAGCGGTTTGAGAGGCTGCATGGCAACCGGCGCAAAGAGAACCTTGTTGAGATGCAGGGCTTGAAGAGCGGCGTGCGCCACGGCGAGATGCCCGTTGTGGGGCGGATCGAAGCTGCCGCCAAAGAAGGCGATCCGGGAACCCAGTGGAGCACGTGGATGCATGGGTTCATGGTAATGCTTTAGCATCAAAGGCGTGATGCGATACTTCATTCTGATCCTGGGACTGGCGGGCGCAGTGGTGTCCGCACTGGCACTGCAAGTGCATTACTCGACAGCGACAGAGCCGTGCTCCATCAATGCGCATTGGGATTGCGGCGTGGTGAACCACAGCCCCTTTGCTGTGATGCATGGCGTGCCCGTGGCAGCCATTGGCATCGCCGGGTACCTGGTGATTGCCGCGCTCGGATTTCTGCGGCAACGATTTACCCTGATGCTGGTGGTGTTTGCTGCGTTCTGCTTTGCGCTGCGGCTCACCTTCATTGAGGAGTTGGTGCTGGAGGTGTGGTGCCTGTACTGCGTGATATCGCAGACCATTATCGCGCTGATTCTGACACTGAGCCTGGGTTGGTTCGCGACGGAATATCGGCGGCTTCGCCGGATTGCCGAAGGCTCGGCAGCATAGGCTCAGCGCGCGGCTTCCTCCACGATGGCGATGGCGATTTCCTCGACGCGTTGGGCGATCGGGCCGATCTCTTTGCCTGGGAAAAAGCCTTCTATCACGGTAGGCAGCATCGTGCTGATGAGGGTCTCGCTGTCGCTTGTGTAGACGGCGATGGGGCAGGGAAGCATGAGCGCGGTGCGCACATCCTTCTGCAGCACTTCATGAGCATATCGTGCATTGCAGATCTCGATGATCTTCAGAGGTTCACGCTGAAAGCCTTTCTCGGCAAGGGTCTGTGCGACATCGTGTACATGGAGAACGCGGAAACCTTTCGCCGCGGTGATTTGTTCGACGGCGCGAACTGCTTCATCGAAGGACTTGGCGGTGCGGACGGTGTGCTCAATGCTGTTCAACGGATTATCCTCTGAGTTCTGGCGCGTACAGTTGAGTTGCTGGGCCATTTGAATCATTCGCGCTCGACGCCGTTCAGGCGGCGCGCTTTCACATCGCGAATGGGTGGCATGCCAAAGAATCGGCTGTACTCGCGGCTAAACTGACTTGCGCTTTCGTATCCGACCTCGAAGGCTGCGCTCGCCGCATCAAGGCCTTCATGCAGCATGCGCTCACGCGCGACATGCAGGCGGATTTGCTTCTGGTATTGCAGGGGGCTCATTGCGGTGAGGGAGCGGAACTGATGGTGCAGCGTGGAAACGCCCATGCGCGCCACGCCGGCCAGTTCGTGTACGCGCAGGGGCTTGGCATAGTTTGCGCGGAGCCAGGTTACGGCTTTTGCGGTGCGGTTGCCCTGCTCGCCCAGGGTTGCGATAGCGCGCAGGTGAGAACCAAGTGGTCCGCAAAGCAGGCGATGGATGATCTCCCGCTGAAGCAGTGGGCCGAGGAAGGGGATGTCCCGCGGAGTACCCGCAAGATCGAGCAGGCGAAGACAGGCACCCAGCAACTCTGGCGGTGTGGTGCCTATGGCCATTCCAAGGGTGAGTGCAGGCGCATCGCTCAAATGAAATTCCTGCTGCGCGAGAATTTCCCGCACAAGAGTCATGTCGAGATCCAGGATGAGGCCCAGAATGGGTTCTTTTGCACTGGCCTTGGTTACCTGACTCAGGACTGGAAGATCGACTGAAGTGAGCAAGAACGTGGTGCCATTGCACACATAGGTTGTCCTGCCAACGTCGATGCGCTTTTCGCCTTGCGCGAAGACCACCAGGCTGGGTTGGTAGGCGGCGGAAGCGCAGGAAGTCGGCACGGAGCGGCGATAGAGTCGCAGCCCATGAATCCCGGTTGGCGTGTCTCCTTCGGCGCGCGTAAGCGCCGCGATTTTGCGCGCCAGCTCCGCCCGCATTGCGCTGAGTGACGGTGAATCCTGGATGTTCTGGGGCCCCTTGCGCACGACTTTGCCTCCTTTCACTACTCTAACTTCAACATCTCCAGCCATGCTCAATCTCTCTGAAGATCGGCAGAAATAGGCAAGAAAGAGGCAGGATTGGGATACCGCGCTCGCCCCCAGCCTGCATAGTCTGGAAAAGAACGATGATTTGCCCAACCATGAGGTGATATGTGTATCAAGCCAATGCATACTCCGTTGCAAGTGCGACCTCACCCTTCGTTGCCAGCTCCATTCCGCGTCGTGAGCCAGGCGAGCAGGACATTCAAATCGAAATCCTCTATTGCGGCATCTGTCATTCCGATCTGCATCAGGCGCGTAATGAGTGGAGCGGGGTAATGCCGACTGTTTATCCCTGCGTGCCGGGGCATGAAATTGTAGGCCGGGTGACAAAAGTTGGGTCAGGGGTGGCTAATTTTAAGGCCGGCGACTTGGCAGCCGTGGGCTGCATGGTGGACTCGGATGGTACATGCCCTGAATGCCGTGCGGGCCTGGAGCAGTTCTGCCCGAATTTCACTTTGACCTATAACTTTCCGGATAAGCATCTGGGCGGGGTGACCTATGGCGGCTATTCGGAGAGCATCGTGGTGCATCAGCGATTCGTGCTGCATGTTCCGTCCAATCTGAATCTAGCCGGTGCGGCGCCACTTCTTTGTGCTGGAATCACAACGTATTCGCCGATGCGCCATTGGGGCGTGGCCAAAGGCAAGAAGGTAGGTGTGGTGGGTCTCGGCGGCCTGGGGCATATGGGCGTGAAGTTTGCGCACGCTCTGGGGGCGCATACGGTGGTGTTCACCACGTCGCCCGGCAAGCGTGAGGACGCATTGCGGCTGGGCGCAGACGAGGTGGTGTTGTCGCGCGACGCCAACCAGATGCAGAAGCATGCCGGTAGTTTCGACTTTATTTTGGATGCGGTTTCGGCAGATCACGACATCAACGCATTGATCCAGTTACTGCGGCGCGATGGCAATCTGACCCTTGTTGGCGCGCCGGAGAAGCCGCTTGCGGTGTCATCTTTTGGGCTGATCATGGGGCGGCGCAGTCTTTCGGGCTCGCCAATCGGCGGAATCGCGGAGACGCAGGAGATGCTAGATTTCTGTGGACAGCACAAGCTTACCGCAGATGTTGAAGTGATTCCTGTTCAAAAAGTGAATGAAGCGTATGAGCGGCTGGTACGGTCGGATGTAAAGTATCGCTTTTCGATCGATATGGCTTCTTTGAAAGCCGAGTGAGTTAAGCAAGCGCCGGAACCCGGAGTGGAAGGACGGCGCGGATGGTTTCTGCAGAGTGCGAAGGAGAATGTATGCAAAAACGCAAATTAGGCAAGAGCAATCTTGAGGTTTCAGCACTGGGACTTGGCTGTATGGGCATGAGTTTTAGCTATGGGCAGCCAAAAGACAAGCGGGAGATGATTTCGCTTCTCCATGCGGCAGTGGATCGTGGCATCACGTTTTTTGATACGGCCGAGGTGTATGGGCCGTTCACCAACGAGGAATTGCTGGGCGAAGGGCTATCGCCATACAAGGGGAAGGTGGCGATTGCTACGAAGTTTGGGTTCAATCTGAACCCGGATGGCAGCCCGGGCTGGAAGGGCCTGAACAGCCGCCCGGAGAGAATCAAGGAAGTCGCAGAAGCCTCATTAAAGCGGCTGCGGATCGATGTGATTGATCTTTTTTACCAGCATCGTGTTGATCCTGAGGTGCCGATTGAGGATGTTGCCGGCGCGGTCAAGGACCTGATCCGGGAGGGCAAGGTACGGCATTTTGGCATGTCGGAGGCAGGTGCCAAGACGATTCGCCGCGCCCACGCCGTGCAGCCAGTGACGGCGCTACAGAGTGAGTATTCTCTCTGGTGGCGGCGGCCGGAAGCGGAAATTCTGCCTACGCTCGAGGAACTTGGAATTGGCTTTGTTCCCTACAGTCCGCTTGGCAAGGGATTCCTGACAGGTGCCATGGACGACAAGACCGAATTTGGCAAGAATGATTTTCGCAGCACATTGCCACGGTTTACGACAGAGGCGCGCAAGGCGAATCAGGCTGTTGTTGACTTACTAGGCCAGATCGCCAAGCAGAAGAGCGCGACCCCCGCGCAGATTGCCCTTGCATGGCTGCTGGCCCAGAAGGAGTGGATGGTACCGATTCCCGGCACGACGAAACTCCATCGTCTGGAGGAGAATATCGGCTCCGTCGGATTGGATCTCACTGCGGATGAATTGCGGGCCATTGATAAAGCGGCTGCGCAGATCGAGATAATCGGTGACCGCTATCCGGAGCACATCGAAAAAATGACGGGACTGTGAAGGGTGTAGAGACACTCGTCACGCGGGCCGGACCTGGATCGTGGCGCCGCGCGCGAGGCCGGGTATTGCAAGGATTGCGGAATCGGATTGTGTCGGGAGTAACCGTGTCCGCTCCCGGTGAATGGCAGAATGTTAAGTGATTGCGGGCTCCGTAGCAGGGGCCCCGGTCGGTTTGCAATTTGTCGTCCTTAGACTAATTGCTGGCCTTGCGCGGGTGCGGTTGCTGGCGCAAGGCGGCGCACTTCATAGGTAAGCAAGAGCACGGCTAAGGCATGATTGCCGAGAATCCCAAGACGGAACCGAAGCTGAAGGACCAGGTGGTGATGCTGGGCGGCCATCTGGATAGCGAGGCTGCTGGAACTGGCGCAACGGATAATGGCGCGGGCACGGTGGTGGCGAAGGAGGCGATGCGCATTTTCTCCGAAGCGATGATGGAGACGACGCCGGCGAAGCAATGAGGAAGCCACCAGAGTTCGCTGCGGGAACAGACCTGCGGCGGACAGGACTGCACTTGCTGAACGAGGCTAGCAGAGAGTTGCAGGAAATGATGTAGACGTTTACAGTTCTGGGGAGGTTCAAGAGCCATGTGTATTTGCGTTCTGCGTTTTCGCGGTATGTTGCTGGCGGTGGTTGGGGTGTTGACGACGCTTGCGATGGCGAGGCCGGTCTCGATGCGGGCGGAGCAGGCCCCTCAGGTGGTGAAGAAGGATGGCCACTATGCGCTGCTGGTGGATGGCAAGCCGTATCTGGTGCTGGGTGGGCAGATTCACAACTCAAGCGCGTGGCCGAGCGAGCTGCCGCAGGTCTGGAAGTCAATGGCCGCGCTGCATGCGAACACGGTGGAAGCTCCTGTGTACTGGGAGCAGATGGAGGCGACGGAGGGCCAGTTCGACTTCAGCAATGTGGACGCGATTGTGCAGGGCGCACGGGTACATAACCTGCATGTTGTGCTGTTGTGGTTTGGCACGTGGAAGAACGGCAATAACCACTATGTGCCCGGCTGGGTGAAGACGGATACGAAGCGGTTTCCGCGTGTGGTGCGGCAAGATGGTACGGCGATTGATGTGATGTCGCCTCTGGGCAAGAACACACTGCAGGCTGACAAGACAGCGTTCACGGCGCTCATGCGGCATCTGAAGGAGATCGACAGCGACCAGCATACGGTGCTGTTTGTGCAGGTGGAGAACGAGTCAGGAAACATTGGCAGCGTGCGGGATTTCTCGCAGGAAGCGAATCGCCTGTTTGACGGGCAGGTGCCTGCCGACATGCTGGCGGTGGCGAAGAAGCAGCCAGGGACTTGGCGGGCGGTGTTTGGCGCAGAAGCCGATGAGTTTTTCCAGATGTATTCGCAGGCGAAGTACATCAACACGATTGTGGCGGCGGGTAAGGCGGAGTTTGCAATTCCGTGCTACATCAACGTGTGGATTGATTACCCCGCGGCGGAGCTGCCGCAGCGGCAGATCGATCTGCCGGGCATTGCGTACCCGAGTGGCGGCGCGGTGCAGAAGCTGGTGGGGCTGTGGCGGCAGCTTGCGCCGGCGATTGACATGATTGGACCGGATATCTACGCGGACGATTCGCAGTTCT
>JAJYAE010000314.1 GCA_021779695.1 Acidobacteriota bacterium | reverse complement strand
GTTGGAACATATGGCAGCGAGATTATACGCAGCGCTGTAATGTTCAAGCCCATGCCTCCAGCGGATGAGCTGATGTCTTCAGAGTTCATTGGATATGTTCATAAAGCCGGCGAGACCTACCGCGCCATCAGGAACGCGCATCCCGTTACATTTGCCGCTTTCCGCCAGTCACCTTGGTATCATCACGGAATCCTGGCTCTGGAACAGTCTCAACTGACAGTGCGATCTCCATATTTGGACAACGATTTTGTTCGTACCGTGTATTGTGCACCGAAAGCGGGTCGCGAAGACGTCCGAATGCGCTTGATCGGCGAAGGCAGCCATGCACTGCGCAAGATTCCGTCCGACCGAGGAGTAGGAGGGGATTTTGGACCTCTGAGCTCAATGGTGCGGCGCGGTCTTCTCGAATTTACCTTCAAGGCAGAGTATGCCTACGACTACGGTATGCCCCAGTGGGTAGCAGTTGCGGACCATATGGTTTCGCCGCTTCATCTGGAGCGTATCTTCCTAGGACGACATAAGTTCTTACATTACAGGATGTGGTACCGCAACGAACTGGCCCCATATGTCAAGGAGGTCTTGCTGGATCCTTTAACGCTTTCTCGGCCCTATATCAATAGAAAGACACTTGAAATGATGGTGACAAGTCATCTCAAGGGAAATCGCAACTACACAATGGCAATCCACAAGATGTTAACTCTAGAACTCTTGCAGCGGATTTTCTTCGATTCAAAATGAATCAGCGCGGAAAAGTGGTCTGTCGATTGTCGTGGGCGTCTCTTGCGCCGTAAGAAAGAATGAAGGGCACCAGATTGAGCAAAGCATATTTCAAGACAGAGAATTCTGCCCGGAAGATTCGACATTCAAAGCAAGAATCGCGGCCAAGCGCTCAGCCTGGATTAGAAGTAGGATTGCTGACTGGGGGGCAGGATAGACACTATGCTTTCGGCTTAAGCATGACACTGGCGGCTCGTAATATTCGCGTGGATGTAGTCGGAAGCAACTTGGTCGATAGTCCCGAAATGCATAGCACTATAGGAGTGCGATTTCTCAATCTACATGGGAGTTTTGAGGAAGCGAGTGCCTCACGGAGGCTGTCTCGTACACTTATGGCCTATGCGCGTCTGATTCGATACGCCGCTACTTCCGAACCCCGAATCTTTCACATCCTATGGAACAACAAAATTCCGTTGATTGATCGGACTCTCCTCATGCTCTACTACAAGTTCCTGGGGAAAAAGGTCGCCCTGACGGCACATAATGTCAATGCTGACAGACGAGACTCGAAAGACTCTTTGCTGAATCGTTTGACGCTGAAATTTCAGTACAGAACGGCGGACCACATCTTTGTGCACACCAGAAAGATGGAGAGTGAGCTGCTGGATAATTTTCATATCCGCAGGTCGGCAGTCACGATCATTCCATTCGGTGTTAACAATGCTGTACCGGATACGGCTCTTCGGCCCGCTGAAGCCAGGGAGCGCCTAGGGATCCATAGCGGGGAAAAGACTATTTTGTTCTTCGGCGCAATCAAGCCATACAAAGGGCTCGAATATCTGGTAGCTGCTTTCCAACAATTGGCTGCTCGGGACCGGGAGTTACGGCTAATCATAGCAGGCGAGAGTAAGAAGGGTAGCGAAGAGTACTTTAGCGCGATCGAGCGAGACATCAGTAGAGAGTCAAGTCGGGAGCGGGTAATCCAAAGGATTGAGTTTATTCCCGACGATGAAGCGGAAGTATACTTCAAAGCCGCCGACGTTGCCGTGTTGCCTTACAAAGAAATCTTTCAAAGCGGAATCCTTTTTCTTGCATACAGTTTTGGATTGCCTGTGATAGCTACGGACGTAGGGTCATTCGCAGAGGACGTGATCGAAGGGAAGACCGGATTCATTTGCAGACCGTGTGATCCAGACGACCTGGCAAGAACCCTGCAGGAGTATTTTGAGAGTGATTTGTTCATGGAACTGGAGAGTCGCCGCAAAGAAATCCGAAACTTTGCTTTTGAAAGGCATTCCTGGGACGTGGTCGGAGATATTACGCGAAATATCTATTCAAGATTGCTCGGAACTTAGCAGAACGATTTGAGAGCAACTGTAGCGTACGCCTTGAGTGCTGATAGCGCGCTGAAGAATCGTGGAGTGTCTTAATAGTGACTGATGACGGTTTGCGATAAGGGCGATGAAAATGGGTGAGAAATTGAGGAAGAAATGAATTTAGTGCGTCGGCGTGATACGAAGGATCAGCAAGATGTGATCGATGCCGACATCTTTAAGACAACGATATCTGGTTGATAGCCAATTGCGGGGCGAGGAAAAAAATCAACCGATCACTTCCAGGTAAAATCGTGCACGAGAATTATGAATTCAACTGTAGCAGTGATTGTGACCATACTCGGAATCTTTGGACTATGGTCGTTGGACAAAGAGGAAACAGCTCGTACGTCGTGGGCCGTCTGGCTCCCAATAATCTGGTTGTTGATCTCTGGATCGCGCCATGTGTCGACGTGGTTCGGCGTCGCACCGGTGATGTCGGAGGAGCAATACCTGGAGGGAAGCCCGCTGGATGCATGGATATACGCTTTTCTCCTGGCAGCAGCAATCGCGGTGCTATTCGGCAGATCGGGAAAGGTGGAAAGGCTTGTTAGAAAGAATTGGCCAATAATTTTATTTGTTCTTTACTGCGCTCTGAGCGTCACATGGTCGGATTTCCCCGGCGTGGCTCTCAAACGGTTCATTAAGTCGCTCGGCGACTACGCAATGGTTTTGATTGTGTTAACCGAGGATAATCATGAGTTTGCATTGAGGCGAGTGTTAACGCGAGTGTCGCTCATTTTGCTTCCTCTTTCAATTCTGTTTATTAAATACTTCCCTAGCCTGGGCAGGACTTATGCGTCACACTGGGCAGGAACACAGTACTTCGTAGGCGTGTGCGACACGAAAAACATGCTGGGAATGGTGTGTTTGGTGTTTGGCTTTGCCGCGTTTTCTCGCCTCCTTGTGATTTGGAATGGCCCCCGCCGATTCCGGACAGAGTCCCTGATCCTGTATGGCGCTTTGGCAGGGATGGCTGTCTGGCTCCTGATTCTCTCGGATTCAAAGACATCGCTTGCCTGCTTCATGCTTACAAGTGGATTAGTTACAGTCCAAGCCTTCTCAAGGACAGCTAGGAAGCCTGTCATCATAAGCGCCTTAGTGGTGTCGGTGATCCTGTCTTGCTTTACAGTGCTGTTCCTGGGGGTGGGCGGAAGCGCTCTCGAGGCGATGGGAAGAAACTCATCTCTCACCGGGCGGACTGCGATCTGGGCCATTTTGCTTACTGTTCCGGTGAATCCAATGGTTGGAACGGGGTTCGAGAGTTTTTGGTTAGGACATCGTCTGAGCAACCTTTGGAGCTATCAGATACTCTCTGGCATTACAGAGGCGCATAATGGGTATCTTGAGGTATATCTCAATCTAGGTTTTGTTGGAGACGGATTGCTTGCTGTCCTATTATGGACAGGTTTTATCAATATTATGCGGCTTCTTAAACAGGATACAGAGGCGGGACGCATTCGACTTGGATTCCTTGTCATTGCGATTGTCTACAACCTCACTGAGGCCGGGATACGGTCGACAGACCTGATTTGGATTGCGCTCCTGGTTAGTATTACTGCTTTGCCAGAATATTCCGTTGAATACGTCAGCGTGCCAAAAGCGCGATCGGCCACGTTTGGGATTAGGGAACCTCAGCCGGCGGCGTGGAAGATGGATGGTAGCTCAACGCCTTCTGCAACTGCCCGATAGAACCTCCATCGTCTTATCATTCGCACAGACAGCAGTTGGAATTCAGGGACCTCGATGAAGATTGCATACCTTATTCTGGCCCACAGCAATCCTGGCGTTCTAGAAAGATCGATTGCAAGGCTGTCATCGGCGGACAGCGATATATATATTCATGTTGATAAGAAGTGCAAGATGGATGTGTTTGAGAGAATCCATGCAGAAAGGGCTTACTTCTGCAAAGAACGTGTGCCTGTTTACTGGGGAGAATTCTCTCAAGTCGAGGCAATCTTGCTACTGCTGCGGACGGCTTTGGCAAGCCCCAAGAATTCGGATTACTTCGTTCTGATAAGTGGGGCCGACTACCCACTAAGGAGTGGTGCCTACATCCAGAAATTCCTGGACTCAAATCGTGGGTTGGAGTTCATGAATCTGGTCAGAGTGCCGGCGCCGGGAAAGCCCCTGTCGCGAATCGACACATTGAGGTTTCCTCATTGCAAACCGATCCGTCATTTCGCTTTCAGAGCGCTGGCAAAGGTTGGCTTGGCACGGCGCAATCACAGAGACCAACTGAAGGGCCTGGAGCCCTATTCGGGGAGTACCTGGTGGGCATTGAGCAGGAATGCATGCCAGTACCTACTCGAATTCATCGATCAGAATCCTCATGTGGTCCAGTACTTCGAAAATGTTTTTGCGGCGGACGAAGCGTTCCTGCATACAATTCTGGGCAATTCTCAATTTAAGTCACACATTCGACACAACCTACTTTTCGAAGACTGGTCGGCGGAGGGGTCGCACCCTGCCTTCATCAGCAGTCTCCACGTTACCCATTTCAAAAAGGAATCGAAAGTGACGGTGAAGGACTCGTATGGTAGCGGAGAGGTGCTCTTCGCTAGAAAATTCAGAGACGCGGACATTAATCTGCTGCGTCAAATTGATGAAATCGCTGCAGAAAAGGAGGGTAACATTACCAGTGTGTAGAAAATAGGTTGCGATGGTAACGTACGTCAGGTATATTTCGTGTGAAGGTGCTTATGACGCTTTTGAAGGATTTTCTCGTCGCCTTGTTGGCAGTGTGTTTGGGCAGCTCTGCTTATTGCCAAACTCCTCCCTGGAATGGAGTCCTGGACCCAAGTCGGGCCGTTGACTGGTCCCACGCAGGCGCATCAATTGCGACCACTCGAACCCAATGTGCTACGTCGGCTTGCTCTGCCGTAAGTAGTGGTACATCGGTCACCGCCGCCTCGATTAACGCGGCCCTTGCTTCCGCCTCTCAGAATTCCTATGTTCTCATTCCGGCCGGAACATTCACGATGTCGACCGGCCTTACCTTTAACGGCAGAAGCAATGTCACTTTGAGGGGATCGGGCTCGAATAGTACATTCCTCGTTTGGAGCAGCGCCAGCGG
>JAJYAE010000313.1 GCA_021779695.1 Acidobacteriota bacterium | reverse complement strand
CGGGATATGTGCCGCCTTCAGGACCGGAATACGGATACGGACAGCCTGTGCCGCCGCCGATACCGCCCGTGCCTCCTGTTCCACCGGTTTCATGGCGGAGAAGGGAGCCGCTGGGAGCTATTTTCCTGGTGGGCTTTGGATTGATCCTTCTCCTTGACCAGCTGGGCGTTGTCAGCGGTCGGCTCCTGTCGTTTCTGTGGCCACTGGTGTTTATCGGCTTTGGACTTTGGCTGATCATTCGCCGCGTGGGTGAAACGAAAGGGGGCGAGCAATGAATCGCTATATTCTGATTCGCCGCGTCAAGGGCCCGGCCATTCTGTTGCTGATCGGCGTGATTGCGTTGCTGCATCAGGCAGACTTGGCGAGCTGGAGCCTGTTTCTTCCCCTGCTGTTGATTCTGATTGGTGTCCTGAAGCTCGCGGAGCGCGCGGCGCTGGCGGCCGCGGGAGATGAGGCGCTTTATCCGGGTGCGTATCAGAGCGGCTATCCGGGCGCCTATCCCGGTCCTTATCCGGGCGCGCCGGTTTCCTACGGGACAGCGTCCCAGCCCGGCCCGGCCGCGGCTGAGGCACCTGTTGCGCCCCAGGACTTGAACGGACCGCGAGGGGGGCAGTCATGAGCAGCGTACCTCCGTACAATCCGCCTCCTGGTGGGCAGCCGCCGTACGATCCGCGCACGCAGTGGCGAGTCTATCGCGAGCAGCAGCGAGCGGCATGGAAGGCGCAGCGGGACGCAATGCGTGCCCAGCGCGCGGCGTGGCGCGCGAATATGGCCGGGGCTTACGGGCCGCGAGTCCCATCGATTGTGGGTCCTGTCATCCTGATCGCGATGGGCGTGGTGGGGCTGCTGTTATACAGCGGCCGCATTGCTCCAGGGAATTTCTGGGCCTGGTATGGGCATTGGTGGCCGACACTTCTGATTCTTGCCGGCCTTGCGCTGCTGGGTGAGTGGGCGCTGGACCTGCGGCGCGAGAAGCCGGTGCGGCGAAGCGGTGGGTATGTCGGCGTGCTGATTCTGCTGGCCTTTATTGGATTCGCGGCGCGGGGCTGGAAGGATTGGGGGCCACTGCGCGCGCAATGGGGCGACAACCAGGATAGTTTTTTCAACTTTATGGGATTGCCGCAGCACGACTTGGACCAGGCTGCGATCAGTATGGCCGTTCCCCCGCAGGCTTCGGTCCAGATTGAGAATCCGCGCGGTGATGTGAGCGTGACGGTGGCGGATGGAAATATGATCCATGTCCAGGCGCACGAAATCGCCTTTGCCGGTTCGGATGCCGAGGCGCAGAAGATCTTTGCGGGCGAGGCAGCGCATGTCACGTTGAGCGGGAACGCGGTGCTGGTGAGATCCGAGGGCCAGGACAAGGGGCGAATGAACCTGACCGTGCAGGTTCCCAAGGGAGCGCAGGTCCTGGTCAATGCGGGCCATGGGGACGTGACGGCAGCCGGCCTGGATAACGGGGTCAACATCACATCGAGCCATGGGGATGTGCAACTGAACGCAATCAAGGGCTCGGTGCAGGTGCATCTCACGGGTGGGCGTGGAGATTTTTCCGCGCACCAGGTGAATGGGGATCTGACGGCGGACGGAAACTGCAATGACGTGACCTTCTCTGAGATCACCGGCAAAGTGACGATGAATGGCGATATCTTTGGCGATGTCCACATGGAAAACGTCGCGAATGGAGTTCATCTGCATACATCCGTCACGGAGATTGAGCTGGCGTCTCTGCCGGGGGATATGACGCTGGACTCCGACGATCTGCACGTCAATCAGGCAAAAGGCGAAGTGCGGGTGACAACGCGGGCCAAGGATGTGGATTTGAACCAGGTGGCCGGCGATGCGTATGTGAGCGACACGCGCGGGCAAATCTCGATGGAACCGGCGGGCAACTACAACCTGGAAGCGCATAACGGCAAAGGCGATGTGGAGATTACTTTGCCGGTGGATGCCTCAGCCAGCGTGACCGGCCAGACACACAACGGAGACATCGTTTCCGATTTCCCATTGACGATATCCGGGGACGAAAGCAAGAGCGTGACCGGCAACATCGGAGGCGGGAAGGCCCGGATTACGCTGACGGCCGATGTGGGCGATCTGCGGATCCGCAAGGGGGATGCCAGCGGTCTGTCCGCACCCCCCAAGCCGCCGGTGCCGCCCAACGCGCCGCATCTGAAGGCGCCGCACGGAGCCGCCGAAACCACTGTGACGCAATAAGGCGGACACAGGGCGTGGCTGTGGCTGGAACCCGGCGAAGCGCGGGTGAAAGATTACGCCCGGCAGGAGCGGGACGCCCGGGCCGGCGCCCACTGACGGCGCAAGAGCCTTAGACGACAGCCTGGAGATGCTCTGGATCGTGGAGGGTAATTAACCCGTCCTCGATCGAGATCCAGCCTTCCTTGCGGAACTGTCCGAGGGTGCGGGTCACTGTTTCGCGCGTGGTGCAGGCCATGGAGGCCATCTCCTCATGGGTCAAAAGGAGCGGGAACCGGAATCCGCCCTCGGGGAGATGCTCGCCGATCTGGTGAGCGAGTTCGAGAAGCAGCCGGCTCAGGCGCGCGGCAACCGTCTCGGCGAGCGCGATGCGGCATGCATCCTGCAGGGCAAAGCGGTATTCCTGACAGATGCACTGCACGGCACGCATTTGTGCCTCTTTGTGGGCGCGAAGGAAGGCGAGGAACCGATCTCGCTCCACCGGACGAAGCTGCGCGGGCGTCAGCGATTCCGCCGACACCTCATGCACGCCGTGCGAAAGCACCGCATACAGTCCCAGCATCGAACCTGGTCCGGCAACGCGGACAATCATTTGCTTGTCCTGCGGGCGTCCTGCTGTCAGCTTGAGATAGCCATTGCAAATCAAATAAAGGCAACGCGCCTCTTCGCCTTGTGCGAAGAGAGATGCCTGTGCCGGCAGCGAGATCGTTGAGGTTGCCAGTTCGAGATCCGCGAGCACGGCACTGCCTAGAGAACAAAACCATCCCGGCCGGCGGCTGGAGCAGGCAGCGCACCCAACGGGCGCCTGTCTGGCGATTTGCCGTTGCCGTTTCTGGTGGACCGTTACAGAGGTCGCTGCTTCCGCCATTGTCTTGCCCCGTCTTTCGCCGATGAGCTTCCTCTCTCCTTATGCACCCCTGCTCTGGCAGGCAATGCGGAAGGTGAAGGCACGTCGGTCTCCGGGAAAGAGACTTTCGCTTCCTTGCAGTTTCGGACAGGTTGGACATTTGGGATGTGATGGGCCTCACGCTTGAAGAGCAGGGCTCAAAAAGGTCATTTCGAGGCAACCGGAACCGGAAGCTGCGATCGGCGCAAGAGAACCGAATGGAAATAGAGTGGGCGGATTGGGGCGACTGCTCGAAGCTGCGCTTGAAAGAGAGCAGGTACTTTTTCCGCGAAGTGGGATATGTGACATGTCGCACGAGCCGCATGTGGAAGCGAAGATGACGAATTCTTCACCTGCGTGATGAGGGTCACGGCGCTTATCTGATGAACCCAATAGGATTCTGCGCATGAGGTGACGCTCCACACAACGAGAGCCTCATGCAAGGCCGGATGGACCGTCAAATCGCATTCATCCATATCGATGCGGCAGGGACTAATTCAAGGGACGGAGTCAGGCAGAGCATGGAACTTACAAAGGGGCGACCAAGGTGGTACCTGATGCATAACGAAGGGCCAGTAAGGCGATTGCAAGAGAATGCGGTGCCGAACAAGAGATCGGGACTGCGAGCCTGTTTCATGCTGTTGCTGGGAGCCGTAACGTTGAGTCTTCCAGTGATGGCAGCACCTGCGCATGGAGCCAAACCGGCGAACGTGCAGACCAAGCAAGCTAAACCTGCCGACTTTGTGGGCGCTGAAGTTTGTGCGACCTGCCATGAAGATCAGTCCAAGAACTTCGCATCCAATCCGCACTCGACGCTTGCGCAGAAGCACAATGGTTCTGCGGTGACCTGCGAAGACTGTCACGGAGCCGGCAAGGCGCACGTGGACGGGGGCGGAGACAAGAGCAAGATCTTTAACCCGGCAACAGCCTCCGCCAAGGATGTGGACGCGAGGTGTCTGAGTTGCCACGCGGGCACGCATCCTGACTTTGAGCGTTCGCCGCATGCCAAGGCAAACGTGAGCTGCGTAAGCTGCCACAGCGTGCACAATAGCAAGGCTCCTGATCACTTGCTGAAGGCCTCGCAGCCGCAGCTCTGCTTCCAATGCCACACCGACGTAAAGCCGTCGTTTGACATGCCGTTTCATCACAGGGTGAACGAAGGGCTGATCAAGTGCAACGACTGCCATGACGTTCACGGAACCTTTTTGCCAAACAACCTGAAGTCAACTGTGGATCAGAACGCGATCTGCACGAAATGCCACACGGATGTGCGTGGGCCATTTGTTTACGAGCATGCCCCGGTTAAGGCGGAGGGATGTCTGGCGTGCCATACACCGCACGGATCACAGAATGCCCGTCTGCTGAATATGCCGAATATCAACGTGCTCTGCAACCAATGCCACAGTCCCGTTTCTGCGGGAACGGTTCACGGCATGGGGAAGGGATCGGCGGAACTGGCGCCCTGCACCAGCTGCCACACCTATATCCATGGTTCGAACATCAATGCGGCGTTTCTGAGGTAGTTTGGCTGCGCTGCGTCGCCCATTTTCTGGGGACGGCGCGGCCCGGACCCCGTGCTACTTCGCACACGGGTTTATGGTCCGGGGGTTGAGCGAGGCAATCAAGTGAGGCTTTATATGAGGATCATAGGTTTGTGTTACGCGCACTCCAAGCATCATCCTCCAAGAGGGAGGAGCAGGCATTGCGTCCTGGCACTCGGAGTCGCTGCTTTATGGATGATGCCGGGCATTGCCATCGCGCAAGGGCCGGCTGATCAGATGCCAGCTCCATCTACACACATGTCCGTGCCCAACGGATACTCCGCCCACTCCAGTGTGGATGTCGGCGGCCGTATGGCCGGACTAACCGGCAGCAGAGCCATGTATGACTCGCTGGTGAACCTGCAGACGGGTCCGCGCCTTCTCGGCCAGACCTTTGAACTGCACGCGCTGCCGGGCAACAAGCATCCGCTCTTCGACGATCTGCAAGCCTTCAGCAACGGCTACGGAGGCGATCCGAATAATCTGACCAAGATGGACGTAACGAAGAACAAGATCTACGAGTTCTCCGGC
>JAJYAE010000312.1 GCA_021779695.1 Acidobacteriota bacterium | reverse complement strand
CAGGCTCCCCTTGCCTTGGTCGAAGGCCTCCAACAGCTTCCGCCGCAAATCATCCGAATAAGGTCGCGCCATAGCATGTGCGCGGAGAATCGCCACCTAAACTATACATCATCAGGAGAGATGCTCTAGTCCTGTTCGAGGGGAACAATCACCAGCACTTCCACGCGAGCAATCTGACCGTTCAGCTTGGCGGGCCGAAACTGCCACTGCTTCAGTGCCTCCAGAATGAATCGAAGATCTGCGCTTCCCGGCGAAAACGCAAAGCCCAGTGACTCAAACCTGCCCGCCTGATTCACGAATCCGTGAATCATAAGCGCATCCGCATCCACGTCCGTAGGCAATACATTCGGTCGCACAATCGAGTAGGGCCAGGGCGCCTCAAGCCTGTTAACACTGCCCGCCGCCGCTGCTTCCGTGTTGGCCGGCAACGTGTATTGCAGAATCCAGCTCTTTGCCAGCCCGACATGCAGGTAAACCGTATACACCAGCCGGCCTCCCCAGACATCCGAGATCTCCGGATACTGTTCCTGCAGGCTGTTGCCAACCACGACGACGCTGTATTGGCCATTCTGCGCCATCGCGATGTGCATGGCAGACCCGTTCTGCCCCTGTCCATTAGCCGAGCCACCGCCCGGGTTGGGCTTTCCCTGGTTTGAAGCCTGATCGCCGGCCTTGGCGCCTGGCGCGATGCCATTCGGCCCGCCCTTCATTCCACCGGCGGTCTGTGTCCCTTGGCTATTGGCATCGCCATTACCCGCCACCAGGGCGTTCCCTGCGCGGCCCGGCACCGCCCCGCCTGTGGCCGTGCCGGCAGCTGTCTGGTTGACCGGGGCAAGCGCAATCACCCCATTCGTCATCTTCGTATCCGACATTGACAGGACTGAAGCAGACGAGGGCAGTGTAGACGCAAGCGACGATGTCTCTGGAACGCGAGGAGTCGGGTCAGGCCCGCGCACTACAATCGGAGACGTTGCGCTCGGCGACGGCATGGGTGCCGCGGTCAAAAAAGCGGTCGATGAAATTGCAATATCCGAGGGAACCTTCTCTTCATTGGGTCGCGTAATCGACGGCTTGATCAAGGCCGTGTTCGAGGGATGCTGGATCGGCGGCGCGAGAACCTTCACCTTCGGCGTCGGCGTAGACCACAACAGCACCGCAGGCAGTGAAACATCTTTCATCACTAGTTTGTTCGGTGGAATGTCGGGCTGAATCAGGGTGCGGGCTGCGACCGGGAGCTTCTCAAACTGGTGCTGACTCGAGGACGCCGCACTTGCCTTGCTTTGCGCATCGGCTTTCTGTTCCGCAGTCCGCGCGCCGGGATAATATCGCGCGCTTTCCGCGGAGCGCTTCATCTCGTCGTCAAGGCGATTAAGATTGACCTGACGCACCATATATATATTGTCGCGACTCAATGGCCTGATGCGTGGAGCGTAAAGAAAGCCAAGCGCAACCACGACCACCGTAACGACATGGACCAGGACCGACAGGAAAAACGCCGACGGCCTCAGGCTGGCCCGCGGTCTCTCCGGCTGCACAGATAGGATATTGTAGGACTCCATGACCGGTATAGAATTCCCTTCTTATTCGAATCACGTGAATGCGAAGACTGCACCCCCCGGGCGCCTCCTGTAGTGCCATCCTACATCCGACCCTGCAGGAATCACCCCTGTCATAAGTAATGTGTCACTCTTCAGCTACCTTTAGAATCCCGCCAACGACGTAGTCTAAAACGGCCTCCTACCCAGGTCTCCCCATGCCATGCGAGACGATCCGCTATTCCATGCCTCTACGCGCTTTCTCCACTCTCGTTTGCACTGCACTCCCGTTCCATGATGCGCGGGGTCAGAGCCGGTACAACCTCCCTTTTAGACCGATAGCACCACGTTAGTTGTATGGTTACCAAAGCCTTCTCAATGACTATTTTTGTTGACTTGACGCCGTAACATGAATGCTATACTGCAACCGCATTTAACCACGTTGAGCATTCACAAATGGTCATTACGGCTTGGTACAAAAGTACCGAACGCACCAGAGCCGAGCCTGCTCTCTTGTGCAATGTTTCTACGCGCTGTTCAAGTGGTGAGACAGGAACTTAAATGAATCGAAGAATGCTGGTTATACTACTCAGCGCATTTGTCATCGCGTCCATGAGCGCATTTCTCGTCTGGCGCATGGTAGGTGCACGAATTTCAGCTTCAAAACCCATCGCCACCACACGATTGATTGCCGCAGCAAAGGATCTGAAGATCGGAATGGTCCTTGATGCCAGTGACCTGACCACCCTTCAGGTCGTGGGCTCAGCGCCCACAGGAGCACTTCTCGATGCCAAGAATGCTATAGGACGGGGCGTCATCTCTCCGCTCTACACAGGCGAGCCGATTATGGAGAGCCGCCTGGCGCCAAAGGGATCGGGCGGAGGTCTGGCCGCAACCATCAAAACGGGAATGCGTGCCTGCGCCGTCAAGGTCGATGACGTCGTCGGCGTGGCGGGCTTTGTCATACCCGGTATGCGCGTTGATGTTCTTATCTCCGGAGTTCCTCCAAACTCTCAGGGATCGCAAAACCCCGAGGTCAGAACCATCCTTCAAAACATTGAGGTCCTCTCTGCCGGTACGGATATCCAGAAGGATGCGGAGGGCAAGCCGCAGCAGGTGCAGGTCGTCAATTTGCTGGTCACGCCCGACCAGGCGCAAATTCTATCTCTAGCAACGAGCCAGATGCATATCCAGCTTGTGCTGCGCAATCCTTTGGATACTACTATTTCTACCGTCCAAGGGACCGCGATGACCAATCTGTTCGGGGGGCCAAAGCTGGCCAGTACGGCAGCTCGTAAGCGTGTCAAGTCTCTACCTCCGCCGTTCACCGTTCAGGTCCTTAACGGCAGTCATAAAACGGAAGAAAAATTCGCCACCCCCGGGGGACAACAGTGAACGCACGAGTCGGCCTCCTGCCAGTTTGTTTAAGCGTCTTGTCTTTTGCCTCTTGCCCTGCAGCCGCTCCGCAGGCCGCTCCCTCGCCTGCACCTGCTGCGCCGCAGGTCTCCCAGAACCAGGACTCTGCCAATGACCTGTCGGTCGCTGTGGGCAAGTCCGTGGTCCTGGATCTCGCCAGGCCCGTAGTCCGAATCGTCGTGGGTTTAGGGGGCTTTGCAGAAGCTACGGCCGTCTCTCCCACCCAGGTTCTGGTCAATGGAGCAGCCCCCGGCGAAACCACGCTGATCCTCTGGGATAACGCGGGGGGAAGACAGTTCTTCAATGTCACTGTCCGCCCAAGCTCCATGGTCATCAATGATCATCTTGATGCCATTCGCCGCGAGTTGCGCACAGAATTGCCCGGTCAGGATTTGCGTGTATCCGCCGAAGGTTCAAACATCTTTCTGCGCGGCACCGTCCCTGACCTGAACAGTTCCACCCGCGCTGTCACCATCGCTTCAACCGCCGGCAAGGTCGTAAACCTGCTCAGCGTCAACCTGCCCCCGCAGGAGCGCCAGATCCTCCTTAAAGTACGCTTTGCCAGCGTGGATCGCACCAAAGAATTGCAGCTCGGAATGAACCTGTTCAGCACCGGCCTTGGCAATACGATTGGTGGTGTAACCACCGGCCAATACTCGCCGCCGGGCCTGACTATTCCGACACCAGGCATCCCGCTTACCGCAACGCTGTCCAACCAACTGAATCTCTTTGCCTTCTTCCCCGGCCTCAACCTGGGCGCCACGATCCAGGCTCTTGAACAAAAGAATCTCCTCGAAGTCCTTGCGGAACCGAACGTGCTGGCGGAAAACGGCAAGCAAGCCAGCTTCCTCGCCGGCGGCGAATATCCATTTCCGATGGTGCAGGGCGCAGGCATTGGCGGCGCTTCCGCGATCACCATTATGTTCAAGGAATACGGAATTCGCCTTAATTTCCTGCCCACCATTACTCCTCGCGGGACCATCCGGCTGCAGGTAGCGCCAGAGGTCAGCGCGCTGGATTTTGCCGATGCGGTTCAGATTGCCGGCTTCCTTGAGCCCGCAATTACCATCCGCAGGGTCAAAACTGAAGTGGAATTACTGGACGGCCAGAGCTTCGCCATCGGCGGCTTGCTGGACAATCGCGATAACGAGGTCTTCCAGAAAATCCCCTTCCTCGGCGACATCCCCATCCTGGGCAAGTTCTTTCAATCGATGGCCAAGACGAAGAGCAACACCGAGCTGATCGTAATTGTCACCCCGGAGATTGTTTCTCCCGCTCCGGCAGGTACAGAGATTCCAGTTCCGAAATACCCCGGTACTTTCCTGCCGCCCAACTCCAACACGGCGATGCACACCCCGGATGCAAAAACTCCTGGATCTACCGTGGCAGCTCCGCCTGCATCCATTCCTGTCGAGCAGCTGATCGACAGCATGAAACCTGAAACACCCATGACCGATTCGGGAGGTGGATCGGGATCTGGCTCATCAGGTGGCGGCGGCTCAAGTGGCATGTCAACACAGTGAGGCCCGATCATAGAGGAAGGAATTGCCTACTTTTCTGCGCACCCTGCCTCTTCTCCTAACCAGCACGGCGGCCCCACACAACCTGTGGGGCCGTTGCTATTTTGCACCTTCGATCTACTGGCTCTAGAACTAAAAGGCCAGGTCGAGTTTCGAACCTTAGCAGGCTGAAACCGCATGAGCAAAACACCCCATCAGCAGACCGCGCACTTGCAAAAAGCCGCATTCGGCATACAGAAGCCAGAACAGGATGCACGCATGCTCCTCACCAACATCACGCGCGGTACTTCGCTTGCTTACGATCTTGAGGTTGCAACCACAAGTGCACGCCGCTCCAAAGGCCTCCTTGGCCGCGACTCCCTACCGCCTGGCGGTGGACTATGGATTGCTCCCTGCGAGTCTGTTCATACCTTCTTCATGCGTTTCCCCATCGACCTCGTGTACGTCGATCGCGCGCTCCGCGTCAAGAAGGTCAGAGACTCCGTGCGGCCATGGCGAATCTCCGCCTGTCTCCGCGCTTACTCGATCATCGAGCTTCCCGCAGGCGTCGTCCGCAAGACCGGCACAAAGCCCGGAGACCAACTCGAAATGACGCGGGTAAATAGCCCCGCAACCACGTAGCTAGAGCATTTCTCCTGATGATGTATAGTTTAGGTGGCGATTCTCCGCGCACATGCTATGGCGCGACCTTATTCGGATGATTTGCGGCGGAAGCTGTTG
>JAJYAE010000311.1 GCA_021779695.1 Acidobacteriota bacterium | reverse complement strand
GTTTCACCCGCCGTTTCCGGATTGAGAAATCGAATGTTGGGAAAATTGAAGGCTTGCAAGACGCCCAGCAGGGCAGAAAACAACAGTGCGCCCACGCCCAAAAGAACCACGAGACGCCGCCGCGACACTGCCCCATTCGACATGCCGCGATTATAGGCGTTACTCAAGACAAAGAGCCATACGCACGCCTTCGCAGCGCGTTACCTGCGCTGAAGTACCTTGATCGGAGCTTCACGCTTGAGCCTGCTTCCCGCTAGGCGAGTACGCTTGCGGGTGCACTCCAGGGCCTGTGCTGACTCTCTGCCACCCCACGATGTGTAAGGACGCCAAGCCACGTGTTCAGACCCTCGGCAAGACCTTGATCCTTACGCAATGCATCTGTCGCGCCAAGGCTGGCAAGCCGCATCAGGTAGGGGAATGTTGAATTAGTGAGTGCCAGCGTTGAGGTGTGCGGAACGGCCCCCGGCATGTTCGTCACGCAATAGTGGACGACTCCGTCCACCGTGTAGCTTGGACTCGAG
The DNA here is from genome assembly GCA_021779695.1 of Acidobacteriota bacterium. The sequence continues at coordinate 4,674 of JAJYAE010000311.1, read as the reverse complement.
TGCGAAGTGGGACGCGCCGTCTCCACGCAGCCTCCCTGGTCAATGGCAACATCCACAATCACCGCGCCCTTTTTCATCTGCCCCACCATCGCCCGGGTCACGATCCTGGGTGCCGTCGCCCCCGGAATCAGGACACCGCCAATGACGAGATCGGCCTCCCGGGTCGCCTGCGCAATGTTGTAACTGTTCGAAGCGAGTGTGTAGAGCCGGCCGCCGAACAGATCATCGAGTTCCCGCAATCGATTGAGGTTGACGTCGACCAGCGTCACTTTCGCACCGAAGCCCAGTGCAATCTTGGCCGCGTTGGTGCCCACGATGCCGCCGCCAATGATGGTTACCCGCGCCGGAGGCACGCCCGGGACGCCACCCAGCAGAATGCCGCGCCCGCCACGCTCCTTCTCAAGATAACTGGCGCCCACCTGCACGCTCATCCGGCCCGCAACCTCACTCATGGGCATCAGCAGCGGCAGCATGCCGTTGCGGTCGCGCACCGTTTCATAGGCGATGCCGATCACCTTGGCCTGAAGCAGCCGATTGGTCAGTTCCGGCAAAGGCGCCAGATGGAGATACGTAAATAGGACCAAGCCCTCTCGAAAATAACCGTACTCAGTTTCGACGGGCTCCTTTACCTTGACCACCGTCTCCGCATGACCCCAGACATGACCGGCATCGCCAACAATCTCGGCGCCTGCGTTCTGGTACTCGGCATCGTCAAAACCGGACTGCGCTCCAGCCATCGTTTCAACCAGCACGGTGTGGCCCGCCTCGATCAGCGCCTTCACTCCGGCCGGCGTCACACCAACCCGCGCTTCATTGTCCTTGATCTCTTTGGGAACGCCGATGATCATCTCTCGCCTCCTTGCCGGTTGGTTGCAACTTTCGCCAATGTCATGCTGCCGTGAGCTCACCTAGAGCATTCAGCAGGTCGCAGGCGGTATGAAACCCGCCCGCATCGGCACTGTCCCACATCCTACGTCGCTTCCAGTGGTCAATGTATGCAAAATGCGTGCTAAAAATAGAAAATGAGCACAAAGCATGACAGCAAAAGCAGAGTTTCGCGCGAAAACATCCATAGGGTGCAACCTGACGCGTTAGACGATCTTGATCGGGCGATTCTGGAGCATCTGGAGCGAAAGGGCCGTGCCACGAATTTTGAAGTCGGAGAAACCGTAGGCCTCTCCGCATCGGCTGCTTCCCGCCGCATTCAGGCCATGGAATCTTCTGGGCTGATCCGGGGCTATCGTGCTGTCATCGACGATCGGATGCTGGGCAAACATATCACGGTCTACATCCGTGTTACCCTGGATCGCCAGTCAGCCACCGTGCTGGGAGCCTTTGAAGCGGCCGTCCGGCGCTGCCGTGAGATCGTCAGTTGCCACCTCATGGCGGGCCAATACGACTACATGCTGGTGGCGCAAGTGGGAGGAATTGATGACTATGGAAGATTGCATCAGTCGGAACTCTCACGGCTGCCTGGAGTCACGCGGCTCGAAACGAGCTTCGCCCTGCGCGACGTTTTGAACTCCATGCAGCCGTAGATCCTGAACTCCTCATGGCGTGCCTGATTTTCTGGCTGAAGCTGCGAGCACCGACAGGAGCCACATGGGACGACCGTTAAAGACCGGCAGCCATCGGCAGCTCCTGCTGACGTTCTTTACGCAGGCTATCCCACTGTTCGGCGCCAAGACGCTGAAAGATTTCTTTGGGAGGCAGCGTATTTTCAAAACGCAGAGGCGAGCGGGATGACCTGACCTGGCAGAGCGCTGAGTCATAGGCTGACATAGCCGCGCACAGCAGGACATCGGAGAGCAAAACCATCCTGTAGCCGAGCGCCTTGACGGAGTCCAGGGAGAGAATGGGGCTCTTACCGCCGAGCAGCATATTCAGCACACACGGGCCATTCACAAGATCCGGTACCTGCTCCAGTTGCTGCATTGACTCAGGCGCCTCGACCAGAGCAAGATCGGCACCAGCCTCCAGCGCTTCATTCGCCCGCGCAATTGCCTCTTCAAAACCCAGAACGCCATTCGAGTCCGTGCGCGCAATGATGATGAAATCGGAACTGCGGCGAGCACCAACGGCCGCGCGGATCTTGCTGATGAATTCCTCCCGCGGCACCACCTGCTTCTTGTCGAGGTGGCCGCACTTTTTCGGGAAGCATTGATCCTCAATGTGAATGCCTGAAGCCCCATGCCGCTCATATTCATGCACCGTGCGGGCCATGTTCAGTTCATTGCCGTAACCGGTATCCGCGTCAGCAATGATGGGAATGTCAATTGCAGCGGCCATGGAAGAGGCATTGGCGACCATCTCCGACATGGTGGCAAGGCCGTAATCCGGCAGACCCAGTTTGCTCGCCGATGTGCCCATTCCTGTCATGTAAAGGGCTTTGAAGCCTGCCATCTCCACGCATTTGGCGGAAAGACAGTCAAACGCCCCGGGAGCAACAATAAATTCTTCCCTTGAAAGAAGCTGACGAAGTCTGCCACTTGAGCTCATGCTGTACGTCTCCGTCTAACGATTGAGAAGGCTTATGCCTTCGACAAAACTGCTGGACCGTTCTCTGTGAGTGATGAAGCAGCGCAGTCTTACCCCCCTCGCGACGCTTCAGCTCGACCCGGACCGATGGAAGATTTCGTGATCTAGCGGATTGACGCAATTCAATGCCTACCAGGAAAGGTAGGCGACGATTGCATGAGTGTTTGCACCTGAACTTCTGAGGAGTGCGTGGTTCATTGCTCTTCTCGCTTTAAACAGACGCGAGTTGGAAGCAAAAGTTTGCCCAGTCTGAATGAATTTATGTTCATGCTGGCGACTTGTGGAAGCTCCGCCAGCCCTGAGCGATCGTGGAAGTATAGGGTTCCAGGTCTCCCTGCCGATGGCTGGCTCTTAAACTCCGAAGGGCATGAAACGCTTCTGCGCTTCATCGTATTCCTCGATGTGCCCCGTCAGGATGTCGTAGTACCAGCCGTGAACGGTCAATTGGCCACCTGCGATGGCTCGCGCCACTGAAGGCTGTGCATGCAGATTCAGGAGCTGCGCAACCACATTGCCGCGAATAAGCGAACCCAGTTCTGCACTGGCGCCATCCGCGGAGTTCAGCGGCTGGCGATGCGCGAAGGCTGCCTCGACATGCTGCAGCCAGCGGCGCGCTTTCGGAAGGTCCTCGAGTGCCTTTCGATCAAGCGCCGCCTTCATCGCACCACAGTCAGAATGGCCACAGACGATGGCGTGCCGCACACGCAAAACTTCCACAGCGTACTCAATGGTTGCCGTGCATCCGTCCACATCATGGCTCGTCACGGGAACCACATTGCCGGCGTTGCGCGTAATGAAGAGATCTCCCGGACCTGTCCCCAGGAACAGATCCGGCAGAACCCGTGAGTCCGAGCAAGTGATAATCAGCCATCGCGGGGCCTGCCGATCAGACAAGAGATGAAATTGATCGCGGCGATCAGGGAACACCTTCTCAAGAAATCGCTTGTGTCCTTCAATTAGACGTTCCAATGCTTTATTCCCTCCTTCGCCAGGTCTGCCGGGCGCGAGCGGCCCGGCAAAACTCTACTGCCTCATCGACGCCCGCGGTTCTGTGGCTTTCCAAGCACAAGCCCAATGAGACCTGATAGCTCGCAGTGCGCTTCGACTGGATGCCGCAACCTCTGCTGTTCATGGACGCTGTACCTGTTCCGCCGGCCTTCGCGCTCAATCTCGAGATAGCCGGATTCCGCCAGGTCATCAATGATCCGCTGCACCGCGCGCTCGGTAATCCCGACTCGGTCGGCAAGATCGCGCATACGGGCTTCGGGATCCTCCGCGATGCAGAGCAGCACGTGCGAATGGTTGGTGAGAAACGTCCAGGTACCTGCCGGAGATGACTTTTTCACAGCCGCCATAAAATACGACTTGCAATATACGACATTAATGTCGTATATTTCCTTTCGTGTATTAGGTCAAATTCTACCACCGCGAAAGGAACCCACATGCCTTCCACCCTTGTCGATATGCCCGCCTCCCTGCTTCAAGAATCCACGCCGGGGCATGCAGTTCGCGTCCCTGTCACTGTCGCTTATGGGGACGGCATTGGTCCCGAAATCATGAAGGCCACTCTGCGCATTCTGGATGCAGCCGGCGCTGCGCTTGATTACGAGCCGATTGAGCTCGGTGAGGCTGTCTACCTGCGTGGCATCACCGCGGGGATTGAGCCCGAAGCGTGGGAGTCCATCCGCCGCAACCGTGTTCTGCTGAAGGCGCCGATCACAACCCCGCAAGGGGGTGGCTACAAGTCAATGAATGTGACCCTGCGCAAGACTCTGGGGCTTTACGCTAATGTACGACCAGCGGTCGCTTATGCTCCCTTCGTGAAAACCCGCCATCCCCAGATGGATGTCGTGATTGTCCGCGAAAACGAAGAGGACCTGTACGGCGGCATCGAGCATCAGCAGACGGACGAGGTCGTTCAATGCCTCAAGCTGGTGAGCAGGCCCGGCTGCGAGCGCATTATTCGCCATGCATTCGAATACGCACGCGCCAACGGCCGGCGCAAGGTGACCTGCATGACCAAAGACAACATCATGAAGAAGACCGATGGACTCTTCCATCAAGTTTTTGATGAAGTCGCCGCGCAGTATCCGGATGTTGCAAACGAACACATGATCATCGACATTGGCGCGGCAC
>JAJYAE010000310.1 GCA_021779695.1 Acidobacteriota bacterium | reverse complement strand
CGGAGACTTTGAGCGGCTTGTAATCGGCCACTGCAGCAGCCTTAATGATTAATGTCGCTTCAGCCATGCGGTCCAGAACGGCGCTCCGCATCTCCTCTGCCGTCGTCACCTTCACCACTTCACAGTGAGAAGGCGGGTGCAACGTGGTTGGGCCGCTCACCAGGATGACGCGCGCCCCACGGCCATGCGCCGCTTCCGCCAATGCATATCCCATCTTGCCGCTCGACCGGTTTCCGAGGAAGCGCACCGGGTCCAGCGCTTCGCGCGTGCCGCCCGCCGTCACCAGAACCACTTCGCCGGCCAGATCATGGCGCCTGCCAAGCGCATTCAGTACGGCATCCGCAATCACTTCGGGCTCTGCCATCCGGCCCGGGCCCACCATGCCGCAGGCAAGCGAACCGGTGTCGGGCTCAATCACCCGTACGCCTCTCTGGCGCAGGGTCTCCAGGTTCGACTGCGTTGCAGGATGCTCCCACATATTGACGTTCATCGCTGGAGCAACAAGAACAGGGGACTGCGTTGCCAGATACACCGTGGTCAGGAAATCATCCGCGATGCCATGCGCAAACTTCGCCAGAGTATTGGCGGTTGCTGGAGCCACCACCAGGGCATCCGCCCATTGGGCTTCGCCAATGTGGTCGATTGAGCTCTGCTCCGTCGCCTGGTCTGCCAGTCCGCTCTCGTCCCAAAGGCTCACCATCACTCTGTGACCCGTCAAAGCGGAAAATGTAAGGGGCTGAATGAACCGGGTGGCCGCCTCGGTCATCACGACATGGACTTCCACCCCTTGCCGCTGGAGCGCACGAACCAACTCCGCCGCTTTGTAGGCAGCAATGCCGCCACAGACGCCAACGGTCACCTTCATTTGTTCATTGTAGACCGAGGGCAATGCGCCGCGCATCCTGAATGCGCAGGCGCCATTCAGAAGACCCCGTATCCCCTAATGCGACAGAATCGGAACGCCGCGATCTTCGATCAACGGCTTCGTAACCGGTACATCCCGCTTCACATAGGCGATCTTGCCCGCCTTGATCTCGTCCTGTGCAATCCGGCAGACTTTGTTCGACGGGCTGGGGACCATAGCCGCCGATCCATTCTGCAGTTGCCTTGCACGACGCGCGGCCACTAGAACCTTCCGATAGTCCGAATCAAACTTTGTCTCAATCGTCATCAAGATCCTCTCCGAAGGGAAGTTGTTGTTGGCCATTCGAGTTACCGACCCCAAAGGCCTCAAGCACCGGCTTCAGCCGCTCCTGCGAATTTGACTGCCGGCAGGCTGCGGCAACCTCCAACACGCGGCTCGATCGGAACGCTATTGGCTCTCCATTTCTGTAGTAACGCTCCGCCAGCACAATTGCCTCCAGTTGTGCCACGGTTCGATCCAGAATGTCGTTGACCAAAATATAGCTATAGTCACGATAATTCTCAATCTCTTTGCTGGCTTCGCTCAGGCGCCTGTACAACTCTGCTTCATTCACAACGCCTTCTGCGCGGCTCCGGTTGCGCAGCCGCGTGCGAAGTACTTTGGGCGTGGGCGGCATCACAAAAATACTCACGGCCTCCGGCATCGACTTGCGCACCTGCCCTGCTCCCTGCACATCAATGTCCAACAGTAGGTCATGCCCCTGTCGCCTTGCTTCCTCAAGAGACAGCCGTGACGTGCCATAGTAGTTTCCGAAAACCTCGGCGTACTCGAGAAACATGCCCGCGTCGCGCATCACCTCAAACTCTTCGCGCGTCGTGAAGTGGTACTCGCGACCATTCTCCTCCGAGCCTCTTGGCGGCCGAGTTGTCCACGAGATCGAAAAATCAACATTGCTCACTTGCTTGCGCAGCTCGCTCACGAGCGTGCTTTTCCCGGATCCGGATGGCGCCGAAATAATAAACAAGATTCCTGCCACTCTCGATGCATCCCTTCCACACTTGATCTCTTACAACTCATTCCACGTTTTGTACTTGCTCGCGAGCCTTTTCGATCTCCGCCTTCATCGCCAGGCCCAGTTCCGTGATACGCGTACCTTTACCACCCACCCCGCCGGTCTTTGACAACAAGGTGTTTGCCTCGCGATTCATCTCCTGCAGCAGGAAATCGAGCTTTTTGCCCACCTCGCCACCTGCCGCAAGCAGTTCTCTAAAGTGGCTGATATGCGTCGTCATTCGCTCCAGTTCCTCAGCGATGTCGCTCCGGTCCACCAGGATCGCCACTTCCTCCAGCAGCCGCTGTCGGTTGAACTCATTCCCGGTGGCCGCAGTCAGTCGCTGAGTCAATCGGTCTTGATAGCGCTGCTCCACTTCAGGCCGCAGTTCGCTCACACCCTTCACCGCCTCAGCGAGCCGGTCCAGCGCAGCATGCAGAATGCCCTCCAAGGCCTCGCCTTCCCGCGCGCGCATCGCCTTCAGCTCGTTCAGCAGCGACCCAATACGCACCTTCACACTTTCGGCCAGTGCGGTGAGCTCGGCATCTCCGTTGCTCCGATTTTCGCTTTGCAGCGCCGCAGGTAGCCGCAGAACCGCGTTCAATTCTGGCTCTCCGTGCAAGCCAAATTCTTCTTTCGCCGCCTTGAATGCCCCAAGATAATTTGCAACCAGCTCTCTGTTATATCCAGCCTTCTGCTGCGTCGAGCGCTCCAGAGACAGTGTCAGTTCCACATGGCCGCGCACGAGGCTCTCTTTCAATATCCGTCGCAGCTCCATCTCCAGCGCATCCAAACCACCCGGCAAGCGCAACTGCACATCCAGAAAGCGATGATTCACGCTCTTCACGCTGAGTGTGTACGCAAGCTGTTCTTCCGCAAGTACCTGCGTGCGGGCATAGCCAGTCATCGAAAAAATCGCCATGCGTCCTACTTCCGCCTGTCAGCCGACATCAACGGCTCTTCTGATTCCGTTGCATCGATGAATTGTAGTTGATAGAGTCGCTGATACGTCGGCGATGTATTCAGCAGCTCTTCATGCGGTCCTATCGCCGTAATCCTGCCGTCCTCCAGCACCGCAATCCGGTTGGCGCGCCGAATCGTGCTGAGACGATGAGCAATTACCACCACCGTCCGCCCCTGCATCAGATTGGCCAGCGCCACCTGCACCAGGGATTCACTCTCTGCATCCAGCGCCGAGGTGGCCTCATCCAGGATGAGGATTGGCGCATTTTTCAGGATGGCTCGTGCAATCGCAATCCGCTGCCGTTCACCTCCTGAAAGCCGGAAGCCCTTTTCGCCAATCACCGTATCGTAGCCTTGCGGCATCTTCAAAATAAAATCATGCGCCAGTGCGTTACGAGCAGCAGCCTCTACCAGCGTCATCTTGGTATCAGGCTCTCCGTAGGCAATGTTGTGGCGCACAGTGTCGTTGAACAGGATCGTTTCCTGCGTCACTTGGGCGATCTGCTTACGCAGCGAGGAGAGGGTCAAATCGCGCACATCTTTGTCATCCAGTAGAATTCGCCCCGAAGTCACATCGAAAAGCCGCGGAATCAAATTTACAAGTGTTGACTTACCCGCACCGCTTGGTCCCACCAGCGCCAACACCTCGCCTGCCCTCACCGTCAGATCCACATTGTGCAGAATCTGGTGCTCACCATCTTCGCTTGAATAGGCGAACCCAACATCCTTGAACTCTATCGCGCGCTGAAAGCCTTTGATGGACGCCGCGTGCGGCCGCTCCTTCACGTCATCCTCTGCATCGAAAAACTCGAATATCGAGGCCGACGCGCCCATCGCCTGCTGGAAAGCGTTATAGAAATACGCAAATCGTCGCACCGGGTCGTAGAGCTTAAAGAGCAGGATGATGAAAGCAGCAAAAACGCCGATCGTCATGTGGCCATGTAGAATCTCGTTCCTCCCGATAAAGAGAAAAATTGCTATGGCCACAGCTCCGATAGAATCCATCAATGGTGAACTGATTGACTGAATGCGCACGCTGCGCAGATTGGCGCGAAACAGCCGCATCGCGGCCTTCTTGAACCGCAGTATCTCCCACAGTTCCGTGTTGAAGGCCTTCACAATACGATTGCCCGTCACTGTCTCATGCAGGATGTTCTGAATCTCAGCCAGTTTGTCCTGACCGGTGCGCGTGCGGTGCCTCACCTCGCGGCCAATCTTACGTGCAGACGTGATGACCACCGGAACAAACAGAAGCAACGCCCAGCTCAGCTCGCCGCCCATGTAGATCACCAGCGCCAGGCCCACAAGAAACGTAAAGAACTGTTGGAGGAACTGTCCGATGACCGAGCTCACCGCATTCTGGACGCGGTCCACATCGTTAATTAGCGTGGAAAGAATCGTTCCCGTCGGGTGCTTGTGAAAGAAGCTCGATGAGCGGCGGAGCGTGACTTCATACAGATGATTCCGCAGGTCCGTAATCGTTCCAAACCCGGCATAGTTCACCAGATACGTCCCCGTGTAATCGCAAATTCCCTTCATTACCGTGGAAACCACCAGCGCAAAGGCCACCACAGTCCACGCATTGTGCATGAAATGCGGAACAATCATCCGCAAATCAAATTGCATATGAAATCTGGGAATCCCGACAAGGATCGGGCCCGGCGGCGCATTCGGCGCCAGTACCTTGTCGAAAATTGGCTGAAAGAGCAATACACGGAAGTTGTCCAGCAGACCAACCAAGGCCAGCAGCAGCACGCCCGGCAGCAGTTGCAACCAATAGGGCAACCCGTAGCGAACGAGCCGAAAGAATCGCTTCATGCCTTCATGCCAGCCTTATGTGAGAAAGCCGTACACATCATCCATGCGCGCTGTCTCTGCCAATCCATCCCCGTATTGTATAAGGAGAGACCATCCAAACAGCCGTCAATTCACCGTCCGCTCGTTGCTATCCTGTACTCATGGATTCTTCGAATTCATCCGCATCGCGCATGTCGCGCATCCATACGTGTTTTCTCGACCGCGACGGCGTCCTCAATCGCAAAATGCCCGAAGGCAATTACGTAACCCGGTGGGGTGAATTCGAAGTCCTTCCCGGCGTCGTCAAAGCAATCCGCCGCTTGAACGAAGCCGGCATCTGCGTCATTGTGGTCTCCAACCAGCGCGGCATCGCCAAGGGCCTCTACAGTGTCCGCGATGTGGAAGAAATCCATGCGCGCTTTCAGGAATTGCTCACGCAGCACGGCGCACACATCGACCGTTTCTACTTTTGCCCCCATGACAAAGTTGGCTGCGATTGCCGCAAACCGCGCCCCGGCATGTTCCACCAGGCTCAGCGCGACTTTGCGAACATCGAC
>JAJYAE010000309.1 GCA_021779695.1 Acidobacteriota bacterium | reverse complement strand
TCTGCCGGTGTGCTTTCCGTCCCGCGCGGCAAAGGTTGCAGTTGTGATCCCCGCGCGCAACGAGGCTGCGAGCATTGAGCGGAGTCTCGAGTCGCTTCTGCGACAGGACTATGCAGGGGAGTTGTCAGTTGTGCTGGTGGATGATGGCAGCGCGGATGGGACAGGCACAATTGCGGCGGCGCTGGCCCAAGATGCACGGCTCAAGGTTGTGCAAGGCCTGCCGTTGGAGGATGGCTGGAGCGGCAAGCTCTGGGCGATTCATCAGGGGCTTGCGCAGGCCGTGGTGCAGGCGGCCGACTACGTGCTGCTGACGGACGCCGACGTGGAACACCGCCCGGAGCACATTTCGACCCTGGTTGCGAAGGCAGAGGTGGAGGATCTCGACCTTGTGTCTGAGATGGTGCGTCTCCGTTGCGAGACGCTGGCCGAACGGGCGTTCATCCCGGCGTTTGTGTTCTTCTTCCAGATGCTGTATCCGTTCGACTGGGTCGCAAGCTCTGCGAAGCGCGTGGCGGGAGCTGCGGGAGGCACCATGCTGATCCGGCGTGCGACGCTGGATCGCATTGAGGGCGTTGCCCGCATCCGCGGACGGCTTATTGACGACTGCGCGCTGGCGCGGGAGATTCAGTCGACCGGTGGAAGACTGTGGCTTGGTCACAGCGAGCTTGCAGCGTCGCAACGTGTCTGTGCAAATTGGCGGGACGTGGGGAACATGATTGCGCGTACGGCTTATGAGCAGCTCGATCATTCGCCATGGATCCTGCTGGGCTGCGTGGTGGGGATGACGGTTCTCTATGGAGTCCCTCCGGTGCTGGCTGTTTTGGCAAAAGGGCTTCCGCGCGGTTTGGGACTTCTGACGTGGGGTATGATGTCGGGCGCTTATCAGCCTACGCTGCGTCGTTATCGCCGGTCGCCTTTGTGGGGATTTGCACTGCCGGGGATTGGTGCTTTTTATCTGTGCGCTACAGTGATCTCTGCAATCCGGTTCCATGCAGGGCGAGGTGGTGGCTGGAAGGATCGTGTTTACCCGGCACGGCCTGCAGTGTAGAGGATTGGCACGCGCGGACTGGATGTGTGACGCGCTTGATGGGGCCGGGTGCAATCTGCAACACTTGCGAGGCTCGTCGCATGTGTGGATGGGGCGATGCGCGCAATTGAGTTGGGAGGTTCAGGAATGGTTGGATGGAGATGCGGACGGATGTGGGCACTGGCAGGTGCAATCGCGCTGGGAGTGTGTGCAGAGGCACCGGCGCAGTCCAATGCGGCTTCCGCGGTGACGGTGGTTCCGCTGAAGATTGACCGGCTGGATGCGGCCGCAGTGGACCGAATCATTCCCAAGGATGCAAAGCTCGAACGAGTGGCCACGGGATTCAAATGGGTGGAAGGCCCGGTGTGGGTTAAGGGGCGGCTATTCTTTGCAGAGATTCCAAGCGACTCCATCCGCGTGTGGACCCCCGGCGGTGGCGTGACGATTTTCCAGCAGCCGAGTGGCTATTTGGGCAAAGAGCCGTATGGCGGCCCGGAGTCGGGCTCCAACGGAATGACACTGGATGCGCGCGGACGCCTGACGGTGGCCGGGCACGCACAGAGGGATGTGTACCGGTTTGAGTCGGTGAGCCCGAAGGGCGCACAGACGGTGCTTGCAGATGCGTATCAGGGCAAAAAGTTGAATAGTCCGAATGATCTGGTGTATCGGTCAGATGGATCGCTGTATTTCACTGATCCGCCGTACGGACTGCGGACGCAGACCGACCAGGACAAGGAAAAGCAACTGAAGGTGAATGGCGTCTATCGGATTGACGGGGCTCTGGAGCACAAGCCGGGCACGCCCGCGGATCGGGGGGCGGTGCAATTGCTGGTGGGTGATTTGACACGACCAAACGGAATTGCGTTTTCACCCGGCGAGAAATATCTCTACGTGGACAACTCCGAACCGAAGAAGATATGGATGCGGTATACGGTGCGGCCGGACGGCACGTTGACGGATGGAAAGCTGCTGTACGACGCAACATCAGATCCGCGGGTGGGTGCTCCGGATGGGATGAAGGTGGATGTGGATGGGAACATCTACAGTGCCGGTCCCGGCGGAGTGTGGATTTTTTCGCCAGAAGGCAAGCCACTGGCGACGATTGTGCTGCCGGAACGTACGTCGAATGTGGCCTGGGGCGGAGCGGACCGGAAGACGCTCTACATCACCGCGAGCTCGAGCGTGTATCGAATCCGCTTGAATATTGCGGGGCTGCCTGTGGTCCAGGCGCGATAGCGGCGCGCCATACAAGCGAAGCCGAATGACAGTCGAGGGATGAGCGGGCGCTTTTCAGACGCCCGCTTTCTTTTCAATTTTTGCCCAGGAATCCTTCAACGGCAGTGTCCGGTTGAAGACTTTTCTTGTGTCTGAAGAGTCGGAGTCCAGGCAGAAGTATCCGACGCGCTCGAACTGGTAGCGGTCATCAGCCGTTGCGCCGGCGAGCGAGGGTTCGAGTTTGGCATCGGCGAGGACCTGGAGCGAGCCGGGATTGAGATTGTCGAGAAAAGTTTTGTCTTCGGGTACATCGTTTGGGTCGGGCTTGCTGAAGAGCTTGTCGTAGAGTCGCACTTCAGCGGAGATCGCGTGTGCAGCCGAGACCCAATGCATGGTGGATTTGACCTTGCGTCCGTCGGGCGAGTTGCCGCCGCGGCTGGCGGGGTCATAGGTGCAATGGACTTCAACGATGTTGCCGGCGGAGTCTTTGACGATGCTGTGGGCGGTGACGAAGTAGGCGTTCCTGAGGCGAACTTCCTTGCATGGCGAGAGTCGGTAGTACTTGGGCGGAGGGAGTTCGCGGAAGTCGTCCTGCTCAATATAGATTTCACGACTGAAGGGAACCAATCGGGTACCAGCGGAGGGGTCTTCGGGGTTGTTCTGCACTTCGACGTGCTCGACTTGATTTTCGGGATAGTTATCAATAATGAGTTTGAGCGGGTGCAGAACGGCCATGGCGCGGCGCGCCCGACGATTGAGGTAATCGCGCTGGAAGTGCTCGAGCATTTCGATGTCGACGATGCCATTGGTGCGGGATGCGCCCACTGTATTGATGAAGGTGCGTAGTGCCTCAGGCGAGAAGCCGCGGCGGCGCAGACCGCTGAGCGTAGGCATTCGGGGATCGTCCCAGCCGTTTACGAAGCCTTCTTTCACGAGCTGCAGGAGCTTGCGTTTGCTCAGCAGGGTATAGGTAAGGCTGAGCCGGTCGAACTCGATCTGCTGCGAAGGAAAGATGCCCAGTTGCTCGATGAACCAGCGATAGAGAGGCTGATGATCGGCGAACTCGAGCGAGCACATGGAGTGCGTGACCTGCTCGATGGAGTCCGACTGGCCGTGCGCGTAGTCGTACATGGGATAGATGCACCAGGTATCGCCGGTGCGGTGATGCGTTGCGTGGAGGATGCGGTACATGACCGGATCGCGCATGTTGAGGTTGGGTGAGGCCATGTCGATCTTTGCGCGGAGGACGCGGGAGCCGTCAGAGAATTCGCCAGCCTTCATGCGCTGGAAGAGATCGAGATTTTCATCGACGGAGCGGTTGCGCCATGGGCTCTCCTTGCCGGGCTCGGTCAGCGTGCCGCGATACTGGCGGATCTGGTCGGCGGAGAGGTCGTCGACGTAGGCTTTCCCGGCGCGGATGAGTTGGAGTGCCCACTCGTAGAGTTGGCCGAAGTAGTCAGAGGCGAAGCAGAGTCCCTCCCAGTCGAAGCCGAGCCAGCGGATGTCGCGCTGGATGGAGTCGACGTATTCCTGCTCTTCTTTTTCGGGATTGGTGTCGTCGAAGCGCAGATTCGTCTTGCCTCCGAATTCGTCAGCGAGGCCGAAGTCGAGGCAGATGGCCTTGGCGTGGCCAATGTGGAGGTAGCCGTTTGGCTCGGGAGGAAAGCGTGTCTGGATAGTGGCGTCGCCGTATTTCCGGGTGCGGACGTCTTCAGCAATGATGTCGCGAAGGAAATTAGAGAGAGCGGGAGTTTCAGGAGCTTCTGAGCGATCGAGGGTCATTGTAGGGATACCTTCACTCCATCATTTTGCGCTTAAGCGAGCGCGGCGAGTTTGGCGATTGCCTGGCGGATGCGGGGCAGGCACACATCGCGGCCGAGGACGGCCATGGTTTCAAAGAGCGGTGGTGCGTTTTTGCGACCGCATACAGCGACGCGGATCGGCTGGAACATCGGACCCGCCTTGAGGCCGAGCGCCGCGGCGGCCTCGCGCAGTGCCGATTCCAGAGGAGCGTGCTCGAAAGTGGTCGTGGCGAGAACCTGCTCCGCGTGCTGGAGCACGCGCGCAGCCAGTGCAGCGTCGCCTTTCTGAGGAATCAGCTCGGCCGGATCATAGGGCGGCAGTTCTGAGAGAAAGAAAAAGTCGGCGGCGGGCGCGGCATCCCGAAGGAGCTTGATCCGTTCGCGAATGAGCGGCGTGACAGCAGCCACCATTTTCGGGGAGGGATGGAAGCCCGCCTGCTCGAAAAATGGTGTAAGCATGGCGCTCAGTTCTTCGACGGGGAGGGCGCGCAGATGCTCGGCGTTGAGCCAGACCGCTTTGGGATCGAAGGGATCTGCATCGGTGAAGTTGACCACTGCATTGGCGCGGTTCACGCCCTCGAGGGTGAAGAGGTCGCGGATCTCGTCCAAGGTCAGGAAGTCGCGGTCGTTTTTGGGAGACCAGCCAAGAAGGCACAGGAAGTTGATGAAGGCCTGGGGCAAGAAGCCGGCATCGCGGTAGGTTGTGACGCTTACGACGGGGCCGTGTTTACGCTTGGAAAGCTTGGCGCCGTCTGGGGCGACGAGCAGAGGGAGGTGAGCAAAGTGAGGGGCCTCTGCTTCAAGAGCTTCAAAAATGAGCAGGTGCTTGAAGGTGTTGGTGAGGTGATCCTGTCCACGAATGATGTGACTGATGCGCAGATCGGCGTCGTCGACACAGGAAGCGAGATGGTAAGTCGGCATGCCGTCACTGCGCAAAAGGGCGAAGTCCTCGACCTCATCCGCGATTTTCGATTGCTCGCCGTAAACGCCGTCGATGAAGCGTAGGGCGCGATCCGTGCCGCGGGGAACGCGATAGCGCAGTGCAAAGGGCTCACCGGCGGCGACGCGGCGGTCAGATTCTTCGCGGGAGAGTTCACGCATCCCCGAATTGAAGAGCCATGCACCCTGCGGACCGGACTGATTGTCGTCCCCGGCGTGGGCGGGTGTGAAGTCGCGATAGGCGAGACCCTTGGCGAAGATGGCCTCGGCGGCTTGTCGATGGAGCGC
>JAJYAE010000034.1 GCA_021779695.1 Acidobacteriota bacterium | reverse complement strand
CTCGCCGATCAGGTCCTCCGGACCCTTGTACCCGGCCAGCAACTTGTCGATAAGCTCTCTATCCAGTTCCATCTGTTCCCCTCCAGTATCGAGGAACGGACGTTTACACGGAAATCAAAACACCCTCATCGTGAGGGTTCGAATGGCCGATTCCCTCGTTTGCTCCCAGCAAACGTACGGAAATTGTGTGAAATCCGTACGGATACAGTACGTCTTGCGTACGGATATCTTGAAACTACAACCCTAGCTGTTCTGTTCCGAAATAATCTTATTTTACTTAGACTTACGAGAACTTCGAACTTCGCGAGATTGCTGACATACCCCCTCCAGACAATCAATTTTTGCTCGCCATCTGGACGTTCCCCTCTTTTCGATGATTTTGCGGTCCGGGAAAGACCCTTGACTTGGCAAAGATTAGCGCCCCGACCACCTCTAAATGGACGAGACCGTGCTGGATCCTAACAGCATCAACTCACGACAAATCCTGCCTTCCCTGCACGCACAGATGATCGAATTGCAAGCGCGGTGGATACTGGAACTCTCAACGCACTTACAAACCAACGTCCTTATAGCGAGATGCTTTTATGCTTTTCTCTCGGAAATTCAAAATTCTTGACTTGCCAAAACAAAGACAGACATACGATCGGTGTTTCGAAAGAGCCACCGCCCATTGACCCCAGCTTGCATATTCGCAAGAGACTTGCGAATACTTTTGCAAAAGTCCAGCACCGTTCAGCAGCGAAATTCCGTCCACCTACACCACCGTGATGCAGCCCTGATCGCAGAGCAGCTCATCAGTCATCCAGAAGAATTTCCGCCCAAATTCTCGCTGCCATTCAAGTCACCACCACTTGGATAGCCTAAGGATTGAGTCGGTAATGTCGAATTTGGAGGTTCGGATGGACCGCTCTATCCGCGCGCTTCCGCTACCCCCAGGCCACGACGGGTGTCCGGCCATGCACTTTCGAGGCGAAATCCCCTAAGCAAGATGGCAGCTTGTCACAGTTCTAGCTGGCAGCCGGCGCACGAATCAACAGAACAGAAGGCGAACACGTCCGCGAGATTTCACTCGTTCTGCCAATCCTGCCGAAGCTCTCCGACCTTAAGGTAGCGGAAAGCTGCAGCTAAATTCTTGGTGACATCCTCACTCCGGCAGGGTTGCTGGATTGTTGCATTCGGAGTTTTGGTGGCTGGGATCAGTGTCGTGCTGGCAGTGCGATTACCGGCGAACTTGCATGACGTCCAGAACATGTCACGCAATCCCGGCCGGGACGATTGCGCAGGCGGTCCAACTTTGAGTTCCCGGCGCGTACCAATTGTGCGAAGTTGCGGCGGCAACTGCTGGCATTGATGCCGTGATCCAGGAGGAAAAGCTTGTGAATCCGCAGCCGGCCATTATCCATGAACTTGGGCAGCATGCCGATTCTGTGGTCATGCCGACTTGGTACTCCAAACAAGCGTAGGCGGCGCTCGAGGCGCATTGAGAATCGGCATAATCAGATGGCCTCCAAAAATGCCAGGAGCTTATCGCTGGGACGATATCGCCCGGGCCGGGCATCGAGCGGCTGTGTGCGCGACAGGGCTTTTTCTTTCAGTCGCATGTGGGCATGCAAATACATTTGCGTGGTCTCAACCGATTCGTGCCCCAACCAGAGAGCAATCACGGAGCGGTCGACACCATGTTGGAGAAGGTCCATTGCTGCTGTGTGTCGCAGCACATGGGGACTGACTTTCTTTCTTTTGTGTGATGCGCAGGCTCGTGTTGCAGTAGCCGCATGTTTTCTGAGGAGACGCTCGATTGCGTCGCGGCTGAGCTTCCCACCTCGGATACTAAGAGACAACGGATCCTCAGGATGGCCGTGTCGTTGGCGCAGCCATGCGTCCAGCATTCTTGCTGTTTCTGTGCGCAGAGGCGTGCACCGCTCTTTCCTGCCTTTTCCCAGGCAGTGCACGTGGGCGCCGGTTCCCAAGACGATATCCTGACAACGCAAACCGACCAACTCGGAGACCCGGAGTCCGGTCTGCACTGCGAGTAAAAGCATGGTCCGATCACGGCGTCCGATCCAATTGGAGGTATCGGTAGCGTCCACCAACGCATCGATCTCTTCGCGATGGAGAAATTCGATAGGTCGGCGTTGGTGACGTTTGGCGGGTATCGACAGGACGCGCTGGCAAAGCAAGGCATGGCTGGGTTCTTCCAAAGCGACGTAGCGAAAAAAGGAATGGATGGCGGCCAAGCGGATATTGCGAGTCGAGCGCTGTTTTTACGGCCGGTTTCCAGACTGTCGAGAAAATCTCCAATAAAGGGAATGGTCAGATCATCGAGGGTGAGAGTGGATGGCGCCTTACCTAGCCGTTGGTTAGCGAACCGCAGGAGGAGACGAAAGGAATCACGATAGGACGCGATGGTATGGGGACTGGCTCGCCGTTGCCGAAAGAGCCGGTCTGTAAAGAAGGATTGCAAAAGGAAGGGAAATCCGGCAGACATCACGAGCGCGCCGCCTTTCCCCTGCCTGTGATACGGTCCGTGGCTAACTGCAGCAGCTCCGGTACAGCTTCCAGATACCAGTAGGTCTCGTTGATGTGCACATGGCCGAGATAGGTGGCCAGCTTGGGCAGTTCCCGCTCGACATCGAGCCCGGCTCGGTACCAATGGATCAGAGTACGCACGGCAAATCGATGGCGCATATCATGCAGCCGTGGACCGCGGCCATGCCCTTTCGCCCGAGAGCGCAGACCGAGTTGCTGGGACAGCTTTGCGAAGGTGTAGCGCGCCATGTAGTCGCCAATCCTGACACCGCGTTCGGAAACGAAGAAAGCCGCGGTTGGTATCGGTACAATGCGATCTCTCCTCCGGGCATATTGTTGAAGCGCCGCAACGGTCGATGGATGGATGGGCACATGCTGCGACTTGCCAAACTTCGTCCGTCGGATGGTGAGGATGCCGTGCAGCAGGTCCACATCCTGCCGGTCCAGGTTCACAGCCTCGTTTACACGCATGCCACTCACAACGAGAAGGCCGAAAAGTGTGGTGTAGGTGTGGGCGCGGAGTCCTTGGCGCCCGCCGTACCCTGGGCGTCGCGCAGAACTGCAAAGACCCGCTGCTGCTGAACGATATCTGCCGTCTTCTTGCCGCGTGCCCGAAGAATCTGCTCGGTCTGCGCGATCGCGCTTTAATCCTGACGGGATTCGCGGGCGCGTTTCGCCGCTCGGAACTCTGTGCGATGACTGTATCTGATTTGTGCTTTGCAGATTCGGGACTTGTGATCAACGTGCCGCGCTCGAAGGCCGATCAGGAGCAGGCCGGCGCCAAGGTCGCGATCCCGTTTGGCAAACACGAAGATACGTGCCCGATCAAAGCGCTGCGTAGATGGCTCTCCGCCGCGAACGTCACTGAGGGCGCGGTTTTTCGCGGAGTCGATCGTCACGGCCGCGTAGCGACCACAGGACTGCATCGCGATTCGATCGCGGCGATTTTCAAAGCCGCCGCGGCGAGGGCCGGCATGAATGCAGCCAACATCGCCGGGCACAGCGTTCGCGCTGGTATGGCGACGCAAGCAGCGTTGAACGGATCGTCCGAACGCGCCATCGCGAAGACCACGCGTCACCGCCCGCGGCGCGTTTTGCGCCGCTACATTCGTCCGGGCGAGATGTTCCGCGAGAACGCATCGGCGAGTCTCGGCCTCTGATTTCTGGTCCCGGGAAATCGCCTCTTCTCAGAGGCCAGCGCCACCCTCGCTACATCGACTCTCAATCAAGTCCAAGCCGCGCAATCCTCCCTCGCTCCGGACTCAAATTTCGATCTGAGGGATCATGCCAGCTGCGCTGAACAACTCCCAGCCCACGGCCAGAGGCAAAGAGCCGATCCACACCGATCGCGCACGCCTGAATGCGGTCTTCCCTGCCGCAGGATAACAACAGAAAGGAACAAGATGCACCGTGCAGTATTGAACCTGATCGCCGCGGCTGAACGGAGCGAACGCGGCTACGCGGACGTGCCACCTGGCTCCATCAACGAGGAGATCGAAAGCGAGTTAGCGGCCTACGGATACGCGGTCGCACGCAGCGACCGGCTGTGGCTCGGAGGGTACAGAATCCACTCGCCGGAATCGATTCTATTTGGAAACTACAGGCCATACGTGCCGCCCTCCAACTTCTCTTGCATAGCGTCCCGGTCTGCGCATGTCCCCGATGCCCGCGACTTCGACCTCGAAGCCGTCCTTGAGGAACGCGGAGAGCTCCCCTCCAACTGACCATCGTCGGACCACATTTCGCCGTAGCCTCTCCCTGCGAACAGCAATGAAGACCGCAAGACCTCACAGTCTCTGCACCATCCTCACGCATCCTACCTGCCCGACTCCCATCCGTTCTCTTCAATCCGACAACCCTCTCCCATGCTCAAAGGAAAGCCATGTCGAATCCAAAATTCCTGCCTTCACTTCGCGTCAGTGAAACCGTCACCTGCCCGCGATGTAACGCTCGCCAATATCCGAGGAACGGCGCTTGCATCAGATGCCAGACTCCCCTGGGGCTCGAGTACGTGACTCTTGAAATCGGCACCCTGCTCGATCCCCGTTCAGAGGATCACAAGAAGCAACTTGCACGCGGGATTGGCATGTTGCTCCGCACCTTGCGCAATCGCCGTGGACTTTGCCAGTCGCAGCTGGTTGTGCGGGCCGCTACCTGCATTGCCCGCAGTCACCTTTCCAGAGCGGAATGCGGCCGCACGCTCCTTCCTCTCAACAAGCTGTTACCCATTGCGAAGGCTCTCGGGTTAGCGGCTGTGATCCTGCGCTTCGAGGTGGCCACGCCGCGGCGAACTCATCCATCAAGCAATCCCGGCTGAACACGGCGCTTTGTCCAATGATGTGCACCGCAGGAACACCCCAAAGTACTCATGCACCTTCCTTGCAGTCGTTCCTCTCCGAAAATTTGAGAAGTGGGCAGGTCTCGCGACGCATGCCCCGGAGAGGAAGATCGAATGGCAATCGACAACGCCGGCCTTGAAGACGACGCGCCTGAGCAAGGAGACGAGCAGGAGTTTGACTTCTGGAGTGATGAGGGCGCGAAACGCTACAACGAGATCCTGGACGAGGGAAGCGCCTACCTTTCGACCGGTGTCTGTCTCTCGAAGGATCCCGAGGCAGATCTCCACGATGAACCTTGCGAATACCTGGATCCGGAACTCTACAACCCGGACGAAGAAACTCTACCGTCTGGCGAAATGGAGCTGATTTTTGAGAACTCCTACATCCTGTAGGTCCGCACCACGATCTCGAAGACGGGCGTGCTCCATCCGGCAGAGACGCACGGTATGGGCATCCCGCCTCAAACGCCTCGGCAGAAGATCATCCTCCACCCGCATGGTCACGATCATGCTCGAAAACAAACACAGGAGACAATGAATGAAGACTTTGATCCTTCGCATCACTTCGATCTGCCTGCTCAGTGCCGTCGCCCTCACGGGGTGCGCATCCAGGGGATCGGAGTTCCTGGGGAAGTGGGTCAACACGAAAAATCCAAACGATACGTTCCAGGTCACCCGGAACGGCAACGAATACCTCATTATCGGCCCGGGCCAGAAGGCGGGAGTGGGAGCGGTCTACAAGGATGGAGCTCTTGAGGTGAAGGGAGCTCTCCTCTCCGCGAACCTCACCTATGTCGAGCGGACCGACACCATTCTGACACCGGGACTCTTCGGCCAGGTCGAATACAAGAGGCAGAGATGAACGGGCCGGGGCGACTCCCGGCTCCGGCTCCAATTCTCTCCGGTCGAGTGCGGCCCGTGAATGCTTTCTCGAATCTCCCGCCATGATGGCTTACCATCCGTTGATTTCAGCTTTTGCGAAGGAGTCCCGATGAACGATCTTGACCTATTTCTCGAGTTGCCTTTCCCTGCACAAGCAGCTGCCGTTTGCTTTGTTGCATGCGGAACTTGCCTGTTTGCGATGCTTCTTTTGGCGCCGCGTCGGGACTGCTTTTTCCTGCGCTGGCGCCCGCAAACAAGATTCCTTGCTTTATTGGTCTCGCCGGCGCTGCTTGTTTTCTGGCCCATCGTGCTCTATGCGTGGTTTCTCAAATCCAGGGGAATAGAACCGGACGACCTGGATTTTGGCGACGATGATTGAGCCGGGCATGGCGCGCCGCCAGAGCGCAATGACTGGCGTGGCCAAACTGCCTTGGCCGGTAGTAGCTCAAGCTGACCTCTAATCCCGAGTCGTGTGGCCCGGGCCCACGACGATTTGTCATTGATTTGACCAAGTCTGCAAGCCAGCTGGGCCCCTCTGCGTCCCAGCCGGATGCTCGGAATCCCAGGTCGATCCTCCCCCTGATTCCTAACCCGAATCTTTCCTCTCAAGTTCCCGAATTGTACCGCGAAACATGAACGCCCCTTTGCACCTGCTGAGGAGTATCTATGTCTCTGTCTCTATTTCTTCCTACGCAAACCACCGACCCATTGTCTGAATTGAGGCGGATGCTCTGGAACTCGTTGGTGTCTGCGCATACCAGGCGCGCGTATATCGCAGCCTTCAATTAGTTCTTCGAGCTCGTTGCTGAAACCAGTCGTCCTGTCTGCCGTGCCCTTTTGATGGAGTACCGCGCCCAGATGATCGACCAGGGCCTAAGCGCTTCTACGGTCAATGTTCGTCTCTCCGCGATTCGCAAGCTGGTCAGCGAGGCGCGGGACAACAACTTGCTCGATCCGGTTGAGGCCGCTCGCATTCTGACTGTACCCGGTGTCCCACTGCGCGGAGTGCGGCTTGGAAACTGGCTCACTCCCGAAGAATCCAAACGCCTCCTGGGTGTCCCTGACCGAGGAACTCTCATCGGCAGGAGAAATTTTGCGATTCTGAGCGTACTGGTCTACAGCGCTTTAAGGAGGGATGAACTTGCTCGCCTTGAATCCCGCCACATGCAGAGACGTGAAGGCCGCTGGGTCATTGCCGACCTGATTGGCAAACGCGGTCGCGTGCGAACGGTTCCGATTCCCGATGCAGCCAAGGCCGCACTCGATGACTGGCTCGCGGCGGCGGGAATCCAATCCGGTTTCCTCTTCCGTCAGCTGCTCAAGAGCGGCCGCGTGCTGACGGCACCGATCGGTGCTTGGACGGTCTGGAACACCGTCGTGACCGCAGCCTTTGGGGTCCACTCCACACCTTCAACTACGCGCGGAACATGCTCCACATTCTGGCTTACTGGGTTACCGGTGCGCTGTCTCTTTCTGTGGATTTGCCTTTGGATTGGGCCTGGTGCAGTTTTTTAAAGATCGTTTCGTCGGCGGCCTTCTGCAGGTTACGAGTCTTATCAAATTCAGCCTTTGCTTCGACCTTCTCCCCTTCTGCCTGGTAGAACCGTGCAAGACGCCAGTGGACATTCTGATCGTTTGGGTTGAGTCTGGCGGCGGCCTTCAATTCGCGCAAAGCAAATGCATTACGGCCTTTATCGGCATACAAGATGCCTAAATCGAGATGAGCGAGTGCAATCGTCGGGTCGATTTGAACTGCTCGCTCGAGTAGTGGCAGGGCAGGTTCTGGCTGCGCCAGACGAATGTCACTATCTGCGAGATAGGTCAGTGCAAGAGGATGGTCCGGGTTATTCACAAGCTCCGCATTAAACTGTGCGGCGGCTTCGTCATACTGCATCAAGCGCCACAACAAGTACCCCAGACCGAAATGCACGTTGGGCAATCTGGGGTCGGCCTTTACCGCAGCGCGGAACTCTTCCGTAGCCCCCGCATCATTTTTCATTTCGTCATATGCCTCGCCAGCCAGCATATCGGCCTCGGCGGATTCCGCATTGAGGGTCAGGATCTGGTGATAGACGTCGAGTACACACTGGTAATCCTTGGCCCACAGGCAACTGTGCGCCAGAACCAGACGAAATGGAAGGTTCTTTGGATCGAGCGCAGTTGTCTGCTTCAAAAAAGGTACGGCAGCGGCGTACTCCCCAAGTCCGTAATGGGCCAAGCCAATCAGAGTTGTGAGACGCTGTGCCTCTGGCGAAGAAGGGGTCTCACTTTTGAGCAGTGGGGTGAAGGTCTGAACGGCATCCTTCAGTGCCCCGGATTTAAATTGCGATAAGCCAAGATCAAGACGCAAGCCGGAAATCGCCGGATTCAATGCCAGAGCTTTACGATAAAGAGGCACAGCCTCCGCGTAGTGCTCCTGATGTGCTTCAAGGATGCCCAGGTGTGCATACGCTTCTGCATCTGACGGATGGGCCTTAAGGATCGCCCGCCAAGTAGTCTCGGCTTCGCGAATCTGCCCCCTCTGCTCTAGTCCGAGCGCCGTCTGGCGAAGATTATTCTGCCCCCCAACAGGCTGCTGGGGCCAGCCGATCGCCACCAGGACCAAGGACATTGCCATAGCACGTCGAAGTTGGGCAAACTGTTTCACCAAAGTCTCCATAGGCATTGTCGCTTGACCGGAAGGCTGCGCGCAATGCGTTGTCATCTAAGGATGCCGCAGAGAACAAAAGGCGCGGCAGGGACTTCCTGCCGCGCCCAAGTCAAACCCCTTGATTGGTTAGAACTCGAACTTACCTCCTAACTCCATCAATCGAGGTCCATAGTCATTGGTGATCGTTCCAAAATTTCCGTCGTGACTATTGGTATCGATGCCCTGGTAGTTCGTGTGGTTGAAGGTATTGAACGTCTCAAAGCGCAGTTCAATTCTTGGCCCTTCGTGGGCAGTGAGAGGAATCGTCTTGAACAGGGATAGGTTCCAGTTAATGAGTCCCGGTCCAACAACGGCGTCTTTCCCAGCACTGCCAAAGCCCTGGTTTGGGCCACCGGCCCATGGGGCGATTGGATCTGCAAACGAATTGGTGCTAAACCAGGACCCGACCTTTTTGGGATAGGTAACCTTTGACACAAGGTTAGGACGGTTGGTGAAGCAGCAGCCCAGGCCAACAACATCCGAACCGGAATAGTGAATGTACTGAGGTATTCCGGTGTGGGCTGAAGTGATCCCTGAAATTGACCATCCTCCGATGATTTCACGGGCTGCCAAGTTCGAGCTCTTCAAAAGGAATGGCAGCGCATAGACGTAGCTGATGTTGATGATGTGGCGCATGTCAAATGAGGTGTCAGAGCCCCGGTCGTACTTCGGGTTGAAGGGATTGGACAACCCATTGAGGTCATTGCTCACCTCGTCGATGTTATGTGACCAGGTATAAGCCACCTGGGTTGTCAGGCCATGGCGATTCTCAGCACGTATCCCTGCCTGGAAGGAGTGGTAATCGAAATTGGTTTCGTTCTCCTCCTGGTTGATATTGCTGAAACCGGGAAAAATTCGGTAAAGGTTTGCGTTGAGCGAACCATTGGCAACGCCCTGCCGAAGGTTATAAGGATTCGATGGGTTGTTCCCATTGGCCAGCGGCAAGGTGTTGATCTGACGGGTATCGTTCTGGTCCCACCCTATTGAACCAACATATTGCACCTGCGCGATGATAGATGGAGCGAGCTCGTGCTGAATGCCCAAGCTGAATTCCGCCGTCCCCGGCGGACGATAGTTGTACTGAAGATTCGTCATAGTGGAAGGGAAGGTCTGACTCGTTGTCAATCCCGTCAGAGCGCTGGTGTTGGGGTTGGAAAAGTACACGTTGGTGGCGGATGGTTGGAACGCAAAGGGCGGATTTAGAGCCGCGTTGTAGACATCGTTCCCCTGAACGCGCTCATAGAACATGCCAAATCCGCCGCGGAGAACCGTCTTTCCATTCCCGTTGAAGTCATACGCAAAGCCGATTCTGGGCTGTAACGTATAGTAGTAGTTCTTGACGTTACCGCGAGGGAAGCCATTGACTCCAGCTAACTGGATGCCGTTGAGATAGAACTGCTGGTTGTTGAAGGTAGTGAGCGCCGAGGGATTCACAGTGCCTGCCGCCGTAACCGGATTCCCCAGTGCATAGAGATAGTCTGCCGGTACGAAATTGGCAAATGCGTTGTACCGCTCAAATGCGTGCGGCAATCCGTCGTACCGCATCCCAATGTTGAGAGTCAACTGGGGAGAGACGTGCCAGTTGTCATTGAAATACGCCCCATAGTTATTGTTGACCCAATGCTTGTTGTACAGGAACTGCAGCTGGGTAAAGCTGCTGGCGTCGCCGAGCATGAAGTTGATATACGAGTCACCGGTAAAGTTGCTCGAATTGAAAACAGCAGTTCCTTGCGTATTCGCCTGCAACTGCTGGTTTTTGTAGTCGTGCAGGAAGCTTATACCAAACTTGAGCTGGTGACGACCTTTGGTCCAGGACAGATCGTCCTTGTACTCAAAGCCTTCGTATCCATTTCTCCATGGATAGTAGCTTTCACTCCAGTTCACATTCAGCGGCGCACCCTGTAGATCAATCTCCGGCATGTCATTGATCGCAGCGTCGCCGACCGGGAAGAAGCTCTTTGCTGCCCACCCGGCGGGCTGGAGGAATGAAGCACCTGCACCCGCAACCGGTGTCAAGGTAATCTTGTTGCCGCTATACAGGAGCGCGGTCTCGTTGAGGAGGTTCGGTGCGTAGGTCTGCGTCAGCTTGATCACGGCGGTGTAAGACGGATTGGTCATGGCCGTACCTACCGTGGGATAACTGCTGTCGCCCCATAGCGGCGGGAAGTAGGTCTGTGTGACCGCATCATGCAGGTAGTGCCCCATCAACTGAAATTTGCTGTTGATGCTGTGGTCGATGCGAAGCACGTCCTCCCGCACATCGGTAGGCTGAGGAATTGACGCGATGTACTGCGTGCCATTGTTGTAATTCGGCTTCGGGAAGGTGCCGGCATTGACCTCAAGAACCGCATTCTGGTCGATCAGGTTGGCTGGAATCACATTGCCAGGGAAGGGCTTTCCCGGTGTCAAGCCATCCGCCGTATAGAGCGCCAGTTTGGCCGGGTCGGTGGTGATCGGGACAATGGGGATAGCACCACCCGCCGGAACCGTATAGTTCAGGGCTTGTCCGGCCGTGGGGAAGTTGCTCGCCAGAATCGCATTCTGAACGGAAGGCTGCGTTCCCTGGATCAACTTGCGCCATTCCTCATTCCAAAAGAAGAAGGTTCGGTTGCGCGCCTCATCGTAGACGTGCGGAATCCAGAGGGGACCGCCAATATTGCCGCCGGGTTCGTTCAGCTTAAACTCAGGAACGGTTTTGCTGAAGTAATCGGCAGCGTCGTACGCCGTGTTGCGATTGAACTCATAGACTTCACCATGATACTGATGCGTACCGGACTTGAGTACCATGAGAATCGTTCCGCCGGACCCGATGCCATAATCCGGGCTGTAATTGCTGTCGAGGGTCTGGAACTCGGCGATCGCATCCTGCGAAGGCAGGTTCATGAAACAACCACCGCAACCGCGATCATTCTGCTCTGCGCCGTCCAGCAGGTAGATGTTGTGGGTCTGCCGGGTACCATTGAAGCTGATGGCGTTCGAGGATGTCAGTGCATTGACGCCTCCGAAAGCCGGCAAGGTGTTGGCAACGCCCATGCCGAGTGCGGCGAGCGACGTAATGTTACGGCCATTCGTCGCGAGTTGCTCGACCTGCGTTCCGCTGATCAGCGTGCTGACTTCGCTGGTTTCCGATTGAACTTGCAATGCATCCGCCGCCACCGTGACTGTTTGCGCCTGGCTGCCGATGGTGAGAACGATGTTGTCTTCAATTGTGTCAGAGGGATGCACCACGATGCCGGTCTTGGTGTATTTCTGAAAACCCTGTGCTGTACTGTTCAGCGTGTAGGTACCGATGCCCAGATTGGCAAACCGGTAGGCTCCTACGCCGTTTGAGACAGTAGTCCTGGATTGACTTGTTGATGGGTTTATTAGTGTGAGAGCAGCGTTCGGAACGACTGCCCCGGTGGAATCGGTGACTGTTCCGTTGATGGTTGCATTGTCCTGGCCCCATGCCCCTGCTGTAAAGATCACGAACATCGCAATGGACGCAAGCCAGATGGCCGCAAGCCTCCGCGCTGGCTTGCCAGTCCAGCATCTCCTTGCGATCTGCACGGCTCTTACCAAAGAAAGCTTCATAGTTTGCCTCCTGAGCAAACGATTTCTCGCGTTGATGCCCATCGCCTCCCCCGCCTTTCGTCGTAACTCTCAAGGGGTAACTATCGTGGGAACGACGGCACAGCCGAACCTGCTCTGGTGATCATTCATCGTCTCGAAATACGATTCAGATCATCAGAACAGATTTGCACTCTTTATTTGCTTTTCTCGCTGGAAGTTAAGAATCTCTTCCGGCAGATTCGTCTTGAGATACTACAACGATCGGACCAAAAATTGCCCAATTCAGCACATCAGTTCAAGAATGGCGAAGCACAGCTCAGCTTACCCAACGTCGAGATTGCGGCCGGGGAATTCGGGTTCCATGCCGCACCGCGCAAAATGCGCCGGCGACACATGCGCTCATCTGCACGGCAGCGATTGCCATAGGGTCTCATCCTTTCCTTGGCGCTAGTAACTCTCTACCGCCAAAGCTCCCTGATGATAGACGACCTCTTCAGCAATCGTTTTCTCCACATCGAATTTTCTACGCCCACTCTTCAAATTTGTCAATAGCCGATTCCCTCCAAATCTGCCGCGGCGGATGCGCCGCAGGCTGAACCCTATAGCATGAACACCCGCCAGATCCTGTTCAGGTATCTGAGGTAGTCGCGATCGGAGACAATTTCCTCGAGTTCCGGGCGCGAGAAGTGGCCTTTCCCGGGAGAAGGACGCATGGATTGCCATAGATTTGGCAGCCGATCACTCGAATCATATGCAACACAGCCCTCGGAAAGTCGAAGACGCGACATTATTGGAGGATTGTCAGGAGAAAATCATCTCGCCTGCGCGTCAATTCAACGGCCTGCTCACGCAGGGTGTGCGCTCGCGCCGCTGATCCTGGGAGGGTACGAGATCCGGACTCTCCAAATTCACAAATTCCCATGCGGTCTTAATCCCGGCAATGTTACCGATCCCATGCTTCCCGAATTTTCATCAACTACAACGATCCGCACTGAACCGGCCTTTTGACCCGCTGGCACAAACGTGTCAAAATCGATTCCCTGGGTGAGCAACCTATTGTAAGTCGCAGGCTTTAACAGGAGACGTAACGTCTGGCCGCTCACTTTGGCACTCAGTCCGGTGTCATCCCGTTGCACTAGAAAAATATCCAATGTATCGCTCCAGAGACCTCCTTGCTGTTTCAGATCGAGGTCGCTTGCCGCGATGCTGAGTTTGAGAGCAGTCCCCTCGGAGGCTGCTGCCGGTTGGGCGCTCAGTCCGATATCGCTCGCATCGAGCGGTTGCCACATCACCTGCTGAAACCGGTCCTTCAGAATGGTAGGTTCCCTCGTGGATTGATAGCCGGTGCGGTAACGAAGCTTGATGTCGCGCCGTGTGGTGAGTTGCATAGTTAGCGCGTGATACTGGTCGTCTGCCGGTGAGTCGGGAACAAAGCCGAGCAGATATGTGGCTCGCCCATCTTGGACCACGCCGTTGAGGGCCACTTGAATTTTGTTGCTGCGGCGAAGGACTCGCCCGCCAGTGGATTCTGCCAATTCTTGAATAGGGCCCTGAACTGGGTGAATATCCTGCTGCATCTCGGTAGCAGAGCGGCCGAGCCCCGGACCAGCCATCTCGCCCTGGTGCTGTGGCGGTGCAGTGACGCTGGGTGACAGATCTACGCTGGGGCTTTCGAGACTGGGATCGACTGCCATGGTCTCCAACTGCGACGCGTCGAGGGGATAGATGCTGACGTGCGCGTCATTCAGTTCATCTTGTGCGAGCAGGACGAAGTCGTCGATGTGTTGGCTATCCTTGTCACTTCCAGCCGCCATGTCGGCCCAGTCCGCCAGAACGTTGTCACTCGCGACCCACACCAGGTTCTTGTGACCGGGAATCGCGGCAAGATGCCGGGCAACGCCAACCAGCATCGTCAAGGCGCTGCGAGCCGGATTGCTACCGAAGTCGCGCATTTCCGGATCAATCGTACTGACTGTATCCGGTGCAGTGTTCATGGTCCCATTTACATATTGCAGATCATCAGGGTTCTCAACCCAATCGAATTGCTGTCGGTTGCGCTGCTCTTCCTGCTGCGCCCGAGCCAGGTCTCCCGCATCGGGCATCCATTGACTCAACGCAGAAGCTAGCAAGGTACGATCGTTTGTAGCCTCCACCAAAATTTGAAATCTGCGCGCAGTCTGAACATAGATTCCAACGCGCTCGCCGGGCGTGAGCTTTTGTAAAAACTTCAGCATCTGCGCTCGGGCTTGCGTGAGATCGGCCCAAGCCAAGTTGTTCGCGTCAATCAACAGAATCGTGACGCTGCCTTCTGTACCTCCAGGGCCAGGCTTCGCATCGGCAGTCATTCCCACACGATTGGAGAAAACGAGCTGGCCCGGTGAAGAGACAGGCTGACCCGGCGCTGCGGTAGTCTGCACTACGGACGCACCGCCAGCCCTGGTGAAGAATTGCACGGACTGTCTCCTGCCGTTGTCATATATCTCGAAGTCTTCCGGCCTCAGTCCCGTGACAGGATGACCCTTCCTGTCCAGGGCCACCACGTCCACGTCAACAAGCCGCGTAGTTACGCGCAGGGTGAAGGCTCTGTTCTGCGTGACGTCTGGAACAGAAAGCGTGCCTGGCAGCGCTGCCGGCCCGGTCACAGCGATCTCGGGCAGAACCGGCGCCGGTGGCGGGCTTGGCGTTTGAACGATCGCCGAAGGCAGCGTTGCCGGCTCAACCGCCGAGTTTCCTCCCACAGAACCAGCCGACACATGGCTGCCCGGAATCGCGGGCTCCTCGTTTTTCACGACGCTTCCAGGCAAGTTTGTGGGGTTCGCCCCTGCGAATGCGGAAGAATTACCGGCCGATTGCTGGTCGTCGCCCGCCACTATGCGCGCATCCGTGCGAAAGAGATGATACTGCCCGAAGACGACATCATTCAGCATCGTCTGCAGCGGAGCTCGATTCATTTCGCCTTCCTGTTGAATGAGGCTGCTCGCTTGGGTCTCGAACAACAAGACCTTCTTCGTCTGCGCCGGAGCCAGAGAAATGGAGACGCTCTTGATCGGGCAGATGTAACTTCTGTCCCCGATTTCGACGGGACCGTATGCAACCATAATGTCCGATCTGACCAAAGGATCAGTTTTCGTAAGGTCCGCAACTAGCGTCAGGCGAAGGATGGAACCATTCGAAGCATCAACGGCAATCTCTCCGTGATAGCCCACAAACCGCTTAAACACACGCCTGCCATTCTCTGAAGGAACGCAGCAGAACTTCACCTCGAAGTGCGACTCTTCTCGCGGCACCACAAAACTGAACACCGCCTCCAAGCCCATCGAGCCCTGCTCCCAGTGGCTCCAGGCCAATTTCCCTTGGGGGGCATCTCCTAGTACAGTGCCAAAGATAGGTCCAAATTCTCCTGATGTGGTCAGCCCAGAGGAGTCCTGTTGAGATTCTGTACTCGTCGTCACTCCTGTCCCCACTACCTCTCCACCATTGCGGTAGAGTACCGTGGCACTGGACCTGCTGACGGGATGAATAGGCTGGAAGGGAGTAAAGGTTCCATCTACATCGCGGCCGGTGTCAAGTTGCATTGCCGGAGAATCTTCGAAGTGGATCGTGTCGCGCGTCGCAAAAAAATTTGGCAACTGTCGCATCGTCTTGACGGCATAATCCGCAGTTAGTTCCATCAGCTGGCGTTGTGCGGCAAGATTGGGAGGGGAAATGGAAGGAAACTCTGACGCGGGGGGATCAAGAAATGCTGACATATCCGATATCAGAAGCAAAGAACGCCGAGACTCCGCACCCGGCAGCTCTGACTCCCAACGCGAAAGCTTGGCATCACTCAGTCGTTCGGTCAGTTCCATTCCGGCGAGTTGCTGGGCCAACTTCGCATCCGGCTTGTCGCGCTCCCTGGCGATGACGCGTTCCAACTGCGCCACGGTCACGTGCTTTGCGGCGATCGCCGGCAGAGCAGCCGTCGCTAACAACAAATTGAAGGCTAACATCCGCATCGCGATTCCCTGCTGCAGAACTCCTAAAAATGCTACCCCTCTCGCCGAGTGCTCGCAAATCGCAATGCAGAATGCTGACTGACTGCTCCGCACCACTCTCATCAATGAGTTCGCGAATCGAACGCTGCGTCTGAAAAGGTACCGACGGTTACTTGTCCTTTGGAACGGCATCCTGGAGTCCCACCTGCGGCCATCCATCCTGCCAGCTTACTGTGGAGACTTGGAGCGCCGATTTTCCGGTAAATGCGTCATATGCATGGAAGACCATGATCGTTTGGTCACCTTCCGTATAGAGCGACGCACCTCCAGGTCCAACCCATCGACGATTTCCCACCAGGACCGGCGTACCGCCACCTTTCAGCATTGCCTTGCCCGTAGCGTCTAAATAGGGGCCAGTGACCGAACGCGAGCGCCCCACCATGGTGCGGTAACTGCTTTTCGCCCCGCGGCAGCACAGGTCCCACGAGACAAACAGGTAGTAGAAGCTGTCGTAGCGAATGATGAACGGCGCTTCCACGGCTTCCCAGTCAGCAGGCAGATCCGGCGACCCGGCTGAGGCATTCTGAGGGCGCTCGCGGCTCGCCAGAGGATAGAGATGCGTGTCCTCTGCGGAGAGCTTCCCGGTCACGACATCGATCCGTCGCATCTTGATGCCGCTCCAGAAGCTGCCAAAGGCTAGCCACGCTAGCCCATTGGTCTCGACCACCAGGTTTGGATCAATAGCGTTGAAGTTGTCCTGCGCGCGCGATCGCAGCACCAATCCCTCGTCAACCCATTTGTAGTCGGGGCTGGTCATATCCAACGTCTTGTTCGTCAGGAGCGCAATTCCCGAGGTATTCTTTCCGAAGAGTGAATAAGCGTAATAGAGGTGGTACCGACCGTTGAAGTAAGAGATATCGGGTGCCCAAAGTTCTCTTGTGCCTGGGCTCTCCATGCGAATCCATTTTGGAATCTCACGAAGAACCTGACCGCAGAGTTTCCACACCTGCAGGTCCTTCGAGCAGCGGATCGCCATGTGACCAAGTGGCGCGAGCCCTGTAGTAAATACGTACCAGGTATCGCCAGCCTTGATCACGGAGGGATCATGCGCACCCTCGTAATCGCCGGAAAGCGCAAAGATGTGTGAACTCGATGAATGTGTTTGAGCTGAGGCAGTTTGTATTCCCAATCCGCCGAATAGCAATGCGCCAATCCCCGTGACCGTCGCGAATGTACCTTTTCGACAACTCATAGAACCTCACCTAGAACACCGCCATCGAGAACCTGGTGTCCGAGCCAAACGCAATTCAGCCCCCCACTTCGTCGTCTCGAACAAGCAGGTTACTGATCCGCAGAGAGATCCTCACGCGCGCTGCAGGATGTTGCGAGGCGCGCGGCAGTGTGGCGTCCACAATCAGGCTCGAATTCAGGTACCTTCTTAACCCCACTATCCTTCCCTGCTGTCTCCGCAGCACCTCGCCTCTGCCCGAGTCGTTCCGGGGTTTTTAACTGGCATTCTCAACGAGAACCCAGGAAAACCTTTTCTATAAACTATTCACCAACTACGCCGAAGAAGGCCGGTTGTCAAGATGGCCCCCACTCCTATCTATATGCAACACAGTCGATCCGTGCCTGATCCTGGTCCGAACAGGACCAGTCGCAATCCGATAACTCAGGACAGGCGCACCGGCCTTGCCGCAGGGGTGATGATTGTAATTTCCTCTGAATGAGCGATGTACATCTTATGTGACGTGCCTGTGCGCCATGTTCGCCGAATGTCTATATCGCCCGGCATCCTGAACAGAAAACAGACGGAAGCGCTCTCATCGAGGTGCGTCCCCGGCTTGGGCAATAGTTGCACAACCTCGAGCACACGCTTGAGTAAACGTTATTTTCTCTTGCACTGAGCCCGCGCCGTCAAATACCATGGCCTCCCATGCGGAAACGGTTCTCCCCCCTCGTTATTCTCAGCCTGCTTGGAGCTCCCGTTGGGCTCTTGGCGCAAGTACCCTCGCTTGCCATTCAAGTCAACCAGCCTACCGCTAAGGTGAGTTCGATGCTGTACGGTCTGATGACCGAGGAGATCAACTTTTCCTATGACGGCGGCCTCTATGCCGAGTTGGTTCGCGACCGCACGATCGGCCCCGGAAGGCGTCCTCTTTTCCATTGGACACAGGTTGCGCGCGGAGATTCTATGGTAGACATCTCTGTTGACGAAAGTTCCGGACCGAGCGCTGCACTACCGCGCAGTCTCAAGTTGAGCGTGTCCGCTGCATCCGAGACTGCGCCTGCCGGCATACAAAATGATGGCTTCTGGGGTATCGCCGTGCGCCCGCAGACTGTCTATACAGGATCCTTTTATGCGAAAACTGATACTCCTGGAGTCCCCGTCACCGTAAGCCTCGTCAATGATCAGTCGGGCGCAACCGCTGCGAGTACGACCGTAAGGGGATTAACTGGGGAATGGAAGCAAATCACATTCACGCTCAAGACGGGGCAGGTGTCCGTCTCCGACAACAATCACCTGCTCCTGACAATTCCGCGCCCGGCGACCTTGTGGCTCGATCTCGTCTCGCTTTTTCCACCCACCTATCACAATCGGCCAAACGGGAATCGCATCGACTTGATGAAGATGCTTGCTGCTATGCACCCCGCATTCCTTCGTTTGCCCGGTGGGAACTATTTGGAAGGCAATCATATTTCGGAGCGTTATGAGTGGAAGAAAACCATTGGACCGCTGGTTGATCGCCCCACGCACCCTAGTCCCTGGCGGTATCGCTCGTCGGACGGTATGGGGCTTCTCGAATTTCTGGAGTGGTGCGAAGATCTGAAGATCGAGCCTGTATTGGCGGTGTACGCAGGCTACTCGATGATGCAGGAGCATGTAGAGCCCGGCCCGCTGCTTGCGCCTTACATTGACGATGCACTCGATGAGATTCAATATGTTACCGGCGACACCAGCACAAAGTGGGGCGCGGAGCGGGCAAAAGACGGCCATCCGGCACCGTTCCCTCTGCATTACGTCGAGATCGGTAACGAAGACTGGTTCGACCGATCAGGATCTTATGACGGTCGCTATGCGCAATACTACAAAGAGATCAAACAGCACTATCCTCAACTGCAGTTGATTGCGACGGCGCCCGTCAAGAGCGTCAAGCCCGACGTTTTGGACGAGCACTTCTATATGTCGGCCGAGAAGTCGCTATCAGACGCGAATCATTACGATAACGCTGACCGTAGCGGCCCAAAGATATTTGTTGGCGAATGGGCCACGCGCGAGGGCGAGCCGACCCCCAATCTCCAGGCTGCGCTCGGCGATGCAGCGTGGATGACCGGCATGGAACGTAACAGTGACATTGTGATTATGGCGAGTTATGCGCCGCTGTTTGTCAACGTCAACCCAGGCGGTATGCAGTGGGAGTCGGATCTAATTGGCTACGATGCCCTCTCCAGTTACGGCTCGCCAAGTTATTGGGCGCAGGTAATGTTTGCCAATCACCTCGGGACTGAAGTCGTTGCCTCGAAACTGTCCGGGGCAACTACGCGCCTCTATGCCTCGGTTACGCGCGATGAAAGACAGCATAAGCTGTTCATCAAGCTTGTAAACGCAACCTCGGATGAAAAGCATATCAGTATTGCGCTCGACGGTTTGACCAGCGTCAAGCCTGAGGCTACCTTGATAACTATGAGCGGCAAATCACCCGACGCGACCAACTCGATTGCCCATCCCGATGCCGTTGTGCCGGTTGAGCGCGCAATTCATCTTGGTGGACCTCGATTTGAATACAGCTTTGAACCGTACTCGATCAACGTCCTTGAACTTACAGGTGTTTTTTAACTTCAAGATGAGTCAACTGGATGGCTCTGCCATCCCATTCGCCGGTCGCAGTGCATAGCAACTGTGATATGCCTACTGACGAATCGGATGTTTGACGTTTGCAACGATCCTAGAGCTAACGAGCTCCGTGAAGGACGTTCGAAACGCTTGCGGCATGGATCCATCCCCGGTGGCCTTGCAAGATATTGCCAACGCGGCGGACTGCGACCTCTCGCGCTGCGTCGCAGCCGGCGCAAAATAAAGTAAGCGACTACCAGTCCGGACGTCGCACTGAAGAGTGAAATGAGCATTGTTTGCAAACTGCGAAGCTCGATGGTCAAGATCGGTACACCAAATCCAGGCCTTGGATTTGCAGGCGTTGCCGCTCTATTCCTCTTAGTGGCTGCCTCTCAAGCAAGCTGGGCGCAGGCGAAGTCCTCCCCTTCGCGGCAGCCGCGGCCGGGACATTCGAGCGCAGTATCAAAGGCTGATAACGAGTCCGCCGCAAGCTATCCGGAACTGGTTGACATCACTGCCTCAACTGGAATTCAGTTTGAACACTTATCCAGTCCGGAGCAGAAATTCATTGTCGAATCGATGAGCGGGGGCGTTGCGCTGATTGATTATGATCGCGACGGCTGGCCTGACATATATTTCACGAATGCACAAAGTGTGGAAATGGCGCTCCACGGACAGAAGGCACGGAGTGCACTCTATCACAACAACCGAGACGGAACGTTTACCGATGTCACGGACAAGGCCGGTGTTGGATATCCGTGCTGGGCCATGGGTGCCGTTGTTGGAGATTACAACAACGACGGCTGGCCAGATCTATTGGTGACATGCTTTGGCGGAGTTGTTCTGTATCGCAATAACGGTGACGGCACATTTACCGATGTTACTCAGGCTGCCGGACTCGGCGGTGACCACTCATGGGCCACAGGCGCGGCCTTTGGAGATTACGACAAAGATGGTTGGGCTGACCTGTTTGTCTCCCATTATGTAGATTTTGACCTTCACGACATGGCTGAATTCGGCTCTAGCGAGACATGTAAGTACATGGGCATCGATGTTCAATGCGGGCCGCGCGGGCTCAAAGGATCTCCGGACAACCTCTATCACAACGACCGCAATGGAATGTTCACAGATGTATCCAGACGAGCGGGCGTGGGCGATGAAGAGCGACGGTACGGTCTGACGGCACTCTGGTCGGACTTTGGCAACAGAGGCAAGCTTGATCTGTTGGTAGCCAATGATAGCCAGCCGAACTACCTTTATCAGGGCAACGGGCGGGGTATCTTCGAGGATGTGGGCTTCACGTCCGGTGTGGGATTGAGCGACAGCGGAGCAAGGCAAGCGAATATGGGCATTGCCGTGGGCGACTATCTGCATACGGGGCGCATGTCTATCCTGATCTCCCACTTTGACAGCGAATACGCCGCGTTCTATCGCAATGACGGCGGAATGAACTTTACCGACGTGTCTGTCCCGTCTGGAATAGGCAGGGGCACGCGAGGCTATGTTGGTTGGGGTGATGCCTTTGTAGATTTCGATAACGATGGCTGGCTGGACATCTTACTGGTCAATGGACACGTGTATCCACAAGTCGATCAATTTAATTCGAGCCTGAAGTACCTCGAGCCAAAGTTGCTGTTCGTCAATCAGCGCAACGGAGCCTTCAAGGACATTAGCAAAGAGGCGGGATCTGCGATCCGCACTCCGCAAGTGAGCCGCGGGATGGCCATCGGCGACTTGTTTAACGACGGAAAGCTTGAAGCGGTTGTCGAGAATCTGAAGGGACAACCGATGATTTTACGCCCGGAAGGCGGAGCGCAAAATCATTGGATCAGCTTTCAGCTTGAGGGTGTTCAGTGCAATCGTCTGGCTCTGAATGCGCGGGTGCGCGTGATCGCGGGTAACCTCGTGCAGCTCGGGGAGGTCCTCAGCGGCGGTAGCTACTTATCACAGAACGATCTTCGCGTGCACTTTGGGCTAGGAGGCCATCAAATCGTGGACAAAGTAGAAGTCCTATGGCCGGACGGAAGTGTAGAGACGCTGATGCATTTGGCTGCCAACCGGTTTTATTCCGTCCGGGAAGGTAATGGCGTGGTATCAGTCAAGCTACCGGAGCGTGTCAACAACATTGAGACAGGTGGCGCGAGAGTCAATTGATCCGACCCTGAGGCATTGCTACGCGGCGGCATAACACACGGCCTTGCATAGATGCGTATTCCGGTTCATGTGGGCCGGGGATTCCATTGCATGTGGGCCGCTGATTCCAGTGTGATGTGGGCCGGGATTCCGCTCTGATGTGGGCCGCATTTTTTGTTTCACCGTAATCGTGGCCCAC
>JAJYAE010000308.1 GCA_021779695.1 Acidobacteriota bacterium | reverse complement strand
TGGCAAGGTACATCTGGGACTGACGAAGAGATCGCACAAGATTCCTGCGAATCGCGCGTTGCAGGGACGAATTCAGCTTGTTGGCGACCGAATCGTGCCCGCGTATCAAAAGGCGCTGCCCAGCAGTGATCCATCGAAACTGAATTTCCGATTCTTTGCGGTGGACGCGCCAACGGTGGATACGCCAGTCGCCACATCCGAAGGGCTTGTCCTTGTTCCTCGCCACATTGCAGAGAGATTGCAAAATGACGATGAACTAGCGGCGTTCATGGCCGACGGTGTGGCGCTGCTTCTGCAAAGTCCAACTGCATCCTCAAAGGTCCTGGCATTTGAAGGTGTCGCGAATGCTCTGAACCCAGGGTTCCTTTTCACAGGCCTCGGACTACTTGAGCTTGATGCCGCGCACAGTGAAGCGATCCAACTCGAGCAACAACGATGGCGCATTGCCTTGTCTCTTGTGGCCGATGCCGGCTATGACCCGTGGCAGGCGCCAGAGGCGTGGCGCATTGCAATGGCCAAGAAGCCGCCCAAGGACAGCAGTTCACTCAAGTATCCAGATGAGAGCGGCTATCAACTTGGAATTCTTAACCTGCAGTACCAAAAGCCCCAAGGCAAGCAGACGGAACCAAACGGGACAGACCTGAAAACTTCACGCTGAATGTTACCGCCCATGCAGAGCCAGCGCGGTGGCCAGCGCTTCTTCCGGCTCGGGGCGGACGCGGAAATCGGCATGCGCCTCTGCGAAGAGGACCCTGCGGTCGCGGCCGATGACGTAGGTCGCGGGGAGCGGAAGCTGCCAGCTTTCATCACCGTTCACAAAGGGGATATTGACGAGAATTGAGCGGTAGTACTCGCGCATATAGTCGGGCACGGTGTAGACCAGGCCGAACTGCGCGGCGAGCGCGTTGCCCGCGTCGTGCAGGACGGGGAAGGGCAGTCCGTGCTGGCCCACCATGAAGTCACTCTGGCGCTGTGTTTGCGGGCTCACGGCGACCATCAGCGCACCGTGCTCGCGGATCTGGCCATAGAGGTCGCGCCACGCCTCCAGTTCCGTCATGCAATAAGGGCACCAGCGCCCACGAAAGAACTTGATGACCAGCGGGCCGAGCGCGAGCAGGTCTGCGCTGCGGACGGGCTTGTTGCTGGAGTCTCGCAGCGTGAACTCGGGCGCCGTGGCGCCTGCGGGCAGGATGTGTTCCTCGATGCCCGTGGCGAAGAGTTCTTCGACAGAGCGCTCGCTGATGGCCAGCCGTTCGGCCTGCACCAGTTGGCGGGTGTTGGCCGTGATCGCGTCGAGTTGGTCCTGGAGGAGGTTCATTCTCTATCGCCCGAATTTCTGCCGGCCGCCCATGCCCAGTGCACCCATGCCGCCGCGCATCATCGATTTTGCAAGACCGCCTTTGCCCATCTGCTTGAACATGCGCGCCATCTGCGCGTACTGGCGCAGGAGCTGGTTGACGTCCTGCACGCTCGTACCGGATCCGGCGGCAATGCGCTTGCGGCGCGAGCCGGAGATGATCTCGTGGTTCAGCCGCTCTTTGGGCGTCATGGAGTTGATGATGGCCTCAAGGCGCACGAATTGCTTTTCGTCCACATTTTTGGCCGCCTGCTGCATGCCCGCGAAGGGACCGACGGAGGGCATCATCTTCAAAATGCTTTCCATGGAGCCGAGCTTCTTGATCTGGCGCAGCTGCTCGCGGAAGTCCTCGAGCGAGAAGCCGTCGCCGAGCAGCGCCTTCTTCGCGAACTCTTCTGACTTCTTGCGGTTGAGCTTCTCCTCGGCCTTTTCGATGAGCGAGAGCATGTCGCCCATGCCGAGGATGCGGCTCACGATGCGGTCGGGATGGAACGGTTCGAAGGCATCGGGCTTTTCGCCCACGCCGATGAATTTGATCGGCTGGCCGGTGACGTGGCGAATCGAGAGCGCCGCGCCGCCACGCGCGTCGCCGTCCATCTTGGTGAGGATGATGCCGGTCAATCCAAGGCGCGTGTGAAAGTCGAGCGCGGAGTTGACGGCGTCCTGGCCGGTCATGGAGTCGGCGACGAAGAGAATCTCCTGCGGGTTGAGCAGCTTCTTCAACTGCTCCATCTCTGTCATCAACTCTTCGTCGATGTGCAGGCGGCCTGCGGTGTCCACGATGAGCGTGTCGCAGCCCATGTTGCGGGCTTCGCGGCGGGCTTCGCTGGCGAGCCGCTCGACAAGTTTCGGCCCGGCAGTCTCGCCTTTCAGATCACCCTCATACAGACGGGCCTCGATAGATTTGGCGACGACCTTCAACTGCTCGCGCGCGGCCGGCCGGTAGACGTCGACTGAGACGAGCATGGGACGATGGCCGCCCTTCTTGAGCCAAGCGGCCAGCTTGCCGCTGGTGGTCGTTTTGCCGGAGCCCTGCAGGCCGGCCATCAGAATGACAGTGGGCGGCTGCGAGGCAAATTTGAAGCGCGCCGTGTCGCGGCCAAGCAACTCGATCAGCTCATCGCGCACAATCTTGATGACCTGCTCGGATGGCGAGAGCGCCGTCATCACCTCAGCGCCCACGGCCTTGGCCCGGATATGTTCGACGAGGTCGCGGACGACGTTCAGGTTGACGTCGGCTTCCAGCAGGGCCACTCGAATCTCGCGGAGGGCCTCGACGATGTTTTCTTCAGTGAGCGTGCCCTGGCCCCGGAGGGTCTTGAAGGCACGCTGGAGCTTGTCTGTGAGATTTTCAAACATAAGTTAAGCTTTAGTGTATCGAAAAATCGTAAGGGGCCTCCTGGCCAGGAGCCGGCCGAACCAGATGGCGCTAGCTTTTGGGCCGCCACAAAGTAGAGCTGGAGTTCGCCTATTCCGAAGGAGCGACAAGATACTGCTCGAGCTTGCCGTTCGGATACGCATAGGTTGTCAAAATCAGCTGCCGATCAGGATAAGTAATGCGGAAGGCGCGGAAGGTCATGCCGCCGCGCAACTGCTCGCCCACCTGCTTAAAGTTCATTGGCTCACCCAGTGGCGCAAGGCTTGATTGAAAATCCGCCAGGGCCTGCGTCGTGAAGTAATCGCTCAGGTTGGGCGCGAGCAGGCTTCGGTCAATGGTTCCGTGCTGCAGGCCGTGGTAGATGTCGAGAGCCTGCTGTTCCGACGCGGTCAGGGGATAGCCGGCGATGACCGGGACCGCCAGGCGGGCTATCGTGCTAGCGGCACCCACGGCATCCTGATTCGTGAGAACGGCCACGGCCACGCCGTCATCGATCATCACAACGTTGTCCGAAACGAATCCTGAGACCTCGCCGGAGTGCTCAATCGCGCGATGCCCGTCAAGGGTTGTCACCTGGACGCCAAGACCGTAGTGAGTCTCTTTGCCATTCTTCAGTTTCACATCGGTGAACATCTGGTTGTAGCTTTGTGGCTCAAGTACGGACCTAGCCAGCAAGCTGGCGTCCCACAGGCCAAGGTCGTGTGCTGTCATGGCGAGCTCACCGGCCGCAAACATCCAGCCACGGCCTTCTTTGGGTGCAACGCGCAGTGGCCCAAGGGCGTGGCGATAGTAGGCGGTGGCATCAGTGCGTGTGAGGCTGGCTTCGTCGGAGTTCCACACCGAGCGCATCCCCAGTGGATGAAAAATGTGTTCATCGAGAAAGTCCATCAGCCTCTGGCCGCTGACCTTTTCGACAATGGCGCCGGCGATGACGTAATTCGTATTCGAGTACTGCCATTGCGTGCCGGGCTCAAAATCGAGCGGCTTTTTGGCCCACTTGTCCAGGATCTGCCCGGCCGTGGTGGGCTCCAGCATCGGAGTCATGACGTAGTCTTCGGGCCAAAAGTCCTGGTAGCCGGAGGTGTGCGAGAGAATCTGGCGGATGGTGACTTCATCTCCGCGGGTGAGACCTGGCACGTATTTGCCGACCACATCATCGAGCGAGAGCTTGCCTTGCTGTTGCAGGAGCAGGATTGCCGCGGCTGTGAACTGCTTGGAGATGGAGCCGATGGAGTAGCGCATCGCGGGCGTGGCCGGTGTGGGGGGCTGCAGCCGCGACAAGCCGTAAGCGTGAGTATAGGCTAGCTTGCCGTGATCGACGATAGCGATGGAAGCGGACGGCACGCCGGTCTGCCGGAGAACCTGTGCGGCGATGCGGTCTACGCGGCTCCTGATCGCAGGGTCGATGGTGTCAACGGTCTGCGTGAAAGCGGGAATTGAACCAATCAACAGGGCAACGACTGTGCCAATACATCTCTTGCCAAGCTCCATTCTGGCCATCCTAGGGGTTGCGCTGAATGCGGCCTCAGGGCCTGCCACCGCGCTTGAGCATTCCGCGCTATGGTAGCAGACCCCGAGCATCCGATCTCTACTGCCCCTGGCCCAGTGAGTATCCAGCCTTGCCGTCGAATGTGTAGAGGTTCTCGGTCTTGATGAAGTCGAAGCCGAGCGCATGCACGCGGCCGAGCAGACCCAGAATCTCCTGCGGAGCAGTGCGGGTGTCCGCGGGGGCGTGAAAGCGGCAGCGCCAATGGTCGGTGCAGAAGGTCTCCGGCATGCCGTTGGGCCAGACCTTCACGCCGCGATTGGTGATCATGCTGAGTGAGAGATCGGCTGACCCTGCTGCGCGCAGTCTCTCGCCCAACTCGTCGGGATTGGATCCCCGCCAGTCCAGAAAGACATCCACGCCCACCAGTTGCTTTTCGGCTGCGCTCGGACGTGTATAGCAGATCCCTTCCGACCGCGATTTCGCCTGTTCGGCACCGTAGTGAACGGCAGCCAGCATACGGGGTTGAAGTCCAAGGCGCTCAATGACCGCATCGGCGAACGCTTCGGTGCCCACCCTGCCAGAACTGATCGTTTCCGCATAAATGTCTGCCGTATGGATGCCCTCTTCAATTGTTCGCAGCCACGCATTGTGAATCTTCTCGGCCACCTGTGGCTGGCCAACATGCACCAGCATCATGACGGCGGAGAGCAGCAGACCGGAGGGATTTGCGATTCCCTGTCCAGCGATTTGCGGCGCGGAGCCGTGGATCGCTTCGAACATTGCCGCATGTTCCCCGATGTTGGCAGAGGGAGCCAGTCCGACGGAGCCGGCAACCTGCGCGGCGATGTCAGAGATGATGTCTCCATAGAGATTGAGGGTGACAATCACGTCAAACATCTCAGGGGTGTCTGCCAGGCGCGCTGCGCCGATGTCGATGATCATGTGTTCGTTTGCAACATCCGGATACTGCGCGGCGACTTCATCAAAAACTTGATGGAAGAGTCCATCGG
Organism: Acidobacteriota bacterium; assembly: GCA_021779695.1. The sequence goes on along the minus strand of JAJYAE010000308.1, from coordinate 58 downwards.
TCTTCTTCATGATGTTGTCTTTGGTCATGCAGGTCACCTTGCGGCGGCCGTTGGCGCG